>JAGUXX010000334.1 GCA_020061585.1 Betaproteobacteria bacterium | reverse complement strand
GGCGCCAGGCCGGAGGCCAGCGCGGCGGCGATGCCGTCACGCCCGGCGATGTCGACGTAACGCGCCGGCGTGTCGGCATCGGCGCCGATTTCGCGCATGGCGCCGAGATACAGCGCGAAATGGCTGGAGAATTCGCCTGGCGCATCGGGGCCGGCCTCGTCGGTCTCTTCTTCCAGCACCAGTTCGTTGATGAAACGTTGCACGGTGGCGTCCGCGCCCGGCGTCCACGGCCAGCGCGCCGGCGCCACCGTGTGTTGCAGGTATTTGATCAGCGACATGAAGTCCCACACCGAATGCACATGGTGCTGCATGAACACGCGCAGATCGTCGATGCTTTCGACGGCGGCGTAGATCGGATGCCGGTCGAGGCGCGCCTGCAGCGAGGCGATGAATTCAGGTTCAAACACGCTCATTTCAAAACTCCAGTTCGTCCAGTTTGTGACCGGTCAGGGCTTTCTTGACACTTTGATCCATGCGCCGCGCGGCGAATTCGACAGTGCCCTTGTTCAAGACTTCGGTGGCGCGCTTGACGGCGGCCAGATCGGCGCCTTGCAAAGCCAGTTTGAGGTCAGTGATGCATTTTTCAATAGCGCCCAATTCATCGGCATTCAACAGCACAGCGCCGTTTTCGGCCAACGCCGCCTCGGTCGCCTCGACCAGTCGCCGCGCGTCGACGCGCGCTTCGGCCAGGTTGCGCGCGTCCATATCGTCTTGCGCATGGGCGTAGGAGTCGCGCAGCATGCCGGCAACCTGATCATCGCTCAGGCCGTAGGACGGCTTGACCGCGATATGCGCTTCGATGCCGGTGCCCAGTTCCCGCGCCGTGACCGACAGCAGGCCATCGGCATCGACCTGAAAGGTGACGCGGATGCGCGCCGCGCCGGCCACCATCGGCGGGATGCCGCGCAATTCGAAGCGCGCCAGACTGCGGCAATCGGCGACCAGTTCGCGCTCGCCCTGCACGACATGGATGCTCATCGCGGTCTGGCCATCCTTGAAGGTGGTGAACTCCTGCGCCCGCGCGGTGGGGATGGTGGCATTGCGCGGGATGATCTTCTCGGTCAGGCCGCCCATGGTTTCCAGACCCAGCGACAGCGGCACCACGTCGAGCAACAACCATTCGTCGCCCGCCTTGTTGCCGGCCAGCACATTGGCCTGAATCGCGGCGCCCAGCGCCACCACCTTGTCCGGGTCGAGGTTGGTCAACGGCATGCAATTGCCGCCCCCGGCGCTGAAGAACTCGCCGACCGCGGCCTGGATGCGCGGAATGCGGGTGGAGCCGCCGACCATCACCACGCCTTTGACATCGCTGGCCTGCAAGCCGGCATCGCGCAGCGCCTTGCGCGTCGGCACCAGCGTCTTGTTGACCAGACTGTCGGTCATGTCATTGAACGCCTGTTCGTTCAATTCGAGATCGATGATCTCGCCGCTGTCCAGCACGGCGGTGATCTGCGTCTGGGCGTGATCGGACAGGGTTTCCTTGGCGGCGCGGGCGCGCGCCATCAACAGCGTCTTGTCGTGATCGGTGAGCGTGTGCAGACCGGCGCGCTCCAGCATCCAGCAATAGATGCGCCGGTCGAAATCGTCGCCGCCCAGCGCCGAATCGCCATTCGTGGCCAGCACTTCGAACACCCCCTTGGTGAGCTTGAGGATGGAAATGTCGAAGGTGCCGCCCCCCAGGTCGTACACCGCATAGATGCCTTCGGCGGCGTTGTCCAGTCCGTAGGCGATGGCGGCGGCGGTCGGTTCGTTGAGCAGGCGCAGCACATTCAGGCCGGCGACCTTGGCGGCATCCTTGGTGGCCTGGCGTTGCGCGTCGTCGAAATAGGCCGGCACGGTGATCACCGCGCCGACCAGATCGCCGCCGAGCGCCGCTTCGGCGCGCGCTTTCAACACCTTGAGGATTTCGGCGGAAACCTCGACCGGGCTCTTCACCCCGGCCACCGTCTTCAATTGCACCATGCCGGGCAGGTCGACGAACTGAAACGGCAGCGTCGAGATATCCGGTATGTCCTTGACGCCGCGCCCCATGAACCGCTTTACCGAGTTGATGGTGTTGTGCGGATCGAGCGCGGCCTGGGTCTGCGCGTCCAGACCCACGGTGGTTGATCCGTCGGCGTGATAACGCACCACCGATGGCAGCAGGCTGTGGCCCTTGGCATCGTTGAGCACCACGGAAACGCCGTTGCGCACGGTCGCTACCAGCGAATTGGTAGTGCCCAGATCGATGCCGACCGCCAGACGATGCTGGTGCGGCGCGGTGGAAAGTCCGGGCTCGGAGATTTGCAGTAGGGCCATGGAATCAGCGGTAAACAGTCATTTATGGGTATAAAAACAACGGCCAAGTCAGAAATTATTCGATGGCCTCGTAAGTCGCATCGATTTCTTCCAGCAGCTTGTCCATGAAGCGGACCTTGCGCAACACATCGCCGGCCTCGGCGTAGTTGTTCTGCTCATCGAGCAGACTCGCCAAGCGTCCCTGCAAATCGTTGGCGTAAGACTGGAGGTCGCGTTCCAGACCTTGCAAGGCGCTCAGGTCGCGCGCCGACTGCGCATCCTGCAAGGCCTCGCGCCATTCCATCTGTTGCATCAGGAAATCGGCCGGCATCGCGGTGTTGTTGGCGTCCATCGCGTCGACGCCGTGCAATTGCAGCAGATAGCGGGCGCGCTCGAACGGCTTGCGCAGCGTCTGGTAAGCCTCGTTGACCCGCGTCGACCATTGCATCGACAGACGTTGTTCGGCCGCACCCGCATGCGCGAACTTGTCCGGGTGGATCTCCGCCTGGATGCCGCGATAGGCATGATCGAGTCGCTCGGCATCGATGGCGAAGGCCATCGGCAGCGCGAACAGTTCGAAGTGGTTTTTGGAGAAGTCGAGGGACATCTTGCGTCAGGCGCAACGTGAAGGGTGAAGGGTGAAAGGTGAACGCCTTCACATTTCACGTTTCACATTTCACAGCCCTCAAACGTTGAACGACTCGCCGCAGCCGCACTCGGATTTCACGTTCGGGTTGTTGAACTTGAAGCCTTCGTTCAGACCTTCGCGGACGAAATCCAGTTCCGTGCCGTCCAGATAGCTCAGGCTCTTCGGGTCGATGAACACTTTCACGCCATGGCATTCGAAGGTCAGATCCTCGGGATCGACGACATCGGCGAATTCGAGCTTGTAGGCCATCCCCGAGCAACCCGAAGTGCGCACGCCCAACTTCAGACCGACGCCGCCGCCGCGTTTGGCGAGGAAGTTCTTGATATGCGTGGCTGCGCGTTCGGAGAGAGTGACGCCGGTGGTTGCGGTCATGATCGACTCCTTGCCATTCAGGCCGTGACCGGCGGGTTGCAGGCGGTGTACTCGCTGCTGCCGGCGGTGTTGCCATGTTTCTGTTTGTAATCGGCGACCGCCGCCTTGATCGCGTCTTCCGCCAGGATCGAGCAGTGGATCTTCACCGGCGGCAACGCCAACTCCTCGGCGATCTGGGTGTTCTTCAGATTCATCGCCTCGTCCAGCGTCTTGCCCTTGACCCATTCGGTGACCAGCGACGAAGAAGCGATGGCCGATCCGCAACCGTAGGTCTTGAACTTGGCATCTTCGATGATGCCTTGATCGTTGACGCGGATTTGCAGCTTCATGACGTCGCCGCAGGCCGGCGCGCCGACCATGCCGGTGCCGACGCCGGCATCATCCTTGCCGAAGGCGCCGACGTTGCGCGGATTTTCGTAGTGATCCAGTACCTGTTCGCTGTATGCCATTTTCCTGCTCCTTACGTCGCTCGTGAAGGGTGAAGGGTGAGGGGGAAGGGTGGGAACGACCGCTTTTACCCTTCACCCTTCTCCCTTTACCCTTCACGCATTAATCAATGTGCGGCCCACTGCACCGTATTCAAGTCGATACCGTCTTTGAACATTTCCCAAAGCGGCGACATTTCACGCAGCTTGCCGATCTTTTCGTGCAGCAGCTTGATGGTGTAGTCGATCTCCTCTTCGGTGGTGAAGCGGCCGATGGTGAAGCGGATCGAGCTGTGCGCCAGTTCGTCATTGCGACCCAGCGCCTTCAGCACATAAGACGGTTCCAGGCTGGCGGAGGTACACGCCGAACCGCTGGACACCGCCAGATCCTTGATCGCCATGATCAGGCTCTCGCCTTCGACGAAGTTGAAACTGACGTTCAGATTGCCGGCGATACGTCGCTCGAAATCGCCGTTCAGATGCACTTCTTCCATGTCCAGAAAGCCGCGATAAAGCTTGTCGCGCAGGCTGCGGATGCGCTCGGTTTCGGCGCCCATTTCCAGTTTGGCGATGCGGAAGGCTTCGCCCATGCCGACGATCTGATGCGTCGCCAATGTGCCGGAACGCATGCCGCGCTCGTGGCCGCCGCCGTGCATCTGCGCTTCCAGGCGCACCCGCGGCTTGCGCCGCACATACAAGGCGCCGACGCCTTTCGGACCGTAGGTCTTGTGCGCCGAGAACGACATCAGGTCGACCTTGAGTTTGCCCAGATCGATTTCCACCTTGCCGGTGGCCTGCGCCGCGTCGACATGGAACAGGATGCCCTTGGCGCGGCACAGTTCGCCGATCGCCGGGATGTCCTGGATGACGCCGATTTCGTTGTTCACATACATCACCGAAACCAGGATGGTGTCGGGACGGATCGCCGCCTTGAGTTCTGCCAGATCAAGCAGGCCATTCGGCTGCACGCCGAGGTAGGTCACTTCGTAGCCTTCGCGTTCCAATTCGCGACAGGTATCGAGTACCGCCTTGTGCTCGGTTTTCACCGTAATCAGGTGCTTGCCCTTGGCGTGATAGAAATGCGCCACGCCCTTGATGGCCAGGTTGTTGGACTCGGTCGCCCCCGAGGTCCAGACGATTTCCTTGGGATCGGCATTGACCAGCGCCGCGACATGCCCCCGCGCCGCTTCGACCGCCTGATCGGCATCCCAGCCGAACACATGCGAACGTGAAGCCGGATTGCCGAACATCTCGGTCAGATACGGGATCATCTTCGCGGCGACACGCGGATCGACCGGAGTAGTCGCCGAGTAATCGAGGTAAATAGGGGTCTTGACCATCTTTGCGTGCTCCATCAACCGTTGACGACTGTTTTGTGTTCCCGCCCGGCCTTGCGCATCAGGCCAGGGGCGATCTCGGCGGAACCCACCACATGACGCGTATCGTGGCTGTGTCCGGCGGTCGCCTCCTCGGCCTGCTTGGCCAGTTGCACACGCACCAGTTCGTCGAGATTGACCGAATCGAGATAATCGTAGATGCGCGAATTCAGGCTCATCCACAGATCGTGCGTCATGCATTCGCGATCATCGTGACAATTGCCCAGACCGCCGCATTGCGTCGCATCGATCGGTTCGTCGACCGCGCGGATAATGTCGGCCACGGAAATATTGTCCATGGTCTGCGCCAGCGTGTAACCGCCGCCCGGGCCGCGCACGCTGTCGACGATGCCCTGCCGGCGCAAGCGGCCGAACAGTTGTTCCAGGTAGGACAGCGAAATCCGCTGCCGCTCGCTGATGCCGGCCAGTGTCACCGGCCCGCGTTGATGGCGCATGCCCAGATCGATCATCGCCGTTACCGCAAAACGCCCTTTGGTGGTCAGCCGCATGATGTGCCTCGTTGTTGATGGATGGATGGCGACACTCTACTAATCCCGATCATTTTGGTCAACTATTCAATTCACAAACACGTCAATCGACCATCTTGTTCAACGAGGCGGGATCGAAATGATCATCCGCCTTGGCATCTTCCTTGCCGCCGCCCAATCTGGCCAGTTCCGCCATGACCCAGGCCAGCCGCTGGTCGGTGTTGGCGGAATGATCGATCAGGCCGTGTATCGCCTTGACCATCGGATCGTTCATGTCGCTCGACACGGCATAAGCCGAGAAACCCAGTTTCTTCGCCAGTTCCTCGCGCGCCTTGTCCTGCTCGGCATCCAGGATGCGCGCCGGAATGCCGACCGCCGTGGCGCCTTGCGGAACATCCTTGACCACCACCGCGTTGGAACCGACCTTGGCGCCGGCGCCCAGCGTGATCGGCCCGAGGATCTTGGCGCCGGCGCCGATGATCACCCCCGGCATCAAGGTCGGATGCCGCTTGCCCTTGTTCCACGAGGTTCCGCCCAAGGTAACACCGTGGTACAGCGTGCAATCGTCGCCGATCTCGGCGGTCTCGCCGATCACCACGCCCATGCCGTGATCGATGAACACCCGGCGGCCGATGATCGCGCCGGGATGGATTTCGATACCGGTCAGCCACCGCGCCAAATGGCTGGACAAACGCGCCAGCCACTTGAACCCGGCGCGCCAGAACTGGTGCGACAGGCGATGCCAGATGATGGCGTGCACGCCGGGATAGGTGGTCAGCACCTCGAAAAAGGTGCGCGCCGCCGGATCTCGGTCGAACACAACGCGGATGTCTTCCCGCAATCTGGCGAACATTGGAATATTCAAGAATCTTCAAGACGTTGAAGTATGCAATTCCCGAGTATTCCGGTCAATTTATGAGTCGTGTTGTCGGCGTCATAAATCCGTAGAAATTTTTCGGCAGATATTAGCTGCGTGACCCGCCTGTCAGGCATTCAAGGGCTACGGCGGCAATAGACTGATGCTGCCTGATGACAGGAACATCCCAAGTGTCGGCTCCACTCTGAAAGCTGCCTGTCGATCTACTCCAGGTTCTCGGCCAATCCGGCCGTTGGCGGCATACGCTTTGAGCGTCAGCACCTCTTCGCATTGCCGACATACGATGTAGTCCGCCGGAAGATTCAGGGCCGATGCGTCCAGGTGACCGCTTACCGAAAAACGCTACTCACCCTATCAACCCCATTGCAGTCATTGGCGCTGGCGTAGAGCTAATGACTGCAATGGGGTCCATATCTGGCGGATGCTGAAATCGCTTGCGCGCCTTCTGGTCGTTCATTCCCGGCAAGCTGCAATTGGAAGGACAAGGGCGTTGCAAAAAGGACGGGGACAAATGGCTCGATAGCCAGGAGGCGGATACACATTACTTGAAGGCTGTGTTCGCAAACTGTGTTGCCGGGATTGGCAGATGCCCGTCAAGTATGGAGGGTAGTCTGCTAAGCGGGATGAAAGGCAAAAGTCATACGTCCCCAGTATTTGCGGTTTACCGCCAACCTTAGCAACCGTAATTACGAACACAGCCTACTTGAAAGATGTAGCTCAAAAGCTACAATTGCACACATGATTGAAGTCTTCCGATACCAGACTGACGATGGCAAGGAGCCGGTGACCGAATGGCTGCTGTCTCTGCGGGACAAACAGGCAGAAGCCAAGGTTCGACTGCGCCTCAAGCGTCTGGAAGTGGGGATTTTCGGGGATTGCGAGTCGGTGGGTGAGGGTGTTCTTGAACTGCGGGAACACCTTGGCGCCGGTTATCGAGTCTACTTCGGCCGTCATGGGAAGAAAGTCGTGATCCTCCTGTGCGGAGGCGCGAAGAAGACCCAGGCTGCGGACATCAAAGCGGCCAAGGCGTACTGGTCAGATTGGAAACGGAGACAAACATGAGTAAAAAAGTGATGGCGGCGGTATCCCACCATAAGCGCGAGGTTGCCGAGCTAAGTGCTGATCGAGAACTGGCCGTCGAGTATCTCAAGGCTGCCATGTCGTCTCTGGACGACCCTGAAGATCGTGCTGCCGGCCTGCTGGCGCTGCGCACTGTTGCCGAAGCCTACGGTGGATTGGGCGCGGTCGCCGCGGAAGCAGGACTAAGTCGGGAGTCGCTATATCGCGCGCTGTCGCCTAAGGGCAACCCGACACTGAAGACCATCCTGGCTGTACTCAAGGCGGTGGGAATGAAACTGTCCGTTGAACCCGAGCACAAGGCCGTTGCTTGCTGATCGCAGATGCTGATTGCCCGTTAATGGCATTCACAGCAGCACTCTGACTGACAGCTTCCTGGATTGCCGAACTACCGTACTCGACCCTCAAGCGACATTCACAGCCTCGGAGTTCCAGTGGCAGGTTTGTAAGCGAAGCAGCCGCTCTGTGGAGAAGTTGGCTGAGTGCTCGTCGGCCAAAGGCCTCGCACGCGTCTTTTCTTGCTATGGTCAGCAGTGTTTCTTGTATCGGCTACTCCGTTGACAACCGAGGACAACATCGACTGATGTATCCACTAGTGTAGT
>JAGUXX010000275.1 GCA_020061585.1 Betaproteobacteria bacterium | reverse complement strand
CAACAAGAAGTACGGCACCAAGTTCGACATCCCGGTGCTGTATTACTCGCAGTTGATGACCCTGGCCTACGGCGGCAGCGCCAAGGAAGCCGGCCTGAATGGCAATGTGGTGCGGGCGCGCAAGCTGGAAGAGTTCGCGGGCAAGTAACGGGAATGGCCTGTCGTTGAAAATGGGCGCCGCGGCGCCCGTTTGCATTTGTCACGAAACTGCGCGAACACCGCGCTAGTCGAACACCTGAACCGGGGCGACGGCCGCTGCCGGATTCGGCGGATACAGCAGATCCACCATGAACATCGACACTTCCGGCACGTAGGTGATCAGCATCAGGTAGGCCAGCATCACGCCGACGAAGGGCAGGGCCGCCTTGGAGACCTCGGTCAATCCCATGTGCGACAGATGGCTGGCGACATACAGGTTGAGACCGACCGGCGGTGTGATCATGCCGATTTCCATGTTCACCACCATGATGATGCCGAGGTGGATCGGGTCGATGCCCAGCGCGACGGCGATGGGCAGGAACAACGGCGCCAGGATCAGCACGATGGAACTGGGCTCCATGAACTGGCCGGCGATCAGCAGCACGAAATTGACGAACAGCAGGAACTGCCAGGCCTGCAGGTCCTGGGCGATGACCCAGGCGGCGAGATCCTGCGGGATCTGTTCGGACGTCAGCAGGAAATTGAACAGAATCGCGTTGGTGATGATGTACAGCAGCATCGATGAGGTATTTGCGGCATGCAGCAGCACCTTGCCGACGTCGCGGAACGGCAGGGTACGGTAGATGAGGGTGGCGCAGATGAAGGCGTACACCGCCGACACCGCCGCCGCTTCGGTGGGCGTGAAGATGCCGCCATAGATGCCGCCCATGACGATGACCACCAGCATCAAGCCCCAGAAGGCATCCACGAACGACTTCGCGACATCCTTGAAGCTGGCGCGCGGCAGCGTCGGAAAGTTATGCTTCTTGGCATATAAAAAAGTTACGCCCATCAGCAGCAGCGCCAGCAAGGCGCCCGGCACCATGCCGGCGACGAACATCTTGCCGGCTGATTCGGAGGTGGCCACGGCGTAGATGATCATCACGATGGACGGCGGAATCAGGATGCCCAGGCTGCCGGAGCAGGCGATGACGCCAGTGGAAAAGCCTTTCGGATAACCCTGCTGCACCATCGCCGGCAACATCAGCGAGCCGATGGCCATGACCGTGGCCGGGCTGGAACCCGACAGCGTGGCGAAAAAGGCGCAGGCGACGATGCTGGCCATCGCCAGGCCGCCAGGCATCCAGCCGACCAGATTGATGGCGAAGTTGATGATGCGCTTGGCGACACCGCCATCGGTGAGGAAGGTGCCGGCCAGCACGAAGAACGGTACCGCCATGATCGAGAAGCTTTCCAGGCCGGTGAACAGGCGCTGCGAAATGATGTTCACCGTCATCATGTCGAACGCCGAGAAGAACACCAGAAACACCAGCACGGTCATGCCCAGGGCGATGGAAATCGGCGTGCCGGTAATCAGCATCAAGGCGAGGATGCCCATGATCAGCGCGGCGGTCATTTCGCGAGCTCCTTGGTGTTGTCCAGGTCAAGCGCACCCTTGCGCAGATCTGAAACCGGGCCGGCCGCGGTGGTCTCGCCGTATTTCAGGAACTTGATCAGCGACTGGATGAAGCGGTAGCACATCAGGCCGGAACCAAAAGGAATCGCCAGATAGATGATCCACATCGGCCATTCGAGGTCGGGGGAAATCTGTCCGGTACCGTGGATGAATATCACCCAGCGCGCGCCCAGAAACGAAATGACGCCGGTGAAAACAATGCCGAGGCAGATGCCGGCAATCACCAGAAAACGCCGCTTCGCGCCTTCCAGCTTGTTGACGACATAATCGACTCCCACGTGGATGCCGGTGCGCACGCCGTAAGCGGCGCCGAACTTGGCCATCCAGATGAACAGGTAAATAGTGAGTTCGGTGGACCAGGTGAAGCCAGTGCCCATCGTGTAACGCAATAGCACCGAAATGAAGGTAACCAGCGTGGCGACGGCCATGAAGGAGAGGATGATCCACTCTTCCAGTCGATCCAGCATGCGGTGAAACATGAGGTCTCCCCTGCGCTATTGAACAGGATGGCGGGAAACTCACCCTGGTCCGGGCCAGGGTGGAAGCGTTGGCGCCTTCAGGCGATCAGTTCGACGGTCGCATCGAGCTGGGCTTGTCCTTCGGCGCGGGGGTGCTGGACTGCGCGGCTTTTTCCTTTTCCACGTCCGCCGCGGTGCGATAGGCGGCCTGGATGAATTCGCGACCGATCTTGTCCTCGAATTCCTTGTGCACCGGCAGCATCGCTTTTTGCCATACCACCCGATCCCTGAACGGCAGAACATGGATCTGGGTCGTGCCGGCGGCTCTGACCTTGGCCAGCGCCTGATCATTCTCTTCCTGGGCGATCTTGCGTTCGAAGACGGTGGCTTCTTGCATCGCCTGGTCCAGCATGCCGCGCAGGTCGGCGGGCAGGCCGTCCCAGAATTTCTTGTTGACGATCACCGCGTAGCCGAGATATCCATGATCGGAAAGCGTCAGATGTTTCTGCACCTCATGCATTTTCTGCGTGTAGAGGTTGGACATCGGATTCTCCGTGCCATCCACCACGCCCTGTTGCAACGCCGAATAGACCTCGGAGAACGCCATGACCTGCGGATTCGCGCCGAGCGCCTTCATTTGCGCCTCCAGCACCTTGGAAGACTGGATACGCAGCTTCAGGCCTTTGAAGTCGTTTAGTGAGCGCAACGGCTTGTTGGCGCTCATCTGTTTGAAACCGTTGTCCCAGTAGGCCAAGCCGGTGATGCCCTTGGCGTCGAGCATGCCGAACAGCTTGTTGCCGATTTCGCCATCCATCACCCGGTACAGCGTTTCCTTGTTGGGAAAAATGTAGGGCAGGTCGAACAGCTCGAACGAACGCACACCGAGCGGTCCGAATTTCGCCAGCGAGGGCGCCAGCATCTGCACCGCGCCGATCTGTAGCGCTTCCATCTCCTCGCGGTCCTTGTACAACTGGCTGTTGGGATAGACCTCGACCTTGACTTGACCCTTGCCGCGTTCCTCGGCCAGCTTCTTGAAATAATCGGCGGCGCGTCCCTTCGGCGTGTCGGGCGCGACCACATGCGAGAACTTGATGACGACCGGGTCGGCGGCTTGAACGGCGTAAGCGGCCAGCCCCAGAGCAAGGGCGGAGAACAGCGCTGCAAGTTTCATGACTTCCCCTCATGACAACGTTGGTAACGCATTCATGTTAGGCCCGGGTATAGCTAAAGACAAGCTGGTCCGGATGCTAAATATTCTGATGAAAGTGGCCTAGATGCTGAATGATGCGGGCATGTTCGCCGCCATGTTCGGACTAATGGCATAGTCGGGCGAGCCTGCGCTTCGGCTCTGCCTACAGCGGGGCATGCCCGCATGAGCGGGCATGAAGCACGCCGTTTCCGGCGTGCTGTTGATCGATGATCAGTGCGTCATGATCCACTTGGCCAAGGCTGCGGCATCGCCTGTCGCCTTGGCTTGCGGCGGCATCGGAATCTTGCCGTACTTGCCCTTGGCGCCCTTGGTGATGGCCGCGACCAAGGTTGCTTCGGCGTTTTTGTCGGCCTTGTTCTTGGCGGCGATGTCCTTCCAGGTTGGGCCTACCTTCTTGGCGCTCGCGTCATGGCAGACGGCGCAACCATTTTTCTTGGCCAAGTCGGCGCTGGCGAAGGCGGAACCGGACAACAGAACGCTGGCGGCGAGGGCGAGGGCGGTAAGTGCTTTCATGGTTGTTCCTTTCATTAATTGAAAAAATGGATGATCAGATCCTGAATGAAGTATATGCGAATCTGCTTATGCAACTATGACCAAGATCAATTACAAGCCCTGGAATTACCATTGCACGACATGCACATTGCTCAGACTGCGTCCCAGAAATCGTTCGCCTATGGTCTGGAAGCGCAACGGTACATCGGTGACCCAGAAATGGTATTCCGGCGGCAGCCGCTCCGGGTTGTGCAGCTTCAGGTCGGTCAGCAGCGCGGCGGCCTGTTCGGCCATGGCGACAGCCGAATCGACCAGCGTGATATCCGGTCCGACCACATCTTGCAGCAGTGCTTTGAGCAAAGGGTAATGCGTGCAGCCAAGCACCAGACTGTCGACCTGTTCGGCCAGTACCGGCTTCAGATATTCCTGCGCGGTCATGCGCGTCACCGGATGATCCAGCCAGCCTTCTTCGACCAGCGGCACCAGCAGCGCGCAGGCCTGCGAGGTCAGGCGCGCTTCCGGTTCGATGCGGTGGATGGCGCGGGCGTAAGCATTGCTGTTGATGGTGGTCGGCGTGCCGATCACGCCGATGCGGCGGCTGCGGGTGGCGGCCAGCGCGGCCAGCGCGCCGGCATCGATGACGTCGAGCACCGGCGTCGGCGACAGGTCGCGCACCACTTGCGCGGCCACCGCCGCCATGGTGTTGCAGGCGATGATCAATAGTTTCACCCGCTTTTCGAGCAGGAACTCGGCGATCTGCGTCGTGTAATGGGCGATGGTCTGCACCGATTTGACGCCGTAGGGCACGCGCGCGGTGTCACCGAAATAATGAATCGACTCGAACGGCAGACGCTCCATCAATGCCCGCACCACGGTCAGACCGCCGACGCCGGAGTCGAATACGCCGATCGGACTGCGCGGATCAAGCTCGGTCATGTTGGCTCGGTTCATACTGGGAAAGCGCCCATTGTAGATGTTCGCGCAGCACTGCCGAGGGATGATCGGCGCGCCCATGCAGCGCCGCGATGATTGCCGGCGCGTCATTGGGTGCTAGGAGCCTGTCGGACTTTGGAATCGTCGGCTGCAAATCGACCGCGCCGGCCCCTTTTTTACCGGTTTCTTGCCCCATGGAACAACCATGCGGCGGCGAATCCGGCAAAAAACGGCCTCGGCGGGGTCGATTTTCGCTATCGCCGACCAAAGTCCGACAGGCTCCTAGGCGCAGCGCGTTGCCCAGCGCCACCGCGATGTTGCGCAGCCATTGCGCATGGCCGATGCGGCGGATAGCCGATCCTTCCAGTCGGCTGAGGAATTCGTCTTCGCTCCAGGCGAACAACTCCAGCAGGCTGGCGGTATCGAGTCGGTTGCGCGGCTGGAAATCGGGGGTTGCGCCGCCGCGGGCGAAGCGGTTCCAGGGGCAGGCCAATTGGCAATCGTCGCAACCGTAGATGCGGTTGCCGAGCAGCGGCCGCAGTTCGACGGGAATCGGACCGGCATGTTCGATGGTCAGATAGGAAATGCAGCGCCGCGCATCGAGCCGGTACGGCGCCACGATCGCTCCAGTCGGACAGATGTCGATGCAGGCCCGGCAGGTACCGCAATGGTCGGCAATCGGCGCGTCCGCTACGAACGCCAGGTCGACGAACAGTTCGCCGAGAAAAAACCACGAGCCGCCACGGTCCAGCAGCAAGGTGTGTTTGCCGCGCCAGCCCAGCGCCGCATGGCGCGCCAGAGCCACTTCCATGATCGGCGCGCTGTCGGTAAAGGCGCGAAAATTGCAGCCGCCGACCGCCGCGGCCAGGCGCTCGCCGAGCTGCCGCAGGCGGACGCGCATCAGTTTGTGATAGTCGCGACCCAGGGCATAGCGCGACACATAGGCGCGTTCGGGGTCGGCCAGATTGGTCTCGGCGTCGGCGGCTGACGGCAGATAATCGAGCCGCGCGCTGATGATGCCCAACGTGCCGGGCAGCAATTCGGTCGGACGGGCGCGGCTGACGCCATGTCGCGCCATATAATCCATGTCTCCGTGATAGCCCGCCGCCAGCCAGGCCATGAGTTCCTGTTCCGCTTCCCCCAGATCCACCGTCGCGAAGCCGATGGCGCTGAAACCCAGTTCACGACCCCAGCCGCGAATCCGCGCTTGCAGGTCAGCCAGAGACGAGGGGGCGAAGAGCGATGACATGCGGGGATGATAGCGTGAGCCCGTGCGCCGCGTTGCGCTTCGATCTGCCGGACGAGGCCGCCACCCTGGCGCTGGGCGGGCTGCTGGCTGGGGCGCTGGAGGCCGGTCTGAACCTGTGGTTGCGGGGCGATCTGGGCGCCGGCAAGACCACCTTGACGCGTGGCGTGTTGCGTCAGCTCGGTTTTACTGGACGTGTCAAGAGTCCGACCTATACTTTGGTTGAACTTTATGAGCTGTCGAGGTTTAATCTATATCACTTTGATTTGTATAGATTCGCCGATCCGGATGAATGGGAAGACGCTGGCTTCAGAGACTACTTCAATGCCGACAGCGTTTGCCTGGTGGAATGGCCGGAGAAAGCCGGCGGTCAATTGCCACCACCTGATCTGCGGCTGCGATTCGAGATACATGATGTCGGTCGCACGGTGTGGATCGAAGCTTTGACGGAGGCGGGAAGCGCATGCTTGGGTCGACTGAGGGATTTCTGAAAGGCGTGAGGCGGGGGCTGAGCTTGCTCGCCGCTATCGTCTGCCTGAGCGGCACGGCGACGGCCGACGCTGCCGCGCAATCCGCGACGCCAACCGCCGGCACGCCGGGCGCCAACCCGCTGGTGCGGGCGGCGCGGCTCTGGCCGTCGCCGGAATACAGTCGGATCACACTCGAACTCAACGCGGAAGTCGCCTACAAGCACTTCAGTCTGAAAAACCCGGAACGTCTGGTTATCGATCTGACTGGCATCGAGCCCGAACAAGCCCTGGTCGAGATCGCCGACAAGGTCGAGCCGCATGACGGCTACATCGGCAACATCCGCGTCGCGCGCAACCGTCCCGGCGTGACCCGGATGGTCATCGAACTCAAAACCGAAGTCCGGCCGCAAGTGTTTACCTTGAAACCCATGGCGGATTACGGCCATCGCCTGGTCATCGATCTCTATCCGGCTTCGCTGGCGGCGTTCGAGCAGCAGATCGAGATCGCTATCGAAACGGCCGGCAAGCGCGTCGACAGCGCCAAAGCGGCAAGCGCGCCGGCTCAAGCCGATCCGGCGCCGGTCGCCGACTTGCGCAGCCGACCCGCGCAAACGGCGGCCAAATCAAACCAGCAGGATTTCGTGCGTCTGATCACCATCGCCATCGATGCCGGCCATGGTGGCGAAGACCCGGGCGCGGTGGGCGCGAAAGGTTCGTATGAAAAGCACATCACGTTGTCCATCGCGCGGCGGCTCAAGGCGCTGATCGACAAGCAGGAGAACATGCGCGCCTACCTGACCCGGGACGGCGATTATTTCCTGCCGCTGCATGAACGGGTCAATCGCGCCCGCCGGGTACAGGCCGATCTGTTCGTGTCGGTGCATGCCGATGCCTTCATCAAGCCGCATGCACAGGGTTCGTCGGTGTTCGCGTTGTCGGAAAAGGGCGCCACTTCGGCGGCCGCGAAGTGGCTGGCGAAGGCCGAAAACGACGCCGACTTGATTGGCGGCGTCAATGTCGGCGTCAAGGATGTCTACTTGAAACATACCTTGATCGATCTGTCGCAAACCGCGCAGATCAGCGACAGTCTGAAGGTGGGCAAGGCGGTGCTGGATGAAATCGGCGGCATCAACCGCTTGCACAAGCCGCGCGTCGAGCAAGCCGGATTCGCGGTGCTGAAAGCTCCGGATATTCCTTCGATCCTGATCGAAACCGCGTTCATCTCCAATCCGGAAGAAGAAAAACGCCTGAATGACGAGGCCTATCAGGACAAGCTGGCGAATGCCATCGTCACCGGCATCAAGCGCTACTTCGACCGCAACCCGCCGCTGGCGCGCAGCAAGGTCGCGCGGAATCTATAGCGTTCTCAAAGATCGCCGTCGGCGCCGGCCTGCATGATTTCTTCCATCTTGTTGCGGATATCGATCGCGCCCCGGGCCAGTTCCGGGGTGACGCCCATCTGGTTTTCGTAACCGGCCACCCAATCCAGGTTCCAGTCCAGCATCATCAGCCAGATTTTCTTGTCGGCGTCCTCCATGACACCGATCCGGCAGGGCAGAAAGACCAGAAATTCCGGGCTGATCTTCAGCAGGTCGCGGCCGACGGCGATGTCGCAAAAACTGTGCACCTCGATGCGTGGCGCCTCAAAATCGCCGAGCACCGCCTGAAAATCCTTGTACATCAGATTGTTGCCGACATATTTGAAATTCAGCTTGTTGGCGCGCAGCATCATCGATTCGACCACATCGTCGAAGCTCAGACCCGGCTTGGCCGGGATCTTGTGCGCGAACCAGTTCATCGCATCCGGCATCGACATGCGGAACACGTTGTTCATGATCGGCATCATCATCTGCATCATCTGCCGCTTGGTGTCCTGCGGGATGCCCGGGCGCATCGTGTAGGGCCGGGTCGGCGTCGGCGACAGCGTGCCGACCAACGGAATCGGCACCCCGCGCAGGTCGGGCAGAGTGGGCAGGCCGAATTGCGGCAAAGCGAATGGCGCCGGGGTCTGCATCGTGGCGGGCAGATAGGGATTCGGCGCGGGGGTGATCGCATTGGCTTGTTGCGCCGCTACCGGTACAGAAACAGTCAGCGCCGCGATGGATATCGCCAGCAGATGCGGGGTCAGTCGGGGATGCTTGGGCATGTCTCTCTCCAGGTTTGATGTGAACGGCGCCAGGCGACGCCGCGCAGAATCCCGCCTTCTCGAACAGCAGCGGGTGATGAATCGGACTGCCTGGGCGGTTCCCCCCGGATTCGGAGGCGCCCAGCGACTGCTGGTTCAGATCGCGTCTTCGCCGGTTTCGCCGGTGCGGATGCGGAGCACTTGTTCGACCGTGCTGACGAATATCTTGCCATCGCCGATTTTCGACGTGCGGGAGGCCTTGACGATGGATTCCAGCGCGGCGTCCAGCATGCTATCCGCTATGACCAATTCCACCTTGACCTTGGGCAGGAAATCGACCACATACTCCGCGCCACGATACAACTCGGTATGGCCTTTCTGGCGGCCGAAGCCTTTCACTTCGGTCACGGTCAGGCCGGATACGCCCAACGCCGATAACGCCTCGCGCACTTCGTCGAGTTTGAACGGCTTGATGATGGCTTCGATTTTTTTCATGTCGGTGTCTCCAGACTAGGGGTGTTCAGGGGGCGCGATATTTATTGGTGATCGGATAACGCCGATCGCGGCCGAAGCCACGCGCGGTGATGCGGATGCCGGGTGGCGACTGGCGGCGTTTGTACTCGCTGCGGTCGATCAGGCCGATGACTTTACGGACATCGGCCGGATCATGGCCTTCGGCGATGATCTCGCGTGGCGCCATGTCCTTCTCGACATAGCAGGCCATGATCGCGTCGAGGATCTCGTACGGCGGCAGACTGTCCTGATCGCACTGGTCGGCGCGCAATTCGGCGCTCGGCGGGCGGCTGATGATGCGTTCAGGAATGACCGGCGAAAGCCGGTTGCGATAGCGCGCCAAGCGCCAGACCAGGGTTTTCGCGACATCCTTCAGCACCGCGAAACCGCCCGCCATGTCGCCATACAGCGTGGCATAGCCGCTGGCCATCTCGCTCTTGTTGCCGGTGGTCAGCACCAAGTGGCCGAACTTGTTGGACAGCGCCATCAGGATCACGCCACGCACACGGGCCTGGATGTTCTCCTCGGTCTGGTCGAACGGCAGGTTCGCGAACTCGTCGGCCAGTTCGGCGAGAAACATGTCGAACATCAGCTTGATCGGCTGCACGTCATAGCGGATGCCCAGGTTGAGCGCCAGTTGCTCGGCATCCTCCTGGCTCATGTCGGCGGTGAATTGCGACGGCATCATCACCGCCTGCACCCGTTCCGCGCCGAGCGCGTCGACGGCGATCGCCAGGGTCAGCGCCGAATCGATGCCGCCGGAAGAACCGACCAGCACACTCGGGAAGCCGTTTTTCTCGACATAGTCGCGCACTCCCAGCACCAGCGCCTGATACACCGCCGCCTCCCGTTCCGGCTGCGGATGCAGCTCACCGCGTACCTCGGCGCGGTCCAGATCGACGTAGAACAGTCCGCTCTCGAACGCCGGGAATTGCGCGGACAGCGCGCCGGCGCCATCCAGCGCGAAGGACGCGCCATCGAACACCAGTTCATCCTGGCCGCCGACGGCGTTGACATACAGCAGCGGCAAACCGGTTTCCGCGACCCGCTGACGCGCCACCGCGAGTCGTTCCGGTTGCTTGTTGACATGAAACGGCGAGGCATTCAACACCAGCAGCGCCTGAGCGCCGGCGTCACGCGCCTGGGCGGCGGTGCCGGGTTCCCAGATGTCGGCGCAGATGTTGACGCCGAACAGCATGCCCGCGCAGCCGAACACACAGGCATCCTGGCCGGGGTCAAAAGTGCGTTGCTCGTCGAACACCGTATGGTTGGGCAGCTTCTGTTTGCGATACACCGCTTCGATACGGCCGCCGCGCAGCAACGAGGCGGCATTGAAGTACCCCGCAGCGTCGCGCAGCGGATGGCCGACGATCACCGCCAGTTCTGGCGGCAGTTGTCCGGCGAGCTGATCCAGCACCCGGGCGTTTTCATCGTAGAAATCCTCGCGCAAGGCCAGGTCTTCCGGCGGGTAGCCGCACAACGCCAGTTCCGGGGTGACCAGGATGGCCGCTCCGGCGGCGGCGGCCTGTTGCGCCAGGGTCGTGATCATGGCGGCATTGCCCGCCAGATCCCCAAGCGTCGGATTCATTTGCGCCAGCGCGATCTTGATTTGCATGCGGGTGATTTTACGGGGGAAATTCCCTGCATGGCTTGCCTTGGTTGATAACGTTTGAGGTCAGTCCTTAATGGCTGAACCTCCCTGGGTTTCGTGGAGGCTCTAACTCTTGAGAAGATAGAGCCATTAAGAAGACGAACAAATTTTCCCCAGAAGTCCGTGAACGCGCCGTGCGCATGGTGCAGGAGCACCGTGACGAACACCCATCGAAGTGGGCCGCGATTGAGTCGATCGCGCCGAAGATCGGCTGCGTTCCGCAAAACTGCACGACTGGGTACGCCGACATGAAATCGACACCGGCAAGCGTGACGGTGTAACCACCGCTGAACACGACCGCATCAAAGCCCTGGAGCGCGAGGTCAAGGAACTGCGCCGGGCCAACGAAATCCTCAAGCTGGCCAGCGCGTTTTTTGCGCAGGCGGAGCTCGACCGCCGCATCAAGTCATGAGGGGATTCATCGATCAGCATCGCGATACCTTCGGGGTCGAGCCGATCTGCAAGGTCTTGCAGATTGCCCCGTCCGGATATCGGCGACATGCCGCCCAGCAGCGATCCCCCACACTGCGCTGTGCCCGTGCCCAACGCGATGAGGCGTTGCTCCCTCAAATTGAACATGTCTGGCAAACCAACCTGCGGGTCTATGGCTCCGACAAGGTCTGGCATCAGCTCAATCGAGAAGGGATTCAGGTTGCCCGTTGCACCGTTGAGCGACTCATGAAGCGCCGGGGCCTGCATGGCGTCAGGCGCGGCAAGGTGGTGCGCACGACGATCCCGGACAAGGCTGCGGCGTGCCCGCTGGACCGGGTGAATCGGCAATTCAAGGCGGATCGTCCGAACCAGCTTTGGGTGTTGGATTTCACCTATGTCTCTACCTGGCAAGGCTGGCTGTACGTGGCCTTCGTCATCGACGTATTCGCTCGGCGCATTGTCGGCTGGCGTGTCAGAAGTTCGATGCGCACGGACTTCGTGCTCGATGCGCTGGAGCAGGCCCTGTACGACCGTCAGCCCGAGCGCGCGGATGCCTTGATTCACCACTCGGACAGGGGCTCGCAGTACGTCTCTATTCGCTACACCGAGCGTCTCGCCGAAGCGGACATAGAACCGTCCGTGGGTAGCCGGGGCGACAGCTACGACAACGCCTTGGCCGAGACGATCAACGGGCTGTACAAGGCAGAGCTGATCCACCACCGTGCGCCCTGGAAGTCCAAGGAGGCAGTTGAACTGGTCACGCTGGAATGGGTGTCCTGGTTCAATCACCACCGATTGTTGGAACCCATCGGCTACGTTCCGCCTGCCGAGGCTGAGGCAAACTACTATCGGCAACTCGCCGAACAGGCCACTTCGGTGGAATTAACTTAAACCCAATGGCCTCCACGAAACCCGGGGCGGTTCAGTCCCCTATTTTTCATTCATTCCGCACGTATGAATCTGAGCGGGGCGGCGGGTAACCGCTGGCCTTGTCGCGACCTCCTATTCTTCCTTCTTCTTGATGATTATCTCGGTCACAGGTTGACTCGTGTTGACATCTTCGATCCAGACGGACGACTCATCCTTCTTAAGCTTGCCCTTTACCACATACTTGCCGTCGGTCTTTGGAGAGAAGTCAACGACTCCTTCAACTGAGAAGAATGTACCGGCCGATTTGCTGAGAAGAGCCTGAATTGGTGCACCCGTGGCATGGCTGCCTCGGAGCTTGACTTTCATGGGCTTGGCTGGGACAGGACGATCTACGATTACGGTGGTGAGCGAAAATCCTTGTCCATAACTGGCGCTAGCGCTAGCCCCAAAGCTGTTTGAGATCCTGTTGCCATCGACCTCAGCAAGCACGAACAACTGAGCTTTAGATCCATCTTCGGAGAAGCCACTGTCTGAAACGGAGGCAATCGGCCCCGTATATCCGGGAGGTACAGGCTGGTACGTTGCGCAGCCGACAAGGCTGATGACAAGGAGGGAAGCGAGTATAGGTTTCACGAGAAAGAATCTCCAAGGTTGACGAACAAAGGGGAATGAAGGGTCGGTCTAAACGAAATGCCTTGTATCCCTTGCCACCAAAACGCGCACCGGTTTGACCTACGCGAAGTGGTTGACAGGGGGCAAGGGATACGGGCTGTTGAATTGAACCGTTAGGCTCAGGCAGAATTGAATGCCCGCTGTGGGGCGTTGTGTTGCATTGAAGCGTCACGGCGATGAACTCTCCCAAGGTCAACGGGCGGTTGTTGTGTTGGATTTCCACCCGAACAATGGCCGCGACTATGACTTCGCGCGGCTTTCCGGTCAACGGGCTTGCACTGCGCTCAAAGGCAGTTCGTGGCCGCTGTCTCGCTGCTTCAGATCATGAAGAAAGCGAGCCCAGACGGCTCGCTTCGGGGCGGGGTTTTACCGCCGGGATGCGGTTAATCTCAACCTGAGTCGAGTCATCAGGTGCCGCTCAAATCCGGAACTGGCTAACCAGGTTTTCCAGTTCTCCAGCCAGTCGCGCCAGTTCCTGACTGGCATTTTGCGTATCGCGCGCATGGCCGGCGGCGTCGCCCGCCACCGCGCTGATATCGCCGATCTTGTGGCTGATGCTGTCGGCGACCTTGCTCTGCTCGCCGGAACTGTTGGCGATCTGGGTGTTCATGCGGGTGATCACGCCGACCGATTCGGAGATGGTGTTCAGCGCGTTGGCGCTGTCTTCGACACTGCGCACGCTGGATTCGGTTTTCTGCTCGGCGGTCTGAATCGCGCCCACCGCCTCCTTGGCGCGGCCTTGCACGTTGACGATGATGGTCTCGATTTCCTTGGTGGCGGACTGGGTGCGCTGCGCCAACGTCCGAACCTCGTCGGCGACCACCGCGAAACCGCGCCCCTGCTCGCCGGCGCGGGCGGCTTCGATGGCGGCGTTGAGCGCCAGCAGATTGGTCTGCTCGGCGATTTCGCGGATCAGTCCGATCACCCGGCCGATGTCGCGGCTGTCGCTATCCAGGCGCAGGATTACTTGTACCGCCTGTTCCAGTTGCTGTGACATTTCGGAGATCGCCCCCAGCGCCGTGGTGGCGGTGGTGGCGCCCTGCTTGGCTTCGCTGTCGGCCTGCACGGCGGCGCTGGCGGCCTCGCGGGTGTTGTGCGCGACTTCCTGCACGGTGCCGGCGAGTTGATGCAGCGTGCTGGCCAGCGATTCGGTATCGGCCAGTTGGCGTTTCACCCCGTTCTGCGTGCGGCTGGATACATCGACCAGTTGAGCGGCGACCCGCGCCAGATTCTGCGTCGCGCCATTGACTTGCGACAGGATTGCGACGAAACGTTCCAGCATGGTGTTGAACGCCGTGCCCGCGCAGGCAATTTCGTCTTGGCCTTTGACGGTCACCCGCAGCGACAGGTCGGACTGCTGCTCGATCCGGCTCATGGTCTCGGTGAGCTGGTTGATCGGGGCTGAAACGACGCGTTTCAACGCGGCGGTAATCAACAGCATGCCGATGACGAACAGGGTCATATGGATGCCCAGGCTCTCCAGGCCGGAATTGCGTATCCGGGTATCGACCGGCGACAGGTCGTAACTGACGCGCACCGCGCCCAGCACCGAATCCGGCGGGACGCTGTGGCAACCCATGCAATTGACGCCGCGGGTGTTTTCCGTCGCCTTGTAGGCGCGAATCACGGTCAGCTGGCGACCTTTGTCGCCTTGCTCGATGAGCATGACTTCCTGCCCGGCAAGCGCGGCGCGATCATGCTCGTCACGGGGCGCTTCGTCAGCGGCGCCGGCGCCGTATTGGCTATTGATGCCGTCGCCGCGGATCACTCGCGCTTCCAGCACGTTGGGCTGTTCGGCGATTTGCTTGTGCAATTCGCCGCGCTCGGCCATGCCGCCGGTGAGCATGAGTTTGTTGAGGCCATCGAAGTAGCCATCGGCGATCGATTTGGTCTGTTCGAACGTAAATTCCTCGGCCAGCTTTTTCTCGCTGAAGAAGGAATGCACCAGAGAAGCGGTCAGCAAGACCAGAAACAGCAGCGCGGTGAATCCCAGGATCTTGGATGTGACCGTGCCGGTGCAGATTTTCAGCGCCACTGGAATACTCCTCGTTTTCTAGTCTGGTCGCGGTATCGGCCGCGCAACGAAAAGCTTGAGAACTATTCTTGATCAAGGCCCGCCAGGCGGTTATGCGCAGCCGCTCAGCCGGCGATTTCCGCCCAGCGCTTCTCCAGCCGCTTCACCGATACCGGCTCCGGCGTCTTCAGCTCCTGGGCGAACAGGCTGACCCGCAGTTCTTCCAGACGCCAGCGGAAATCCTCCATTTCCGGTTCGATGTCGCCGCCGACGCGGCCTTGCGCGGCCAGCCGTTCCCGGCGCTGACGCCAGGCGGTCAGCAGGCGGGCCATTTCGTTCATCGCCCCGAGATCGCGGGCAGGCTGGTTGGCGAGCTTGGTGATGCGTAACTCCATGGCTTTCAGGTAACGCGGCAGATGCGTCAGGCGTGACGCGGGATGCCTGACCATGAACCCGGGAAATACCAGTTCCGCGAGCTGACCGCGCAGATCGGCGATGGCGGCTTTCCACGCCGGGGGGGCTTTGGCCAGGCTCTGTTCGATGCTCAGCGCGGCGGCGAGGCATTCCCGGGCGATCGCCGTCATGCGCGCGACTTGTTGCGGCAGTTTCGGCCGCGCGGCGGCGGCTATATTAGTGAACGCTAGTCGAGCGCGCGGCGGCGGACTGGCGTCGCAGGCCGACAAGGCGGCGGCATGCAGCACATCGCGCGTCAGACTTTCGGCCGGGTTGCCGAACCCCGGCGCGCCCTTGAACAGCAGGCCGTATTGCAGGCTGGCGGCTTTCAAGGTGTTGCCGAGATCGCGTTCGCTCTGCTTCAGCAACTCCGGGAAACCCAGCCAGAGCAGGCGGGCGACGCCCTCGCGATGGGCGGCATCGGCCTGTTCGGCGGTGTCGAACAGCGCCAGCCTGACCCGCCCGGCGACATGCTCCAGCGCCGGGAAGGCGGCAAATCCGCCGCTGGCATCGGTTCGGCCGCGGGCGCCGACCTGTAGCGTTTCAGGCAGGTCGTCGAAATCCCAGCGGGTCACGTTGTCACGCTCGAACTGCGCCGCCGAGCGCGACAATTCCTGGCGCGCCGCGCCGCCCAGTTGTTGCCGCAGCGTGCCCAGGTCGCGGCCTTCGGCGAGGCACTTGCCGGTCTCGTCGCGTACCCGGAAATGCATCTGCAAGTGCGCCGGCAAGGCGTCCGGGCGCCAGGCGTCGCGCGGGATCAGCGTGCCGGTGGTACGGGTCAGGAAGCCGGCCAGCGCGTCGCTCAAG
>JAGUXX010000077.1 GCA_020061585.1 Betaproteobacteria bacterium | reverse complement strand
TCCTCTTCGGTGGCGGCGGTGGCGGCGGTGGGGGTGGGGGTAACGGTTCCGGCGGCTTTTCCGGCGTCAGCAGCCTGACTTCGATCGGCGCCAGGTTCCGCAACAGATCGCGCGCCTGCGGCCAGCCCGACACCAGCGCAGCCACCGCCAAAACATGCAGCATGAACGCCCCGACCCAGGCCCCCAGGCGAGCGTCCCGACTGGCGGGAAATCCATAGTGGTAACTGCTGCGGATCACGGGCGAGGAACGGGCGGAAGAAGAAGGCCCGTGAATATATTCGCACTCGTCTGTCCGAAATATGCGACTTAATGTCGCATAGCAGGAACTTATTCCGCCTCGGTCAGGGTAAAACCTTGCGCTGATTCAGCGTCTGTTCGACCCGAATCGGCGCACCTCGGCAACTTTCGGCTCAAGCATCGCGCACCCAATTCCAGCCCGCGGCCTTGGCTTGTTGGCGACCTGGTTTGTGTAATCGGCACGCGAGTTGAAATATCCGGATTAACACCTTTGCGCAATAAGGTCTTTGCCTTAGACGCTTAGCTTTCCGGACGCATGGCGCGGGCGGAAGTGGGCGCCTAGAGTGCGTTTCAGGGGCGGCGAACGCCGTCCATGTAGCCACTCATACGCAAGGAGCCCAATCATGCGCATCGCCTCTTCCCCATTGTTGCTTGGCCTGTACGCCGCGTTTGCCATCCCGGCCGGCGCCGCCAATGTGGCACCTCCCGCCCTAGCCGAAACGGCAGCCGTGCCCGCCGAAAAGCCCGCTTGGGTCGCCCCCGACCTGAATGCGTTGCCCGACGATGTCTACGGCCGCCTGGTACGCGAAGGCCGCGACCTGATCCACATGACCTCGCGCTTCATCGGTCCCGAGGTGAAGAACAAGAAGCTGCGCTATGCCGGCAACAACCTGGCCTGTTCGAGCTGCCATGCCGAGGCGGGCACTTTGAAATACGCGGCGCCTTTTGTCGGCACCTTCGCCGATTACCCGCAATACCGTGGCCGCGAAAACGTGGTGCAGAGCATCGAGGGCCGCATCAACGGTTGCATGGAACGCTCCATGAACGGCAAGCCGCTACCGACGGACAGCCACGAGATGCTGGCGATGACCGCCTACATGAAATTCATGTCCGGCGGCGTGCCGGTGGGTACCGAAGTCGAAGGCCGCTTGACCCCCAAGATCAAGATCATCGACCGCGCCGCCGACCCGGCCAAGGGCAAGCTGGTGTACGACACCTACTGCGCGGCCTGCCATGGCGGCCATGGCGAAGGCCAGCGGGTCGGCGTCAAGGGCGATACGCTGGGCTACGTCAATCCGCCCTTGTGGGGTCCCGATAGCTACAACACCGGCGCCGGCATGAACCGGGTGATTCAGGCCGCCCGCTATATCCGCTACAACATGCCCAAGGGCGCCACGCACGACGCGCCGATCCTGAACGAGGAAGACAGCTTCGACGTTTCGGCCTACATCAACAGCCAGAAGCGGCCAGTGAGGGCGGGGCTGGACAAGGACTTCCCGGATCGCCGCCAGAAGCCGGCCGATGCCGCCTTCTTGCCATACCGGGAAGGCTTCGGCGCCGAGCAGCACAAATACGGCCCGTTCAAGCCGATCATCGACGCCCGGGCCAAGGCACTGAAAGCTGCAAAGTAAGCGGCAAAGCAAGCAGACGGCGCGCTTCAGGCGCCGTCGCGTTCGATGCGCATCAACAGTTGTGCCAGTTGGGCGGCGGAATGCACGCCCATCTTCATAAGCCGGGCGCGATCTACCACGACACGGGATCTGGAAATCTGGTCTTCGTGGCGGACGGCATCGGCCCCAACAAGGCAGCGGTGGAATTTGTCGGCAAAGCCGTGAAGCGGAAAGGGGTCAACCAGATTACGACCGCTTTCCGAGTGGATGACGAAGCCATCGCCGGGGCGGTAAAGGGCGGCCAGTGGTTGCCCGTTGAAGTGTCTGGCCGCCGGGTGGGAGTCGAACCCACATAAGCGACGGCAATTGCCGCCTTCCTTTTCCCGATTCAATGCACTGCGACGACCAGACAACCCAAGAATAGCAGATGACCGACAATTCGGCCTGATCAAATACCCGGAGAGACCATGCACGCCAACGCCAAACAACGCCAGGAAATCCTCGGCCACCTTTACGACCTGCGCGAAGCCAAGCCAAAAAATGGCTGGGCGACGGAATATGACCTCAAGACCCAGTTTGGCGAAGTAGCGTTTGCACTGGCTGTGCTGACTGAAATCGGTCACATCCGCGCGGACGGGCCGCGTTACCGCATCGCCGGCCCCGGCGTGCTGGTCTACGAGGCGGTTGACGCGGCATGACCAAAGACGCGCAGCGCGCCCACCTGGCCAGGCTTAAGGCGATGCTCAAATGATCACCATCGAAATCAACAACCGCGCCGTGCTCGACGCGCTGAACGATCTGGACAGCCGCATCAGCAACCTGCGCCCGGCCATGGCCGAGATTGGCGAGCTTCTGAAAGAATCCACGCAAGCCCGCTTCAACAGCAGTACTGGCCCGGACGGACAGCGCTGGGCGCCGAACAGCCAAGCGACGATTTTGAGCTACCTGGCAGGCGAGAGCGGCAGCTACCAGAAGAAAAGCGGCAAGATCAGCGCCAAGGGTGCCGGCTACGCCATCAACAAGAAGCCGCTGGTTGATAGCGGCCTGCTGAAAGGTTCAATCATCTGGCAGCACATCGACAACGGTGTGTTTATTAGCACCGATCGCTTCTTCGATGAATGGGATGCTGGCGCCGCCGTGCACCAGCTCGGCAGCAAGGATGGCAAGATACCGGCACGCCCTTTCCTTGGGGTCAGCGATCAAGACGAACGCACAATTCTGGATATCCTTCAAAGCTATTTGTCTGACGGCTGATAGTTGTACTGTGCGCAACTATTTTGCTTTTTCTTCCATTAATTACTCAGTATTTCCCGCCTGTTCCCTGATTTATCTCAGTTTTCTGCTTTGATTTATCTCACCTCTGTTCAATCTTCTCCAGCACATGGGCGCGGTGCACCTGGACGGTCTTGTCGCTGATGTCCAGTTCGCGGGCGATCAGCTTGTTGGACAGCCCGCGCGCCACCAGGGCGGCGACTTCGCCTTCGCGCTGGGTGAGCCGATCCAACAGGTGGCGCGCCTCGGCTTGGCGCTGGTCGTGCACGCGACGCTGGCCGCTGACGCGCACCGCCTGGGCGATGGCATCGAGCAACTGCTGGTCCTTGAACGGTTTTTCGATGAAATCCAGCGCGCCTTCCTTCATCGCCTGCACCGCCATGGCCACATCGCCGTGGCCGGTGATGAAGACGATGGGTGGCGCCGCGGCGCCGCGCGCGTTGAGCATGCGCTGCAATTCCAGCCCGCTCATGGTCGGCATGCGGATATCCAGGATCAGACAGGCAGCCTGCTCCGCTTCCGTCTCTCTCAGGAAATCCTCGGCGCTGGCGAAACCGCGCGCGTTCCAGCCCACCGATTCGGCCAGGAAAACGATGGAGCGGCGCATCGCGGCATCGTCCTCCACCACGTAGATCAGGTCATCCGGCATTGTTTTCTCCTGTTCCTGGCGTGCGCGCCAGCGGCAGCGTGAAACACACCGCCAGACCGATCCCGTCCTCGCCCGGCTCGGCGCGAAGATGGCCGCCATGCGCTTCGACGATGCTCTTGCACAGGCTCAGACCCAGCCCCAGGCCATCCGGCTTGGTGGTGTAAAACGGTTCGAACAGATGCGCTCGGCCGGTTGCATCCAGTCCCGCCCCCCGGTCCAGCACGCACACCCGGCAGACCGGGCCGTCGCGCCGGCAGTCGATGCGCAGGCGCCGCTCAGCCGGCGCCAGGCCGTCCATGGCATCCATCCCGTTCTTCAGCAGATTGAGCAGAACCTGTTCGATCTGCAAACGGTCGGCCAGCACCACGGCGTGGTCATGGATGGCGATTTCCACCGTCGGCGCGAGCTCGCCGATGCCGGCGAACAGGTTCGCCGCGCTTGCCACCGCCTCGGCCAGCGGCACGGGTTCCAGCCGGCTTTCCCGCTTGCGCGAGAAGGCG
>JAGUXX010000094.1 GCA_020061585.1 Betaproteobacteria bacterium | reverse complement strand
GTTTATCTTTCGCTCCTTCACTTCAGACCTGCATCTTCCGCGAATTGGCTTAACCCAATGCCCACACCTTAAGGCTGTAAGTGATTTGTTAAAGAACTGATTTTGTTACGTTTTTTACTGTTTCGCCGCGTTCGTTGCTGCAGCGAGAGACCGGCATTATAAGGAGCGATTTCAGACCGTCAAGCTTTTGTTTCAGGTTTTTTACGGCCTGGATAAAAACCGCATGAAGTCATGGCCTTAGCTATACGCAGTTAATTCGTGCAAAGCGCCTTTTTCCAACCTGAACGACAACACAGACGCCCTTTTGCAGCAGCAAGCCCTTGTCCGACACCTTTTCGCCATCCAGTTTCACGCCACCGCCGGCAATCGATCGCATGGCTTCGGATGTACTGGGCACCAATCCAGCCATTTTCAGGGCTTGCGTGATGACCAGACCCGTTTCCGGCGCCTCGAAGCTGAATTCCGGGATGTCATCCGGAATACCGCCTTGGCGGAAGCGTGCTTCGAAATCTTCCAACGCCATCCGGGCCGCTTGCGCATCGTGGAACCGGGTGATGATTTCCTGAGCGAACAGGACTTTGATGTCGCGCGGATTGCGTCCGGCCTCGACTTCCTGTTGCCAGCGCCGGATGACCGATAACGGCTCGAACGACAGCAGTTCTATGTAGCGCCACATCAGGACATCCGAGACCGACATCAATTTGCCGAACTGCTCTGTCGGCGTATCGGCAATGCCGACATAGTTGCCCAATGACTTGGACATCTTGTTGACGCCATCCAGGCCTTCCAGCAACGGCATGGTGAGTATGCACTGCGAGGGTTGCCGGTAATGCCGCTGCAACTCGCGTCCCATGTGCAGATTGAATTTCTGGTCGGTGCCGCCCAACTCGAGGTCGGCCTTGAGCGCCACCGAGTCGTAACCCTGAATCAACGGATAAAGAAACTCATGGATGGCAATCGGTTGGCCACCGACGTAGCGCTTGGAGAAGTCGTCGCGCTCCAGCATGCGCGCCACGGTATGCGTGGCCGCGAGCTTGATCATGTCGGCGGCGGACATCGCGCCCATCCAGCGCGAATTGAACTCGACCTCGGTTTTTTCCGGGTCGAGTATCTTGTAGACCTGCGCTTGATAAGTGCGGGCATTTTCCTCCACCTGATCCGGCGTCAACGGCGGCCGGGTCGCATTCTTGCCGGTCGGATCGCCGATCATGCCAGTGAAGTCGCCGATCAGGAAAATCGCCTGATGCCCGAGATCCTGTAGTTGCCGCATCTTGTTGAGCAACACTGCGTGGCCCAGATGCAGATCGGGCGCGGTCGGGTCGAATCCGGCCTTGACCCGCAGCGGTCGCCCGCTTTTCAGCTTTTCGACCAACTCGGCTTCGACCAGCAGATCGTCGCAACCGCGTTTGATGATTTCCAGGGATTCTTCGATGGACGGCTTTGTCATGGGCATGTGGACCTTGGTTCGGGTATATCCCGAAACCGCCGAACACGACCAGGCACAGCCAGACGAGCCCGCCTTTGGCCGAGCGCAACGCGAATCAGGGATAAACAATCAACTGATGGAATTGGAGCGGGTGATGGGAATCGAACCCACGTATGCAGCTTGGGAAGCTGCCGTTCTACCATTGAACTACACCCGCGTTGTAAACTCGCGGCCCAGCATCCTACTTGATTTCCGGGGCTCTACAAAGTGATCACCCTCAGCATCAATGGTCAGCAGCACCAATTTTCCAAGCCGTTGAGCGTTGCGGCCCTCCTCCTCGAACTGGATCTTGCCGGCAAACGGGTGGCGGTCGAGCGCAATGGCGAGATTGTGCCGCGCAGCCAGCATGCGGCGGTCCATCTGACGGATGCCGACCAATTGGAGATCGTCGTCGCCGTCTGTGGCGGCTAAGCTCCTTCTATCGTTGTTTCGCGCCCGCCCACCCTCTTCTTGTATTGATAAATACCATGGATACCCTGTTCATCGCCGGTCAACCCTTCAACTCACGCTTGCTGGTCGGCACCGGCAAGTACAAAGATTTTCAAGAGACGCGCGCGGCCATCGACGCCTCCGGCGCACAGATCGTCACGGTCGCGATACGTCGCACCAACATCGGCCAGGATCCCAACCAGCCCAGCTTGCTGGATGCCCTGCCGCCCAAGCAATTCACCTATCTGCCCAATACCGCCGGTTGTTATACGGCGGAAGACGCCATCCGCACCCTGCGACTGGCGCGCGAACTGCTTGACGGTCATGACCTGGTCAAACTCGAAGTGCTTGGCGATCCGCAAAGCCTCTACCCGAATGTGGTCGAAACCCTGAGAGCCGCGGAAGTGCTGGTCAAGGACGGTTTCAAAATCATGGTCTACACCAGCGACGATCCGATCATCGCCAAACAACTACAGGATATCGGCTGCGTCGCGGTGATGCCGCTGGCTTCGCTGATCGGTTCCGGCATGGGTATCCTCAATCCGTGGAATTTGCAGATCATCATCGACCGATTGAGCGTGCCGGTGATTGTCGACGCTGGTGTCGGCACCGCTTCGGACGCGGCGATTGCCATGGAATTGGGCTGTGATGCGGTGCTGATGAACACCGCCATCGCGCAGGCCCGGAATCCGGTGCTGATGGCCTCGGCCATGCAGAAGGCGGTGCAAGCCGGTCGAGAAGCCTATCTGGCGGGTCGCGTGCCCAGGAAAATCTATCAGGCCAGCCCATCTTCGCCGACCGCCGGCCTGATCGGCTCTTGATTTTTCCCTTAATCGACCAGCGCTGCACGCCAGCGTCCATGACGCGCCATGCCTGAATCCACCGCCAAACGCCACACCATCCGTTCCTTTGTCTTGCGTGCCGGCCGCATGGGCTCGGGCCAACAGAAAGCGCTCGAAACATTGGGACCGCGATTCGTGTTGCCCTACTCGCCGGAACCGGTCGACCTGGAGGCGATTTTCCGGCGGCATGCCGAAAAAATCCTGGAGATCGGCTTCGGCATGGGCGGCGCCACCGCCGAAATCGCGCAAAGTCACCCGGAGAAGGACTATCTGGGCGTTGAAGTCCACACGCCCGGGGTAGGCGCATTGCTGAAACAGATCGGCGAACGCAATCTGACCAATCTGCTCATCATCCAGCATGACGCGGTGGAAGTTCTGCAACACATGATCGCGGATGCCAGCCTCGACGGCATCCACATTTATTTCCCCGATCCCTGGCATAAATCGCGACACCACAAGCGCCGCCTGATTCAGCCCGGGTTTGTCGCCCTGCTGGGGCGCAAACTCAAATCCGGCGGCTACCTGCATCTGGCGACCGACTGGGAAAATTACGCCGAACAGATGTTGCAAGTGCTCTCCAGCACCAGCGGTCTGAACAACACGGCTGTCGATTACGCGCCACGCCCGGAATACCGACCGCGGACCAAATTCGAACAACGCGGCCTACGGCTCGGCCATGGCGTTTGGGATCTGGTATTCCAGCGCGACTAGTCTGAAGCCGCGCGCGCCGGCAAAAAGACAGGACAAGCGTCTCCCGATACTGAAATTTCGTCGCTACAATTCGGCAACGCCCTATTTATCAAGAACTAGCCATGAAAAGCAGCGAAATCCGCCGCCAGTTTCTCGATTTTTTTGCCTCGAAAGGGCATACCCCGGTGGCTTCCAGCCAACTTGTACCGGGCAACGACCCGACGCTGCTGTTCACCAACGCGGGCATGGTGCAGTTCAAGGACGTGTTTCTCGGCCGCGAGTCCCGGCCTTACCTGCGCGCCGCCTCCAGCCAACGCTGCGTGCGTGCCGGCGGCAAGCACAACGACCTGGAAAACGTCGGCTATACGGCGCGGCACCATACTTTCTTCGAGATGCTGGGCAACTTCAGCTTCGGCGATTATTTCAAGCTAGATGCGATTCGCTATGCCTGGGAGTTTCTGACCGTCACGCTGAACCTGCCGAAAGACAAGTTGTGGATCACGGTCTACCAGGACGACGACGAGGCATATGCCATCTGGGCGGATGAAATCGGCGTACCCAAGGATCGCATCACGCGTATCGGCGACAAGGGCGGCCAGCGCTACCAATCCGACAATTTCTGGGCGATGGGCGACACCGGACCGTGCGGCCCCTGTACGGAAATCTTCTATGACCACGGCCCGGAAGTCGCCGGCGGGCCGCCTGGCACCCCGGAAGAGGACGGCGATCGCTACATCGAGATCTGGAATCTGGTGTTCATGCAGTACAACCGCGACGATGCGGGAGTCATGCATCCGTTGCCGAAACCATCGGTCGATACCGGCATGGGCCTGGAGCGGATCTCGGCGGTCATGCAGCACGTCCACTCCAACTACCAGATCGACCTGTTCCAGGTGCTGATCAAGGCGGCCGCCCGTGAAACCGGCACCTCCGACCTGGACGACAACTCGCTGAAAGTCATCGCCGACCACATCCGCGCCTGTTCCTTCCTGATCGTCGATGGCGTGATTCCCGGCAACGAAGGTCGTGGTTATGTGCTACGCCGGGTGATCCGCCGCGCCATCCGCCACGGCTACAAGCTGGGCTGCAAGACACCGTTCTTCCACAAGCTGGTCGACGAACTGGCCGAAGTCATGGGCGAAGCCTATCCGGAACTGCTCGCCGCGCGGCAACGCGTCGCGGCGGTATTGAAGCAGGAAGAAGAACGGTTTGCCGAAACCCTGGAACATGGCATGGGTGTGCTGGAATCCGCGATGGCCTCGGAAGACAAGATGCTCGACGGCGAAACCGTGTTCAAACTCTATGACACCTTCGGCTTCCCTCTGGATCTCACCGCCGACATCGCCCGCGAACGCGGCATTACCGTCGATTTCGCCGGTTTCGAGCATGCCATGCAGATGCAGCGTGAACGCGCCCGCGCCGCCTCGAAATTCAGCATGGGCAAGGGCTTGACGTTCGACGGCGAAAAAACCGAGTTCGTCGGCTATGACAACCTCGAATACGAAGCCCGCATCGTGGCGATTTACAAGGAAGGCAGTCAAGTCAATGAAATCGCCGCCGGCGACGAAGCGGTATTGGTGCTCGATCGAACCCCGTTCTATGCCGAATCCGGTGGCCAGGCCGGAGACGTCGGCGAAATTTCCAGCGGCCATGGCGGATTTGAGGTGGAAGACACGCTGAAGATTCAAGCCGAGGTGTTCGGCCACAAGGGCCGCCTCGCCACCGGCAAACTGTTGGTCGGCGACAGCGTCACCGCGCAAGTCAACGCGCAGGCGCGTCAACGCGCGGCCTACAACCACTCCGCCACCCATCTGATGCACGCGGCATTGCGCGGCGTGCTGGGCGACCACGTCACCCAGAAGGGATCGCTGGTGAATGCCGAGCGCACCCGCTTCGACTTTTCTCATCCGCAACCGCTCAGCGTCGAGGAAATTCGCCGCATCGAGGAATTGGTCAATACGGAGATACGCCGCAACAGCCGCGTCGAAACTCGCTTGATGAAACATCAAGACGCCATCAAGGCCGGCGCCATGGCCTTGTTCGGCGAAAAGTACGGCGACGAGGTGCGCGTGGTCGGCATGGGACAGTTCTCCACCGAATTGTGCGGCGGCACCCACGTCAATCGCACCGGTGACATCGGTCTGTTCAAGGTGGTTGCCGAATCTGGCGTCGCCGCCGGCGTCAGGCGCCTGGAAGCGGTGACCGGCCCCGGCGCATTGGCTTACGCGCAAGCTCAGGAAGCCACACTGCGCGAAGTTGCCGAACTGGTGCGCGCCCAACCACAGGAAGTTGCCGCGCGTCTGGCGCAAATTCAGGAACAGGTCAAAACCCTGGAAAAGGAATTGGCGCGCTACAAATCCAAGATGACCTCCTCCCAAGGCGACGATCTTGCCAATCAGGCGATCGATATCGCCGGCATTAAAGTGCTTGCGGTCAGCGTCGAAGGCGCGGATGCTAAAGCTTTACGTGAACTGGCCGATAAACTGCGGGACAAGCTGCGCACCTGCGCATTGGTGTTGGGTAGCGCGCTGGATGGCAAGGTCGCATTGATCGCCGCGGTGACCCCGGACGTCATTGGCAAGCTCAAGGCTGGCGATCTGGTCAACTTCGTTGCCGCTCAGGTCGGCGGCAAAGGCGGGGGGAAGCCTGATCTGGCGCAAGCCGGAGGCACCCTGCCAGAACAACTTCCCGGAGCGCTGCAAGGCGTTGCGGATTGGGTAAGAGGCAAACTTAATTGAGCGAGGACTGAAACCTATGTTCGGGTTCTTCAAACGCAAGAAGGGCGAAGAGGATCCGCTTAGCGACCTGAAAACGGTCTCGCGCTGGATGCAGGAACTGCCGGCGGGGGACATCTACACCGCGCAGGAACAGGTGGTGCAAAGCCTGATCCAGTTCAATCATGCCGGTCTGCCGATGTCGAAGGACCGGCTGCAAGTCCTTATTCATCTGGACAATCAGGCGCGGGATATGCAGTACTCGCTGTGTGTTCAATACCTGCGCAATCCGCGCATGTCGAAAGTCATCGAGTCACGGTTGTGGACGGCGATACACGCATTTTTCTGGGAAGTCACCCGCGGCTATCACACGTTCATCATGGATTTCGTCGCCAACCCGGGCGGCAGCAAGATACAACCGGCAATCCCGCAAATCGCCGGACGCGCTTTGCGCGGCTTCGCCGACATCTTCAAATGGCGTTACTTCCGTTACGAAAAGGTCGAGGACAAGCTTTGGCTGCGTTTTCACAACCTCTATCGCATCGCCGAATTCGATGGCTTTCATGCCACGCGCATGAAGCTCTACGCCACCGACTCGCAGCCCGCCAGTTGCATGGATGAGTACGTCCAGGCTCTGCTGCTGTCGCCGCTGGGCGCCGGCAGTCTGGCGCCGAGGCAGATCGAGATGATCGATCACTGGCTGGATAACTGGTCGGACAAAACGCAGCTCGAGAAGACTTATGACGCCTCCCGCCACTTCTTCTACATCGATACCGACAAGGGCCACGGACTCAAGCGCATCAGGCCCAATGCCAGCATCGAAGCCAGTTACCGCTTCATCGATACGGAACGCTTGCAGGAACACCTCAAGAGCACTGAAAGAGCGCTGAAATCCGGCGCTCTGCCCCCCAGCCTGGGGCTAGGCGAAGAATTTCGCCTGCCGGATGGTTTCGATCTGCTCAATCATGCCGGCAACGAATGGGCGGCCACCAGCGAACGCGAGCGCCGCAACAACAATCGCGCCCCGGCGCAAGGACGCTGCGAGGTATTGCGCGACCTGAACGCCATCTGCAAACGCATCGAGGCTGAAAACGAAATTTCCAGTGGCGGCAGCCCGGGCCAACAACTCAGCAGCGAAGAAATTCTCGACATCAAGCTCTACGGTTTCGTCACGGAACGCACCAAATCGGCGGTTACCCAGCGCATTCAGGGCAGCCGCGACCTCAGCGCGGAACAATGGCCGCTGTTCGATCGCAGCGACACCGGAGTCGGCGTGATGCTCAAGGGCGAGGAAAGCGAATGGGTCAAGGTCGGCAAACTGCTGGCGATTCGTCTCGACCCCACCCATCCCTGGCAAATCGGCGTGATCAGGCGCATTACCCGCATGCATGATGAAATGCGCAAGATCGGCGTGCAAACCTTGAACACATCGCCCAATCTGGTAATGCTCGAAACACACGAAATCGCCGCGGGGTTGAGCTATTCGGTGGAAGACTCCCATACCTATCAGCAGTCCAGCAGCCAAGCGCTGATTTTCCCCAGCCTGGATAGCGACAATCTGATCATCATGGAAAGCGCGCGCTACGCCCATGGCCGACAGTACAACATGCGCGACCAGAACGGCATGCGCCTGATTCGGCTCGATTCCGTGCGTGACAAGGGTGATGGATGGTTGATGGCAACGTATTACCTGGCTACCTGACATCCAGTCCGGCAGCGCTTGGCGCCAGGCGCCTCGCCCATCGCCTTTGCGCGAACCCATGACATGCGCCACGCACGCAATGCAGCTTGACGGAGACCACTCGTGATATCTGATGCAAAACCGGCTCTGCTGATAGTCGATGACGACCCGCTGATCACCGACACACTGCATTTTGTGCTGTCCAATGACTTCGAGGTGTTCGTCGCCGAATCCCGGCAGCAGGTAAAGAGCCTGTTGACGCAACTCGAAAGCCCGCCGCCGTTGGCGCTGGTCGATTTAGGCCTGCCGCCTTCGCAACACAAGCCGGATGAGGGTTTCGCGCTGATCACCGACTTGCTGAACTACTCCAAGAAAACCCGCATCCTGGTGCTTTCCGGCCAGAACGACGATGCCAATGCGCGACATGCGCGGGCGCTCGGCGCCATCGATTTCATTGCCAAGCCGGCCGACCCCGAACAGATCAAGCAAGCGCTGTTCTCCGCATTGCGTTTCGATCAGGAGCAGCCTGGCGTGCAACCTCCGGCCGCCACGCTCGAATCAAGCGGCATCGTCGGATCGAGTTTTGCCGTCGATCGCTTGCGCAACCAGATCAAACTCTACGCCGACGCGCCGTTTCCGGTGTTGATCGAAGGCGAATCCGGCAGCGGCAAGGAACTGGTCGCGAAGAGCCTGCATCAATGGTCGAAGCGCAGCGGCAAACCCTATCTCGCCCTGAACTGCGCCGCAATCTCGCCGACGCTGGTCGAGCCAACGCTGTTCGGCTACGCCAAGGGCGCGTTCACCGGCGCCACGCAAGCCCATTCCGGCTACTTCGAGGACGCGCGGGAAGGTACCTTGTTTCTTGATGAAATCGGCGAACTGCCGCTGGAACTCCAGGCAAAACTGCTGCGCGTCCTGGAAAACGGCGAGTTTCAGCGGGTCGGCGAAACCGGCAGCCGGTTTTCCAACGCCCGCATTGTCGCCGCCACCAATCGCGATCTGCGCAAGGAAGTACGCGAAGGTCGGTTCCGGGGCGACCTCTATCACCGGCTGTCGGTGTTTTCCGTGCACGTCCCGCCATTGCGTGAACAGACCGAGGACAAGCTTTCGCTGCTGGAACACTTCCGCGGCCATTTCGCCCGCGAGGTCGGTGCCGCGCCGTTCGTGTTCGCGCCCGACGCGCGCCGCCTGTGGGAGGACTATCACTTTCCCGGCAATGTCCGCGAACTGCGCAACATCGTCATCCGCCTGACCACCAAATATGCCGGCCGCACGGTCAACGCGCGGGAACTGGAGGACGAGTTCGATCTCGATGTGGTCAACCCATCAACCATTCCCCTGCCCACCGATGGTCTGGCTTTGCAGGAATACGCCAAGGCGCACCTGCGCAATCTGCATAACTTCAACCTCGACCAGGTCATTCGGCAGTGGGAACGCAGCTATGTCGAAGCCGCCCTGGCCATGACCCACGGCAATCTTTCGCAAGCCGCCAAAATCCTCGGCGTCAATCGCACCACACTGTACAGCCGCATGCAAACCTATCAGAACGACTAAGCGGATAGCGCTGCCAGCCGTTGTTTTGATGGCGCCGCGGCGAACCAGACATGGCCCATTTCTCCGAACCTCCCAAGCTAGGCGAATGGCTCGCCGGGCAAGGCCTGATCAGCCTCGACCAATTGCGCATCGCCCTGATGGAACAGGCGGTCAGCGGCCTGCCGCTGGGGCGCCAACTGATCAACCTGGGTTTCATCAATGACAACGTATTGCGCGATGTGCTGGCGCAGAACGCCGGCGAAACCAGCATCGACCTGACGCATGTCGTCGCCGACCCGGAAGCCATCGCGCTGACCCCGGAACATCTGGCGCGGCGACATCATTTTCTGCCGCTGGCGGCGGACGCTGAAACCAATACTCTGACCGTCGCGGTACCCGACCTGTACAACCTGGTCGCGCTCGACCAACTGCGCGCGTATCTCGAAGGCCGCTACGATATTCGGCCGATGCTGGCGGCGGAAGCGCAGATCCTCGAGTGCCTGGACAAGTTTTACGGCTTCGATCTGTCGGTCGATGGCATCCTGAAGGAAATCGAAACCGGCGAAGTCGACTGGAGCAGTCTGCACCTTGCCGCCAACGTCGGAGCCAACATCGGCGGGCATGCAGGCACCGAATATACCCAACCGATCGTGCGACTGGTCAACGCGATGCTCGCCGAAGCGGTCAAGCGCGGCGCTTCCGATGTGCACTTCGAACCTGAAGCATCGTTCTTGCGGGTACGCTACCGCATCGATGGCGTGCTGGAACCGATGCGCAGCCTGCATCGCAAATACTGGCCGGCGATATCCGTACGCCTGAAAGTGATTTCCGGCCTCAACATCGCCGAATCGCGCGCCCCTCAGGACGGCCGGCTATCGCTGACCTTGTATGGCCGCAGCATCGACTTCCGCGTCTCCAGCCTGCCGACGCTGCATGGCGAGAACATCGTCCTGCGCATACTCGACCGCGAGAAATCGATCATTCCACTCGACCGTATGGGCTTGCCGCCGGAAACCCTGGCGCGCCTGCTGGAGGTGATTTCCCGCCCGGAAGGCCTGGTCATCGTCACCGGCCCGACCGGCTCAGGCAAAACCACCACGCTGTATTCGCTGCTGGCGCACCTGAACCGGGAAGATGTCAACATCATGACGCTGGAAGACCCGGTCGAATACCCGCACCCGCTGATCCGCCAGACCTCGCTCACGGAACTCTCGAAAATCGATTTCGCCGGCGGCGTGCGCGCCATCATGCGGCAGGACCCGGACATCGTTCTGGTCGGCGAGGTGCGCGACAGGGAAGCCGCCGAAATGGCGTTTCGCGCCGCCATGACCGGTCATCTGGTATTCACCACGCTGCACACGCATTCGGCGCTAGGGGTCTTTCCGCGCATCGAGGACATGGGCATACGACCGGCGATTCTGGCCGGCAACATCGTCGCGGTCGTGGCGCAGCGTCTGGTGCGACGCTTGTGTCCGCATTGCAAGGAGGCCTACAGCCCGGACGAAACCGAGCGCCATCTGCTCGACGGCAATGCTCCGGAGATCCTCTACCGCGCCAAGGGCTGCACGCATTGCGCATTCAAAGGCTATCGCGGCCGTCTGCCGCTGATGGAACTTCTGCTGATGGACGCCGTGCTGGATGAAGCCGTGCTGCGCGGCGCGACCCCTCGCGAACTGGCCGGCCTGGCGGCCGAGCGCGGCTGGCGCAACCTGGCCGAGGACGGACTCGATCGGGTCCGCGGCGGCGACACATCGCTTGCCGAACTCGGCCGCGTGGTCAACCTGTCTCGCCGCTGACGGCAGACCAAGGATCCGACCGCATGCCCCGTTTTCGCTACCGCGCGGCCAACACCGAAGGCCAACGCATCCAGGGCGAACTCGCCGCGATCAACGATATCGACCTGGATCTGCGCTTGCGCCGCATGGGCTTGACCCTGATTCGCGCGCGCGTCGCCAATCGACGCGGCCTGTTTTCAACCTGGCATGCCAGCCGTAGAGACTTGATCAGCTTCTGTTTTCACATGCAGCAGATCTCCCGCGCCGGCGCGCCGTTGCTTGAAGGTCTCAAGGATCTCATCGCCAGCACCGAGAACTCGCGTTTTCGAGACCTGCTGGCGTTGGTGGCGGACGATCTGGAGGGCGGCAAACTGCTGTCGGAAGCGCTTGCCGCGCATCCCGATGTATTCGACCGCGTATTCATTGCCCTGGTCCGCGCGGCGGAAACCAGCGACCAGATGGAAATCGTCTTCGCGCGCCTGGAGGCCAGCCTGAAACAACAGGATGATTTGCAGGCCGAATTCACCCGGCGCCTGATCTATCCCAGCCTCGCGGCGTGCGCCGTGTTCGCCGCCGCAGGTGTGCTGCTGTTCTACCTGACGCCGAAACTGGCCATGCTGGTGACCAGCCTGAACCTGCCGATGCCCGCCGCCACCCAAGCCTTGATCACGGTATCGCAACTGACCAGGGACTATTTGTTGTGGATCTTGCCGTTCCTGCTGTTGGGCGTGGCCGGCGTGTTTCTGGCGATTCGCCGCTCGTCGGCGCTGGCCAGAAGACTTGACGGCATCTGGCTGAAATTGCCGATATTCGGGACTACCTTGCACAAGCACATCCTGGCCCGCGTCACCGGCCTGCTGGCATTATTGCTGCAATCCGGCGTCGGCCTGCTGGACGCCTTGCAAGCCTGCGCCGACAGCGCCGGCAACCGCGTCATCCAGTTCAAGCTGATCGCCACCGCGCAGCAGATCGCCGCCGGCGAGGGCGTGGCCAACAGTCTGCGTCGACATGAACTGTTGCCGCCACTGGTGCTGCGCATGGTCCATACCGGAGAAGCCAACGGCGCCTTGGCCGAAGCATTCGAAAACGTCGCCTGGTTCTTCGAACGCGACTCGCGTGAAACCATCACGCGCGCCCTGACCTTGCTCGAACCCGGCCTGGCCGCGCTGCTTGGCTTGTTGTTGGCGGTGCTGATGCTGGCGGTATTCATGCCGGTCTACCAGATCATCGGCGAGTTGCCGCTATGATTTTCAAAGCGCTCACCCGCAACGACCGCATCCTGCTCTATGTATCCGCGGCCGGCGCCAGTTGCGCGTTGTATCGCAACAGCACCCTCAAGGAAGTACGCTCCCTGCCCTGCGACGAAGAAGGCTGGGAAGAATTCAACGCGCTGCTGCTCAAGCATCCCGGCAAGCCGGTGGCGATCGCCGTGGATACCGTCGACGAGGTCTATCGCCAGGACATCCTGCCGCGCGTGCATGGCCCCGACCGCCGCGAAATGACCGATCGCCGCTTGCGGCAACTCATCCACCATTCCGCCTACCGCGCGGCGCTGCGCCAGAAATCGTCGCTGGCGCCCGGATTGCGGGATCAACTGAAGGAACGGCGACAGGATCGTTACCTGATGATGGGGCTGACCAATGCCGAGATCATCCGCCCCTGGCTGGACATCATGCATGTACGTGGCGCCCATCTGGCCGGCATCTGGTTGTTGCCGGCGCTGACGATTCCGCTGGCGCGACTGTTCAAACTCGGCAGTTCGCGGTTGCTGCTGGTTTCCGAGCAGACCGGCGGGCTGCGCCTGACCTACCTCGAAGATGGCGAATTGCGTTTTTCGCGACTGGCGCCGGTGGACAGCAATCAATACAGCAACCCGCTGGAAGGCTACGCCGAAGAAATCGAGCGCACCCGTCAGTCATTGGTCGGCCAGCGACTGATGGCGCGCTCGGAACCGCTGCGCACGCTGCTGCTCGATCCGCTCAACAGCCTGGCGGAACTGCACGCGCTGTTGCCGGAGTCGGCCGGTTTCCAGTGCGAGAGCATCTTGCGCGGGCAACTGCTCGATACGCTGCATCTGCCGCCCACGTTGCTCGCGGAATCCTCCGACGCGCTGTATCTGAAGCTGCTCTCGGACGCGCCGCAAAGCGCCAACATGATGACCCGCGATCAGCATGCCTTGACCCGGGTGCACTGGATGAAACGCGGCATGCTGTTCGTCGCGGCGGCCTGGCTGGGCGTGGTTTCCATCGGCTCGACGTTGCTCTGGCTGGATGCCTGGCGACTGCAGGTTGCCACCGCCAAAGCGGATGCCGCCAGTCTGCGCAACCAGGACGCGGAAGCGCGCCTGCTGGCCGTCGCCGGTGGGGCGGCGGTCATCGAACAGCGCCGGCTTAGCGTCGAAGCCTGGCAGCAGGTCGGCAGACTGGATCAGCAACCGTCGCCGATCTTCGAGCAGGTGCTGAAGATCGGCGCGGAGATCGGCGATTTGCGTTTTCAACGTCTGGCCTGGTCGAGCAACGGCTTGTTCCTGTCCGGCAGCAGCCATGCCCCGCGCGCCGCGATCCAGGTCGACGGAGAAATTTCGCCGTTTGACAACAACTTCGACGCCGCTCACCGTCGCCTGCGCCAACTCGCCGAGCAACTCCAGGCCAATTTGCCCGGATACCATGTCGAAATCAGCCGCTGGCCGCTGAATGGACAGGTCGACAGCGAGCTGGAGGGGGAGTTCGGGCATAGTCAGGTCAGCGCCCGATTCCAGATCGAAATAACCGCCGCCGCGCCATGACGCTGAACGACCCGAAACTGCGGATTCCAATGGCTTTGATGCTGGTTTCGCTGCTCAGCGGCGCCGCCATTTTTCATTTCAGCCTGCATGCCCGGATGACCGCCGAAGCCAGGCTGATCGCGGCAACCACCCGCGCCGACCAGACCGCCGGCAAAGTGCGCGATGCGCCAGCCCGGCTGATTCAGGACCAGGCCGAGGCGGCGCTGCACAGCCGCATCCGCGACAGCGGTTTCATCGGCCCGGAAGACCGCGTCGGTTGGATCAGCGCGCTGGCGCGTAGCCAATCGTTGTTTCGACTCAGCAGTTTGTCGTGGCATTTGTCGCCGCAAGCGCGCAGTCCGGTGGCGACGAATCTCAACGCCAGCAAACTGGAATTCACCGCGGCAGCGCTGGACCCGGCCGGTCTCGGCCGACTGATCACACATTTGCGAGCCACCGCGCCAGGACGATTCACGGTCGAACAATGCACGCTGATCCTGGATCACGACGGCGGTCAGGGACAGGCCAACTGTGTGTTGAACTGGTGGACACTGGCGCACGATGCAAACTGAGCCCGTACATCGTCGAACCCACGCCATGCAACCGAGACCGACCGGTTTTACGCTGATCGAACTCGCCATCGTGCTGTTCATCATCACCTTGCTGCTGGGCGGCGTACTGACCCCGCTGGGACAACAGATAGCCGAACGCCAATCGCTGGAAACCCGACGCGCGCTGGAGGCGGCGCGTATCGCGCTGCTCGGTTACGCGCTGCGCCAGGCGGATCGGGCCGGTCCCCTGCCCTGCCCGGACCTGCGCTCGGAGAACAGTGAACAGGCCAACGACGGCGAGGAGGATCGGCTTGCCGATGGCGGTTGCGCCACCCTGACCGGCAATCTGCCCTGGAAAACCTTGGGGCTGGCGGATGGCGACGCCTGGGGCAACCGGCTCGGCTACGCCGTCACGGCGGACTGGGCGCAGCCTGGAAACCGATCCTCCACGACCGTCGCGCAACTGCAGATCTGCACCGACCGCGCCTGCGCCCAACCGATGTCCGCCGCCGCGCTGGTGATTTCGCATGGCCGCAACGGTTTCGGCGCGATCAATGTCAATGACGGCCGCAACCTGATGCCGACTTCGGCGGCGGAAATCGAGAACAGCAATGGCGACCAGCGCTTCATCATGCACCCGCCGCGCGCCGCCGATCGACCTGATGGAGAATTCGACGATCTGCTGCTGCCGCTGTCGGCGGACTGGTTACGTGGCCGCCTGTGCGACCCGGCATCGCTGTGCGCGGCAAATTAAGCTGGCTATCCGCAAATCACGGCGCCGCGCAAGGCTTGGGCGTCGCGACCTTCGGCCAGCCGGCGCGCAATTTTGCCAGCGTCGCATCGGCCAGGCGGTCGGCATAGACCAGACGCGCCGCGCCAGACTCCGGACGCGGACCGAATTTCACCCCGTTGACCCCTTTGGCGGCGAGGGTCGCCGCGTGCTGGCGCGCGAACGCAAGCTGGCCGAAAGCCCCCATCGATACCGCGTTACGCATGCTGCCGCCCCTGACCAAGGCAAAATCGGAGATGCCCAGTTGCTGAATCCCGGCAAGTACCGCCGGCGCATCGGCTGGATTCTCCAAGGGCGGCAGGAACACCCACCAGCCGAGTTTTTTTTCCAGTTCCAGCGTATAGGCGCTGGTCGCGATACCCGCCTGTTTCAGATAGTCCTCGATGGCCTCGAAGACATGCTGATCGATGCCATCGAATGCCAAACAACGCGCCGTCTCCGGCGCATCCGGCGCAACGACGGGTTCGAGCGCGGCGGGCGGCGGCGGGTTGGACGCGGCGGTGACGGGCGGCGCTTCCAGCAGGCGGATTTTTTCGGCGTTGAATACCGCCGGACTCGCCGGGTTCGGCGACCAGTGCCGCAACGCCGTGCCCGCCAGCAACACGCCCAGATTCAGCGCCAGCAGCAGTCCGATCAGCTTGCCCATGGCGACTCCAGCGCGACCCAGGACAGCCCGTCCAGCACCAGGTCATCGATTTCGACCCATTCCATGCGCAAGCTGTCACGCACCTGCCCGCGCGCGCCACCGGTCAGAATCAGCCGCGACTGGGCCGGTTCCGACCCCGAACCCAAGGCGCATACGGCGGCGATAGCGCCAGCCTGCGCCATGGCGATACCGGCGCCAACCGCCGACGCGGTATCGCGCGGCAGCGTCTCCAAACTGGTAACGGTGATCGACCCGGCGATCGACCCGGCAAGCGGCGTTTGCATGCGGGTCTCGATCTGCGCGGTTCCGCCCAACAAGGCCGCCCGCATCAAGTCCGGGCCGGGAAGGATCACCCCGCCGAGAAAAGCGCCGTGGCGATCCAGGCGATCGATGGTGGTGGCGGTACCGATGCTGGCCACCACGCAATCGCCCAGTTTCAGACGCGCGGCGGCGATCAACGCGGCGTAACGGTCGGCGCCGAGTTGTTCGGGCATATCATATAGATTCCGCACGCCGTAATGGTCTTGCTCGGCGACCAGCCAGTGCGTCGGGATACCGGCGGCGGCGAGCATCTCCGCCAGGGCTGCGCGCACCGCCTCCGCCGCGACGCAACTGAGCAGCGCGCCATGCAGCCGATAGGGCCGCCAGATCATGGCCAACCGAGCGACTTCCAGAGTCGACACGGAACCCGACCCGAGCAATTCCCGCCGATTGACAACACGCCACTTGATGCGCGTATTGCCGGCATCCACCAGCAGTATCACGGCACGGCCTCGCGCAGACTGACTTCGCCGGAATGAAAAGCCCGGATGCCCGATGCCGTTTCCAGCAGCAACGCACCCTGCGCGTCGACCCCCAGCGCCACGCCGCACACCGTCTCATGGCCGTTGAGCAACATGCACACCGGCTGCCCCTGTTGCGCATGGCAGACATGCCAGGCGTCCTGAAATGCCGCGAAACCCTCGCTTTCGAACCGCGCCAACCCGGCATTCAGCGCGGCGGCCAAAGTCAGCAGCAGATCATTGCGATCGATGCGTCCCAGATACGTTTGCAAATCGGTCGCCGCCTGGCCGACCCGGTCGGTCAAGGCGGCGGCGCCGGACACATTGATGCCGATACCGATCACCGCCGTGCTGGGCGCCAGCACGTCACTGGCCAGCCTGTCGCTGGCCAGCTCGATCAATACCCCGGCCAGCTTCGCCCCGCCGACCTGAATATCGTTCGGCCATTTGACCCGCGCCGCGCTCAAGCCCAGGTCTTGCAAACCACGGACCAGGACCGCGCCGACCGCCAAAGAGAGTCCGGAAAGCTGCGCGGCCGGCCGCGCCGAACGCCACAGGAAAGAAAAAGTCAGTCCGCCGCCCAAGCCGGCATGCCAGTCGCGACCCCGCCGACCGCGTCCCTGGGTCTGCCACTCGGCGACCGCCAGCGCCCGCGGCGGGGCTCGGAACGGCACATCGCCGGCCACCCATTGCAACATGAAGGCATTGGTCGAAGGCAATTGATCGAACAACCGCGATGTGATGCCGAGCCGCGTCAATTCGGGCGCCAAGCGCTCGGCATCCAGCCAACTCACCGGCTCGGCCAAGCGATAACCGCGTCCATGCACGGCGTGCACCACTAGCCCGGCGGACTGCGCTGAACGCAGCGCGTTATGCACCGTCGCGCGGGAACATCCCAGTCGCCGCGCAATCTCGGCGCCGGACAGAAATTCATCGCTGGAAAGCTGGCGCAGCACAGGCAGCGCTTGCGCCGAAAGAGAGCCTACCAAACTTCGCGCTCGCTCATCGACACAGTCAAAAACGGAATAGCTCCGCGTCCAGTCGGGAGATGCGCTATCGCCAGCAATCGGTCACCTTGGCATCCGCGCCGGTCACCCCCGTGCGACCGGCGGAATCGAGCAACAGGCTGCCACAGGCGGAGTCTCCGAGCGGTACCGCTTGCAGGGAATAGACCTCCGCGGAGGTCGCCGGAAATTCGGCCTTGGGATCATTGGCGGTGACCGGCTGATCGAGCAGTTCGATACGATAGGCCGTATTGCCTGACATTTGGCTGACAGGCAGCTTCACTTGGTAAGTACCGCTGCCAGGGCGTTGCATCCGCAACCATTCGGCGGTCTCGATCAGCGCCTTTCTGGCTAATGCCCGCTCCTTGCGGATCATGTGATCCTGAAACGAAGCCACCGCGACGGCAACCAGCAAACAAACAATGGTGACCGCAACCACCAGTTCAATGACGGTAAATCCCTTGCCAAGTTTCATGTCCATCGCCTCGTCCTGCTATTCGTTGTAAGCCATCTTTATACTGATTGCCCGAATCGGGCTGGCGGGTGAATGAGACCGTAAAAAGCGTCAGGATTCAAGCGCCCGGCCGGGAAAATATCGTCATCCACGAATGTGTCGGGTATTGGTTCGGTCAAACAAGCAGACCACTCTGGCTTGCCTCGACCGCGAACGCCGCATACGGTTCGGCGGCAATCGCCGGCGGTTCGCCCTCGATCAGATCCGCCAGCAGCATCGCCGAACCCGGCGCCATGGTCACGCCATATCGAAAATGCCCGCTGTTGATGTACAGATTGGCGTAATCGGGATGCGCCGCGATCAGCGGAATGTTGTCCGGCGAGCCCGGGCGCAAGCCGCTCCAGTGCCGGGTCGGCGCCAGATCGCGCAATGCCGGCAGTATCCCCGCCGCAAACGCCTGCAAGTCACGCCTCGCCGAATCGGTGGTGGACTTGTCGAAACCGCGATATTCCAGCGTGCTGCCGGCCAGGATATGACCATCCTTGCGCGGAATCAGATACGCGCCGTTTTGCAGCACGATGCAGGGCAACGTCTCGGGCGCCAATTTGAACAACAGCATTTGCCCGCGCACTGGAAAGATCCGCGCCGCCAGATGGTCCAGACCCGGAATCACGCCTGACCAGGCGCCCGCCGCGACGATGAAAGCGTCGGCGGAACAGTCACCCCGTGTGGTAACGACGCGACTGACGCGATTTCGCTCGACAACCAGCGCGGTAACTTCGGCGCCCGCCACGATCCGGATGCCCGCCGCCTCCGCCGCCCCGCGCAGAACCTGTGCCAGACGCGGGTTGCGCGCCTGCGCGACATCCAGCAGCCACAACGCCTCGGCGGCGCCGGGCAACAACTCCGCGCCCGGCCGCGTTTCGCAACGCCAGCCATGGCGCGCGCACCAGTCGACGGCCAGCGCTTGCTGGAACGGCGGCAACACCAGCATGCCACTGGTCAAGTACTCGGCATCCAGTCCGGACATGGCCTCCTGGCGCGCCAACCACTCCGGGAACATGCCGCGCGAATACTCCGACAGCGCATTGACCGCGTCACCGTATTGCCATGGCAACAACGGCGACAGGATGCCGCCGCCGGCCCAGGTTGATTCGGTGCCGCCGGCGGCACGATCCAGCACGGTAACGCGGGCGCCGCGTCGTGTCAGTTCCAGCGCCGTAGCGAGGCCGACCGCGCCGGCGCCGACGATCAGAAAATCGGCCGACAAACCGCCCATTCCGTTAGCGTCAGAACTGCGCGATCAGCGCACGCGGCCCATGGTTTTCATGACTTCACAGGGATCGCCCTTGATTTCCGGTAACACGCTGCCGTGTTCCTTGGCGCGTTTGTCGATTTCCAGATAATGCGCCTGCATATAGCCTTTGCACTCGTCAAAGGTTTTCATGCTTTGCAGTCGGCTGACATAACTCTTGCGTTCTTCCGGTGTCATCAGTTGCGCACCGCGAATATTGTCGCCCTGGATATACCAGGGGAAAGCCTGCGCCTGACCGTTGAGCGCTACCAGGGCAAGCAAAAGAAACAAACGTAGCATGAGGATCCCATCAAAAAAGCCCCGGCCGAGATAACCCGGGCGGGGCAATTCTAGACTTTCCAGCGGAGATTTAAACGCAGCCGGTGGGCTTGGGCGTGCCGGCGTAGCGACCGGCCTGCTTGGCGGGTCCGAACGGGAAAATATCGAACAGGAATTTCTTCTCGCCCCACTCGTTGCCGAACTCTTCCTTCAAGCCCTTCTGCAGGAAACGCAGATTCGGCGCGGTGCCGTACTCGTGGAAGTAACTACGCATGTAATTGATGATTTTCCAGTGGTTTTCACCCAGCTCCAGCTTGTCCTGGCCGGCCAGATAGATCGCCACATCCTCGGACCAGTCCTCCAGATTGACCAGATAGCCCTCGGGATCGGTTTCGATGGTGCGGCCGTTGATTTCAAGTTCCATGATGCATCCTCTCTTCAGTCAAAAACAGATGGCCGAACTGTATCTATAGTTGACCCTTTTGGTCAACAATTATTCCACTTCGCGCATCGCGGGATTGCGCCGCAAGGGGCAAAATGACGCTTCCGGATCAGGGGGGTCATCATGCATCGCCTAACACAACGCATCGTTTCGCTGTTTGCCGCGCTGGGCATGGCGCTGGGCGTGGCCTCCGCCGCGCAAGCCGCGAGCATCGAAAGATTCAGCCCGTTGGGCGAACAACTCGACATCCGCCAGGCGCAAGCCCGGTTCTCGGCGCCGATGGTCGCGCTGGGTCGCGGCGACGCGCCGGCGCCGTTCAGCGTCGACTGTGACGTGCCGGGCAACGGCTACTGGGTGGATGAGCGCAACTGGGTCTACGACCTGGCGCAAACGCCGCAAGCCGGCGCCGGTTGCCGGTTCAAACCGATACCCGGACTGGTCACGCTGGCTGGCGAACCGGTCACGGCCGCCGAACCCTATGCCTTCACCATCGCCGGGCCGCGCGTCCTGACCAGCTTGCCGAGCAGCGCATCGACCATCGACGAGGATCAGGTCTTCATCCTGCTGCTCAACGGTCCGGCGCGGGCCGACAGCATTGCCGAGCATGCGCGTTGCGAGGCGCGGGGCATCCACGAGCAAATGCCCGCGCAACGCCTGACCGGGGTCGAGCGCGCGCAAATGCTGCGGCTGCTGAAGAACCGGCTCGACCAGCTGGGCGAAAGCTGGGCCGATCGGGATCCCGCCCAGGACCCGCGTCTGGAAGTTCTGCGCTGCCAGCGCACGCTGCCGGCCAATGCGCAACTGACGCTGGTTTGGGGGGCGGGCATCGCCACGCCGTCCGGGCAACACAACCCGGCGGAGCAGCGCCTGACGTTCAAGGTCCGCGACCACTTCGCGGCGCGCAGTCGTTGCCAGCGCGAGAACGCCAAGGCCGGCTGCATTCCGCTGACGCCGATCGGGGTCGAGTTCACCGCCCCGGTGGCCCGCGAACTGCTGGATCGGATCAGTCTCAAGGATGCTCAGGGCAAGTCGTACCGGCAGAAAAAGGCTGAGCCGCCGGCGGCGTTCGACACCCACGTCGAGTTCGCCGGCCCGTTTCCCGCTGGCGCCGCGCTGAACTTGAGCCTGCCGAAACAACTGGTCGACGACAAGGGCCGCGCGCTGGTCAATGCGGCGCGCTTTCCGTTGCGCCTGCAAATCGCCGAACTGCCGCCGCTGGTCAAATTTGCCGGCGATTTCGGCATCATCGAACGGGTCGGCGGCAGCCTGTTGCCGATCACCCTGCGCAACCTGGAGTCCGATCCGGCTGGCGGCACCGCCGCCAAGCTGCGCTGGCTGCGCCTGACCGACGACGCGGCGATCCTCGACTGGCAGGAACGCCTGCGCAAATTCGACAACCCGCCCTATGTGCCCAATGTCGAGCAACAACCCGATCCGCGCCGGGCGCGCCTGTTGACCGAGCAGATCGCGCGTGTCCAGGAAAACCGCCTGCCCAAACCCAACGGCGCGCAGGCCTTCGAAGTGGTCGGCATGGAACTCCCCCAGCCCGGTTTCTATGTCCTGGAAGCGGAAAGCCGACGCCTCGGCAAATCGCTGCTGGGCGCCGACCAGCCGATGTACGTGCGCAGCAGCGCGCTGGTGACCAACCTGGCGGTGCATGTGAAATGGGGAAGCACCGCGTCGCTGGTCTGGGTGACGCGACTCGATCTGGGACAGCCGGTGGCCGGCGCGAAGATCGCGGTGCGTGACTGCCGGGGTCGTTTGTTCGCCGAATCGACCAGCGACAAACAGGGCATGGCCTTGCTGCCGAACAAGCTGCCCGACCCGCGCGCGGTGGAATACGACTGCCCGCTGCTGGTCAGCGCCCGCCACGGCGACGATCTCGGCTTCGCCCGCTCGGACTGGAACGAAGGCATCGAAACCTGGCGCTTCGGCCTGCCGCAGGACTGGCAGCGGGACCCGCGCATCGGCCGCAGCGTGCTCGACCGCAGCCTGTTCCGCCCCGGCGAAACCGTGCACATGCGGCATATCCTGCGTGACAAGCGCGAAACCGGCCTGGCCTATCCGGCCAGCCTGCCGCCGACCTTGCTGATCGAACACAGCGCCAGCCGCCAGCGCTGGTTCCTGCCGCTGATCTGGCGCAACGGCGCGGCCAACAGCGTCTGGAAACTGCCGGACAGCGCCAAGCGCGGCGACTACAGCCTGCGTCTGCTGAACAAGTCGATCGCCCCGGACAGCCCGACCGAGCAGCTCGAATATCTCGAAGGCATCGACTCCGGCGCGTTCAGCGTCGGCGACTTTCGGGTGCCGCTGATGCGCGCCGATATCCAACCGGTCGACAATCAACCGGTGGCGGCGGACAGCATTGAACTGGATCTGGGCGCGCGCTATCTGAACGGCGGCGGCGCCCGGCATCTGCCGGTCAAACTGCGCGCCCAACTGGAGCCGCGCTACCAGGTCGAATTCGGCGATTACCCGGATTACGGCTTCGCGCTGCGCAATGATGAACTCGATGCGGAAAGCGGCTTGCAAGCGCTGCCGACCAACGAACTGAAGCTCGACGCCAACGGCATCGCTCGCACCCGCATCGGCGGCCTGCCGCCGCGGGTCATGCCGCATTACCTGCGTGTCGAAATGGAATACGCCGACCCGAATGGCGAGATCCAGACGGTCAGCAACCGCTTGCCATTGTGGCCGGCGGAACTGGTGCTGGGTTTGAAGAATGACCGCTGGGCGCGCGCCGGGCAGGCGCACACGTTGAACTTCCTGGCTGTCGACCTGCGCGGCAAACCGGTCGCCAATGCGCCGGTGGAGGCCAGTCTGTCATTGCGCCAGGTGTTTTCCCACCGCGTCCGCCTGGCCGGCGGCTTCTACGGCTATCACAGCGAAACCCGCGAAACCGCGATCGCCGCCCCTTGCGCCGGCCATACCGACGCCCAAGGCCGTTTCAGTTGTGTGGCGCGCAGCGAACAGGGCGGCGAAGTGCTGGTCACCGCTCGCGCCCTGGACAGCGCCGGACGCGCCGCGACAACCCAGCACAGTTTCTGGGTTGCCGGCCGCGACGAATGGCTGTTCGATCAGGCCAACCACGACCGCATCGATCTGATCCCGGAGAAGAAACGCTACGAGCCGGGCGAAACCGCGCGCTTCCAGGTGCGCATGCCGTATCGCAACGCCACCGCGCTGATCACCGTGGAACGCGAAGGCGTGCTCGATGCGCGGGTGGTCAAGTTGACCGGCAAAGCGCCGACCGTGGATATCCCGATCAAGGCCGGCTGGGCGCCCAACGTGTTCGTCTCGGCGCTGGCGGTACGCGGTCGCAACGACGCGGTCAAGCCGACCGCGCTGATCGATCTCGGCCGGCCCAGCTTCAAACTGGGCATCACCGGCATTGAAGTCGGCCAGCGCGCGCATCGCCTGGAAGTCGAGGTCAAAACCGACCGCGCCAGCTACCAGATTCGCGACAAGGCCCGGGCGCGCGTCAAGGTGCGCACGCCGGAAGGCGGTCCGCCACCGGCCGGCACGCAGGTCACCCTGGCGGCGGTTGACGAAGGCCTGCTGGAACTGGCGCCCAACGACAGTTGGGATCTGCTGCGGACGATGATGGCCACGCGTGGCTATGCCATGGAAACCTTCACCGCGCAATTGCAGGTCACCGGCAAGCGCCATTTCGGCAAGAAAGCCCTGCCGGTCGGCGGCGGCGGCGGCAAGCTGCCGACCCGCGAACTGTTCGACACCCTGCTGTTCTGGCAAGCCGAGGTGGCGCTCGACGCGCAAGGTGAAGCCAGCGTCGAGATTCCGCTGAACGACAGCCTGACCGCATTCCGCACCGTCGCCATCGCCGCCTCCGAGAATCGCTTCGGCACCGGCAAGACCTCGATCCACGCCAGCCAGGACCTGCAAATTCTCTCCGGTCTGTCACCGGTGGTTCGCTCAGGCGACCGCCTGCAAGCCTATTTCACGCTGCGCAACGGCAGCCAGCGGGCGATGCGCATCGAAGCGCGCGCCGCCGCCACCGCCCTGAAACCCTTGCCGACGCGCAGCCTGACGCTGGCCGCCGGCGAATCCGCGGAAATTGTCTGGCCGGTCGTCGTGCCGGATGATGCGGATTCCCTGGAATGGACGCTGGAGGCGGTGGAAATCGGCGCCAAAGTACCCACCCAAGCCCCCGCCAAGGCGGCGCGCGACGCGCTCAAGGTCAAGCAAGCCATCCATGCCGCCGTGCCGGTGCGCGTGCAGTCGGCCAGTCTGCAGCGATTGCATGGGACGCTCGATCTGCCGGTCGCGGCACCCGCCGCCAGTCTGCCGAACAGCGGCGAGCTGCGCGCCACGCTGACCGCCAGCCTGGCCGACGGCCAGACCGGCCTGCGCGACTACATGCGCCGCTACCCCTATGCCTGCCTGGAACAGCAGGCGTCGCGCGCCGTGGCATTGCGAGATCGCGCCGGCTGGGATGCGCTGATCGGCAAGCTGCCCGGCTATCTGGCCGACAACGGCCTGGCCAACTTCTTCCCCGGCGACGCGCCGGGCAGCGTCGCGCTCACCGCCTACCTGCTGGCCATCGCCGATCAGTCCGGTTGGGAACTGCCGCTCGATGCCCGCAATCGCATGCAGCGCGCGCTGAGCGACTATCTGCATGGCCGCATCGAAACGCCGCGCAACGCCTGGGAAAACCCCGACGTGCTGCGTCTCGCCGCGCTGGAGGCGTTGTCGCGCGGCGGCCTGGCGACAGCAGCACAGATCGCCACGATAACCCCGCAACCCGAACTGTGGCCGAGTTCGGCCCTGCTCGACTGGATCGGCATCCTGCAAAGATCGCCGCGCCTGGCGGACCGCGATGCGTTGCTGCGCAAGGCGCTGGCGGCGCTGGAGACGCGCTTCAACCTCACCGGTAAACGGCTGAATTTCCACAACGAAGCCCGCGACGAACTGTGGTGGATGATGACCTCGGCCGACACCAACGCCCCGCGCGCCTTGCTGACGCTGCTGCCGGAAGCCGCCTGGCGGGATCGACTGCCGCAACTGGTCAGCGGCGCGCTTGCCCGACAAAGCAGCGGGCGCTGGAACACCACCACCGCCAACGCCTGGGGCGTGCTGGCGCTGAGCGCTTATCAACAGCAGTTCGAAGCCGTCAAGCCATCCGGCAAGAGTTACGCGGTGCTCGGCAAGGACGGCCGCGTGGTCGACTGGAAAACCTATCCGAAAGGCGCCACCGCCTTCCTGCCGCTGACCACCGAACCAAGCTCGCTGAAACTGCGTCATGAAGGCGCCGGCGAGCCCTACGTCAGCGTCACCACGCTGGCCGCCGTGCCGATCAGCGCGCCGGTGCGGCGCGGCTACAGCGTCAAGCGGGAAATTCTGCCGATCGACCAGCAGACCCCCGGCAAATGGCGGCGCGGTGATGTGCTGCGGGTGCGCCTGAGCATCGACGCGCGTGACGCGATGGGCTGGGTGGTCGTCGATGATCCGATTCCCGCCGGCGCCAGCATCCTCGGTAGCGGCGGGCCACGCGGCTCGACGCTGCTGACGCGCGATGAATCCAGCCAGGGCGGTGTCTGGCCGGCCTGGCGGGAACCGCTGTTCGACAGCTATCGCGCCTATTACGAATACGTGCCGCGCGGCCCGTTCAGCCTGGAATACACGCTGCGCCTGAACAGCGACGGCCAGTTCCAGATGCCGCCGACCCGGGTCGAAGCGATGTATGCCCCGGAAATGTTCGGCGAAGCGCCGAACCGGCTGTTCGAGGTCGCGCCTTGACGCTGCGTATCCGGCATGGCCTGGTCAGTCTGCTGCTGGTCGTGGCGTTCTGCAATGCGGCGCTGGCCGCTGAACTGCCGGATTTCGAGCAGGTGCGCGGCAACTGGCGCTCCTCGGAAGCGCGGCTGCTCGACCGGAACGGCATCCTGCTACAGGAAATCCGCATCGACCCGAAGATTCGCCGCACCGCCTGGACGCCGCTGGCGGACATCTCGCCGGCCGCCATCGCCGCCGTGCTGAAGGCCGAGGATCAACGCTTCTTCGCGCATGCCGGGGTCGACTGGCTGGCCGCCAGCAAAGCCGCGCTGACCAACTGGCTGAACGAAAAGCCGCGTGGCGCCTCGACCCTGACCATGCAGCTCGCCGGCTTGCTGGATGCGCAATATCGCGCCAAGGTCGATCGCCGCAACGTCTCGGAAAAGTGGCGGCAGATGCAGGCGGCGAAACAACTCGAAAAAAGCTGGAGCAAGGCCGAGATCCTCGAGGCCTACCTCAATCTGGCGCCGTTTCGCGGCGAAATCACCGGTATCGACACCGCCGCCCGGGCGCTGTTCGACAAGCGGCCGGCCGGCCTGAACGATCAGGAAGCGATGATCCTGGCGGTGCTGATCCGCTCGCCCAACGCCAAGCCGGCCGATGTCGCGCGGCGCGCCTGCACCTTTGCCGGCGCCGACGGCAAGGGCCAGAGCGCTGTCCGGCAGTGCAAGGCCATCAAGTCGCGCACGCTCAACGTGCTGAGCGGCCGCTACCCGATCCTGCCCGCCGCCAATCTGGCGCCGCACCTGGCGCGCCGGCTGCTGCAATCGACCGCGCCGACGTATCGCCCGGATCCCCGCGCGGCGGGGCTCAATCCGATCCGCACCACGCTGGATGCCGCCCTGCAACGCCAGGTCCACAGCGCGCTGGCGCAACAGCTCAAGCATCTCGCGGCGCGCAACGTCAATGACGCGGCGGCGCTGGTGGTCGATAACGCCAGCGGCGCGGTGCTGGCTTACGTCAGCCTGAGCAGCAGCGAATCCGCCGGCGCGCTGAACGACGGCGTGCAGGCCGCGCGCCAGGCCGGCTCGACGCTGAAACCCTTCCTTTACGGCCTGGCCTTCGAGCAACGCCTGCTGACCGCCGCCTCACCGCTGCTCGACGAAGCGCTGTCGATCACCACCAGCAGCGGCCAGTACACCCCGGCCAACTACGATCATGCGTTCAGAGGCCTGGTCAGCGCCCGCTACGCGCTGGCCAGTTCGTTGAACATCCCGGCGGTACAGACGCTGAAACTCACCGGTCTGGAACCGTTCGCCGCGCGGCTCGGCGAGTTCGGCTTCGCCGGCCTGGACCAAGCCGCCGATTTCTACGGCTACTCGCTGGCCCTCGGCAGTCTCGACGTGCGCCTGGACGAACTGCTCAACGCCTACCGCGCGCTGGCCAACGGCGGGCTGCATGGCCCGCTGCGCTACACCCCGGACGATGCGCAACCGCCCGGCAAACGCGTGCAAAGCCCGCAAGCCGCCTTCCTGGTCGGCGACATCCTGTCCGACCGGCAAGCCCGGGCGCTGACCTTCGGCCTGGAGAATCCGCTCGCCACCCGCTACTGGTCGGCGGTCAAGACCGGCACCAGCAAGGACATGCGCGACAACTGGTGCATCGGCTACTCGCGCCGCTACAGCGTCGGCGTGTGGATCGGCAACTTCGACGGCGGCCCGATGCACGACGTCTCCGGCATCAGCGGCGCGGCCCCGGCCTGGGCGGCGATCATGGAACATCTGCATCCCGCTGGCAGTGAAGCCGACACCGCCTTGCAGCCGCCCAAGCCCGCCGCCGGTCTGATCCGTCGGCCCATCCAGCCGCCAGGCGAAGCCCTGCGTCAGGAATGGTTCATCCCCGGCACCGAGCCGGCGGCGGACACCTGGCAGCCATCCCGGCCGATCAGCGAAATCATCCATCCCGGCGACGGCATGATCCTGGCGCTCGATCCGGACATCCCCGCCGAACGCCAGTTACTGCGCTTCCGTGCCCGTAACGCGCCGCTCGGCGCGACCTGGCAACTCGACGACGCGCGCCGGGAAGCCGCCGACTGGCCGCCGACGCGCGGCAAACACCAGCTCAAGCTGCTCGACGCCGACGACAACCTGCTGGATCAGATCGAATTCGAGGTCCGCTGAATGGCTCAACAGACCGCAAAGCTGACAAGCATGTCGGCAATATCCTACAAATTCAGTCAAGCATTGCCGCCGCCGCATCCTGCCCCTAAAATGCGGGCCTGAATTCATCGTGCTCGCCCATTCACAACCCACCCGGAGAACCTCATGGAACACCAACTGCCCGCCCTGCCCTACGCCAAAGACGCCCTCGCGCCGCACATGTCGGCCGAAACCTTCGACTACCACTACGCCAAGCACCATCAGGCCTACGTCACCAACCTGAACAACCTGATCAAGGGCACGGCTTTCGAAGACAAGTCCCTCGAAGAAATCGTCAAGACCGCGCCGGCCGGCGGCATCTACAACAACGCCGCGCAAGTCTCCAACCACACCTTCTTCTGGAGCTGCATGCAGCCCAACGGCGGCGGCGCGCCCAGCGGCGCGCTGGCCGACGCGATCAACGCCAAGTGGGGCAGCCTGGACGAATTCAAGAAAGCCTTCCAGACCAGCGCCGTCGGCAACTTCGGTTCCGGCTGGACCTGGCTGGTGAAAAAGGCCGACGGCAGCGTCGACATCGTCAACATGGGCGCCGCCGGCACCCCGCTGACCACCGGCGACACGCCGCTGCTGTGCGTCGACGTCTGGGAGCACGCCTACTACATCGACTACCGCAACCTGCGTCCGAAGTTTGTCGAGACCTTCCTCAACAGCCTGGTCAATTGGTCGTTCGCCGAAGCGAATTTCGCCGGCTAAACGTCAGTTTCAAGTCGTGAAATACCGGAGGGGGCCATGCGGCCCCCTCTTTTTTTGGTCCGTCCTGCCATATGTACACATTCCTCACCCCGATATTGGTCCTCGGTGGATTGCTGACCGGGCTAGTCCTGCTCAACTACATACTGCGCCGCGGCCTGCGCGCGCCGCGCATCGCCCACAGCGCCAGCCTGATGCAACATGGCCTGAGCGGACGCGAAGTCTGGCTGCCGACGCAACGCGGCAAACGCTTGTTCGGCTGGCTGTTGCCGGGCAACGCTGACGCCCCCGCGCCGGCCGTGATCGTGTTGCACGGCTGGGGCGCCAATGCCGAAATGATGCTGCCGCTGGCCCGCCCGTTGCAGGCCGCCGGCTTCACCGTGCTGTTGATCGACGCGCGCAATCACGGCGCCAGCGATGCCGACGACTATTCGTCGATGCCGCGCTTTGCCGAAGACCTGGATGCCGCCATCGACTGGCTGAAAACCCGGCCAGAAGCCATCCCCGAACAGATCGCCGTCATCGGCCACTCGGTCGGCGCCGCCGCCGCGCTGCTGTCGGCGGCGCGGCGCGACGACTTGGCCGGGGTGATCAGCCTGGCCGCCTTCGCCCATCCGGCGGCCATGATGCGTCGCTGGCTGGCGGCCAAACGCATGCCCTACTTGCCGCTCGGCTGGTATGTTCTGCATTACGTGCAGCACGTCATCGGCCACCGCTTCGACGCCATCGCCCCGCTCAACACGCTGCCGCGCGTCGCCTGTCCGGTGTTGCTGGTGCATGGCGCCGATGACAGCACCATCCCCGTGGCCGATGCGCACGCCCTGTTCGGCCGAGGCCGGCAGGACACCGTGCAACTGCGCGTGTATCCCGGCGAACACGATGCCACCGACGAACTCGAACGCCACAGCGCCGAACTCGTCGCCTTTCTGCGCGCCTGTATGCGGGCAGCGGGCGCCTCGGCATAACGGGCTGAATCGACTCGAACGGCGTCGCGTGTCAACGGCGGCCAGATACCGCAGAAATCTTGCGTCGAGCGCCTGTAGGAGGGGCTGGACAACGACAGTCGACTTTGCAGTGGAAGCGGCCATAGGCAGTTCAGGGTTGGGGAGCAGCAGCTCGTAAGAAGCCGCCGGTCGACGTGACTATCCAGTTTCAATAGGCAAGGTTTCATCTTACCCAACTCAATGGCCGATATTCGGCGGGCAGATCGTTGTCCGCACTGAGGTTCCCTCGGTTTATTGGCGGGCAGCACTCGTTTGCGTATCCATTGAAATTCGGCCCTACAGCAAATAACATGTATAGCAGTTATAAGGAGGCCGCAGCCATGAATTTCAATATCTACCTCGACGACGAAACCGGTCAGCAGCTCAATCATGTAGCCAAACAGGCGGGTGAGAACCGCAATGCCCTGGTTCGCCGGGCGGTGAGCGAGTGGTTGAGCCGACATGGCAAACCACAATGGCCTGATGAAGTGCTCGCCTTCCGGGGTATGGCTGACATGCCCTCGTTTGAGGCCGGCAGAGATAGCATCAAGCCGCCAGCGACCGATCCGCTGGCATGAAGTATCTGCTCGATACTTGTACGGTCTCTGATTTCGTCAAGGGCCTCCCGAACGTCCTGACCTGCGTCAAGGCAACGCCTCCGGATCAGATCGCGGTATCAGTGCTGACGCGCATGGAGGTTGATTACGGCCTCGCGCTCAACGCCGAGCGGGCAAGAAAGCTGACTCCCATGCTGGACGCCTTCTTTTCGACCATCGTCACCTTGCCGTTCGACGTAGCCGACGCCAAGGCCGCTGCTGCGATCCGCGCTGCGCTGAAGATCATGGGGCAACCCATTGGAGCTTATGACGTTCTGATCGCCGGTGCGGGGCTGGCACGGGGATTGGTGGTGGTCACGTCAAATGTCGGTGAGTTCAAGCGAGTTGGCGGATTACAGGTCGAGGATTGGCGCTGAACTCAGCGTCCCTTGAAAGCTGAATGATGGCTGGCTGCTCGGAAGCCGCCGATCAGTGTGATTACAAATTGTCGGCGTCTATGACCTTTCCTGGCCGGAAGGGTGATGTCGCCAACGGCCGCTTTATAGAAATCCTGGTCGCGGAACATGGCTTTGGCGGGACGGCAGCCATGGAGAAAACTGGCTGACCGAAATGGGTCGGAAGCACGAGATTGCTGGATGCGAAAGCTGCCGCTCAGCCAGGAAAGTCCCTGAGCGACAGGTAACCGACGCATTGCCGCCCGACACCGACCATACTGCCACCGGCTGCTTCGGCCGATTATGCAAAGTGCTCGATTATGTGAAGCAGCAACTTGGGACACCCGCCAACCACTGATGAGCAGCGGAAGCTTGGTGACGCGCCCTTTGCATAATCACAGCGCAATCAGGTCGACGATTCGCGAGTCGGGAGGACGGTTCACGATGGAATCAGCCTTTGGCTTCCCAAGACGTGACAGACCGCGCCCCGGAAGCGGCGCGCCAGAAGACAAACACCACTTCAAGCAACTGTGAAATTATGTTCAGCATTCGGCAGTCTCAGCCTTCGCCAAGCCGCTTGCTGCCGGTCTTTCAAGGCAAACAGCTGCTGCCACTTCACATAATCGAGAGCTATGCATAATCGGCCATAGCAGCCGGGTGATCCGATAGCGGGAACGGCATGTATCCACACCTGGAGGCGTCGCGGCTAGACCCGTCGGGGACAATGCTCAACCAAGCCTCCCTATCCTCTGACGGGCATCCTCGACATGTCGCGCCAGTGCAGCCATGCACGGCATCAGGCGCGGCCAAGGAAGCCGTTCGGGCGCATATCCTGAATCCACCATGGCAGGCCTTCGGTATGAAGCGTTGCGCCATCCTCCTGAAGCATGACAAAGCCATCCGGGGGCGCAGGCACCAAGATGCCAAGCTGCCTGATCCGTCCCTCGGCTGAGACACGGTAGACCGGCACCTCGGCAAAGCCACGTGTGGCATCGCGCAGAGCATATTGAATAGATCTTGCAGCCCCGATTCTGACGATCTCGCGCCCATTCCCGTGATGGTACGGGACAGCGTTGGCTGACTAACACCAACAATATCAATTAGTTGACGCGAATGTGCCGGGCCGCTGGCCAACAGGGAGCGAATGCGGTCAGCTCGTACGGCAGTCATTTTGAATAGATATATGAATGTATTTGCGAATTGAATATAGGAAGGTGGCGCAAACCACGACAACCAACCTTCGTCTGACGACGAGGCTGGCTATCGCCGCCGTAGCCCTTGAAAGTCCGAGTAGCCGGTCACCCCGCAAAAATCTGCCGCCAAATACCTACGGAATGATGCCGCCAGCGACTTCGCGCGCGATTCCGCGTCGTGAATACCATCATGGCGGCCGCTGCAAGTTAGAATCCCCAGCTTGGTCCGCATTTCGCTTGCCGCTTTCATCGCTCTGAAACCATGTCCCGCCTGCCCGAATTCACCCTTGCCGATGTCACCCGCTGGTTTGGCGAACACGAGATCGAGAAGGCGCAAGCTTATCTCGACGCGGTCAGCCATCTGGAGGTGAAACCGCCGCGGGTAACGGCCAGCGTGCAGGGCAACGGGCCGTTTCCGTATCGCGTGGCGATCGGCCTGGATCTGGACAAACAGGGCAATCCGCGCGCGGTGGCTGGCTGCAGTTGCCCGGTAGGCTGGATGTGCAAGCATGCGGCGGCGGTGATGCTGCATCTGCTCGATCAGGGCAAGGCGCAGCCGAAGGTGCGCGTGGATGTGCTGGAGTGGCTGGATGCGTTTCGCGAATCGCTGCAAGTTCCGGAGGCGAAAAAGCCCGGCAAGAAGCCTGGCAAGGCCGGCGCCGCGCGCGAAGCGCTGTTTTATGTGTTGTATTCCGCCTGGGGCGGCGGCCGCGACTGGTCGGTGCGGTTTGTCAAAGCCCGCCGCGACGAACAGGGCGCGCCGGCCGGCGCGATGACCGAATGGAGCAATGTCGAACGCGCGCTGATCCAGCCGCCCCGGTTCATCAGCGAGGAAGATCTGGTGATCCTGCGGCTGCTCTGGTCGCATCGCTCGAAGGCGCGCTACACGCTGGATTTCCCGCTGCACGGCCGCGCCGGCGAGGAAACCCTGAACTACATGCTGGCCAGCGGTCGGCTGCTGGCCGATCAGTGCGGCAACTTGCCATTCGCCGCCGGCGAGCCGCGTCCGGCGCAACTGGCCTGGCGCTACGAGCAGGATGGCAGCGTGCTGCCGGAATTGCAGTCGCAACCGGCGATCAGCGCGACCATCGCGCTGGACGACATCTGGTATCTGGACAGCGAACGCCTGGAAATCGGCCTGCTGCAACTCGATTTCCCGGCCGGACAAGTGGCGCGCATCCTCGCCATGCCGGCGTTGAACAAAGCCGAGGTGCCGCTGGTGGCCAGCACCCTGGCCGAATTGGCGCCGCAACTGCCGGCGCCGGAAGCGCCCGAACTGCGCATCATCGACACCGCGCCGACGCCGATCCTGAGCCTCGATACGCTGGATGTGCTGGATGCCGGCCGCTATCGCCGCTATGGCTACAGCGAGCGCAAATTCGACTATTTGTTGCCGGCCTTCCAGTATGGCGATGTACGGGTGGATGCGCATTCCCGCCAGGAATACGTCACCACCGCCAACGGCGAAACCGTGCGCGTCATCCGTCGTCCGGCCGAAGAAAAAAGTCGTCTGCAAGCGCTGGAAAGCCACGGCGTCGCGCATGTGCCGCCCAACACGGTCTACGCCAGCCGGCCGCGACCGCCGCATATCTATGGTCTGGAAAGCCCGGCGCACTGGCCGGAGTTCATGTCCGAGCATCTGCCGCAACTGCGCGACGAAGGCTGGCAGATCCAGGTCGCCGCCGCGTTCCGGCATCTGGTGCTGGAAGCCGAGGACTGGGATGGCGAACTCAGCGAGGATGCCGGCGGCTGGTTCAATCTGAACATGGGCGTCATGGTGCAGGGCCAGCGACTGCCGCTGGCGCCCTTGCTCTACGACCTGTTCCACAGCGATGCGCGCTGGCTCGACGCGGCCAAGGTCAAGGCGATGTCCGACACCGCGGCGGTGATTCTCACCACCCCGTCCGGTTCGCGTCTGCGCGTGCCGGCCGGACGCATCAAGCCGCTGGCGCTGACCTTGATCGATCTGTTCGACAAGCCGCCCGGCGACGGCGAATTGCGCCTGTCGAAACTCGATGCGCCGCGTCTGGCGGCGATGGCCGCTAGCCTGGCGGACATGCAGCGCTGGCAGTTCAAGGGCGCCGACGCGGTCCGCGAAATGGCGAAAAACCTGCAACACAGCGACGGCATCAAACCCGCCGAGCCGCCGGTCGGTTTCGCGCTGACCCTGCGTCCCTACCAACTCGAAGGTCTGGCCTGGCTGCAGTACCTCCGTGCCCACGATCTGGCCGGCATCCTGGCCGACGACATGGGCCTGGGCAAGACCGCGCAGACGCTGGCGCATCTGCTGCTGGAGAAGGAAGCCGGACGCATGGATCGCCCCTGCCTGGTGATTCTGCCGACCTCGCTGATCTTCAACTGGAAACGTGAAGCCGAACGCTTCGCCCCGGCGCTGCGCGTGCTGTCGCTGCACGGCCCGGAACGCGCCGAACGCTTCGACCAGATCGCCCTGCACGACATCGTGCTGACCACCTACCCGCTGCTCTGGCGCGACGAGGAAGTCCTGGTGGCGCAGGAATACCATCTGCTGATCCTCGACGAGGCGCAAACCGTCAAGAACGCCGCCAGCCACGCCGCCCAGGTGGTGCGCAAGCTGCGCGCGCGGCATCGTCTGTGCCTGACCGGCACGCCGCTGGAAAACCATCTCGGCGAACTCTGGGCGCAATTCGATTTTCTGTTGCCCGGTTTCCTGGCCGACCAGAAGTCGTTTACCAAGACCTGGCGATCGCCGATCGAAAAGCACGGCGACAGCGGTCGCCGCGACCTGCTGGCGGCGCGCGTGCGGCCGTTCATCCTGCGCCGACGCAAGGAAGACGTGGCCAAGGAACTGCCGGAAAAGACCATCATCGTGCGCAGCGTCGAACTCGACGGCGGCCAGCGCGATCTGTACGAAACCGTGCGCAGCGCGATGGACGCCAAGGTCCGCGAAGCCATCGCCGACAAGGGCTTCGCGCGCAGCCATATCGTCATCCTCGACGCGCTGTTGAAGTTGCGCCAGGTCTGCTGCGACCCGCGTCTGGTGAAGCTGGACAGCGCCAAGAAGGTGAAGGAACGCGCCAAGCTCGATCAACTGATGGACATGCTGCCGGAACTGGTCGACGAAGGCCGCCGGGTGCTGGTGTTCTCGCAGTTCACCTCGATGCTCGACCTGATCGAGCAGGAACTGGTCAAGATCGGCCTGGATTACGTGATGTTGACCGGCAATACCCAGGATCGCGAAGGCGTCATCCGCCGCTTCCAGGACGAGGGCGTGCCGATCTTCCTGATCAGCCTGAAGGCCGGCGGCGTCGGCCTCAATCTGACCGCCGCCGATACCGTCATCCATTACGACCCGTGGTGGAACCCGGCGGTGGAAAACCAGGCCACCGATCGCGCCCATCGCATCGGCCAGAAGAACAAGGTGTTCGTCTACAAACTGGTGGTGGCCGGCAGCATCGAGGAAAAAATCCTCAGCCTCCAGGAAAAGAAGGCGGAACTGGCCGCCGGTGTTTTGAGCGAGGACGCCGCGGCGTTGAGCAAATTCGGCGAATCCGATCTGCGCGCGCTGCTGGCGCCGCTGCCGGAAAACCAGCCGAAGGCTCGCGCCTAAAGCAATCTGTAGGGCAAATCGCCCAACTACCGGCCCGTATTTCCCCTCGGCTTGTTACCATCAAAGCCCTTCACTTACCGTGACTGCCATGACCCGCCTCTCGCCACAAACCGTCCTGCTGACGCTCGCGATACCGCTTGCCGGGCTTGCGTTGTCGGCGCATGCCCAGTCGCCCGCCCCGAATGGCATGCTGGAGCAGCCAGCACCCGCCGCGCCCGCGACGTCGACCCTGCCGCCTTCTATGCAAAACGGCGGAGTCGACGCGGAGGCGCCACTGGCGCCGATGACCGAGGCCGCGCCTGAGTCCGCCGCGCCAGCCCAACAAACCCCGCCCCCGCCGACCCTGTCCGACCTGGGGAAATCGCTGCGCAATTACTTCACCGAGGAAGAACTCAGCCTGCTGTTTCAGTACATGCAGGAATCGGTGATCGCCGCGTTCAAGGGCGAGGAAGTCAGTTTGCCGCCCGACCTGGCCTTCAAGCTGGAAATCCTGCTGGTGCGTCTGAAGAAGGAAAGCGACCACTACATGGACAACCTGATCGCGCAACTGGAAAAAGACTTGAAAAACAGCCTGAAAGAGAAGCTCCAGGAAACCCTGACTCCGCCGCCGATCAAGGAACAACCTTACAATCCCTGGCTGACCTATCCTTGGCGTTGACGCCAGACTTGAAGCTTGCATGAGCCACTGGGAAGAAAAATACCGCACCAGAACCATACCCTGGGATCGCGGCGCGGTCAGTCCGGCGCTGCTTGGCTGGCTGGATGACGAGGCAGTACCGAGCGGCCGTATCCTGATCCCCGGCTGCGGCCATGGTCATGAAGCGCTGGAACTGGCGCGGCGCGGTTTTCAGGTCAGCGCGCTGGATATCGCGCCGACCGCGCTGCAACATCTGGCGACCGAATTGCATGCCGCCGGGGTCGATGCCGAACGGGTCTGCGCCGACGCGCTGACCTGGCAACCGCCGCAGCCGTTCGACGCGATCTACGAACAGACTTGTCTGTGCGCCATCGACCCCGAGCACTGGCCGGCCTATGAACGCCAACTGTTCGGCTGGCTGCGCCCCGGCGGCAAGCTGTTCGCGCTGTTCATGCAGAACCGCCACGGCGGCGGTCCTCCGTATCACTGCGGCATGTCCGATATGCGCGCGTTGTTCGCCCCGACGCGCTGGCAATGGCCGCAAGAAGGCGCCGGCCGGGTCGGCCATCCGAACGGCTCGTTCGAGTTCGCGACGGTATTGACGCGTCTGGCTTGAAATCCATCGCATGAATCCGGAATTCCTGCTGCAACTGCTGCTGCAAGTCTGGCTGCCGATTGCCCTGCTGGTGGCGGCCGGCGGCCTGTGGGTGCGGTTCCGGCCGCAGTTTCCGGCGGAACCGCTGCGCGTCAACCTCAACCGGCTGGTGATCGACGTATTCGCGCCGCCGCTGCTGTTCGCGCTATCGGCGCAGGCGGAAATCAGCCGCGAAATGCTCACCGTGCCGCTGCTCACCACCGCCGGCATCGCCATCAGTTTCGCCCTGCTCTACCCGCTGCTCTGGCACAGCCGTGTCGGTCGTGGCCTGGCGCGCGAGACACGCGCCGCCATCCTGCTGGCCGGGGTGTTCGGCAATGTGCTGTTCATGGGCTATCCGACGCTGACCTTTCTGTATGGCGATATCGGCGGCAGTTACGCGGCGTTCTCCGATGTGCTGGCCTCGACGCCGCTGGTCTGGACCCTCGGGGTGTGGATCGCCACCCGCCTGGGCCACGATGGCGGCCAGGGCCAGAGCCTGCTGCGCACCATGCTGTCGCTGCCGCCGATCTGGGGGTTCGTGCTGGGTTTCGCGGTCAATCTCGCCGGCATCGACGTGGCGCCGCTGATCAAGGCGGCCAAGCTGATCGGCCAGGCCACCATCCCGATCATGCTGTTCACCCTCGGCCTGTCGATACCCTGGGGCGCGCTGAAACCCAGCCGCCCGGTGCTGGCGGCGGTGGCCGTCAAACTGCTGATCGCGCCGCTGTTGGTGTTCGGCCTGGCGCGCGCCACCTTCGGCGAACTGCGGCCGGCGCAGACCGCCGCGATTCTGGAAGTCGCCATGCCGACCATGTTGATGGCGGCCAGCTTCGCCGACCGCTTCAAGCTCGACGTGCGCGCGGCGGCACTGACCGCAAGCTGGACCAGCCTGATGTTTCTGGTCACCCTGCCGGTCTGGATCGCGGTGCTGGGACGTTGAACCCCGCAACCTCTCAACAGGAATTGATCATGTCGACCATCGGCTTCATCGGTCTTGGCGTCATGGGCCGCCCCATGGCGCTGAATTTGCTCCAGGCCGGCCATGTACTGCAGGTCTACGCGCGCAATCCGGCGCACAGCCAAGCGCTGTGCGCCGCCAGCGCGACGCTGTGTGAAACGCCGGAAGCCGTCGCCCGGGGCGTGCACACGCTGTTCATCAACGTCTCCGACGACGCCGCCGTGGATGCCGTGCTGTTTGGCGCGCACGGCGCGGCGGACGGTCTGGCGGCGGACAGCATCGTGGTCGACATGGGCACCAGCTCACCGGCGTATACCCGCCGACTCGCCGCGCGCCTGGCCGAACGCGGCATTCATCTGATCGACGCGCCGGTGTCCGGCGGCGAAGCCGGTGCCATCGACGGCACCCTGGCGATCATGGCCGGCGGTTCGGAGGCCGCGTTTCAGCGCGTGCTGCCGCTGCTCCAGGTCATCGGCGGCGGCATCGTCCATGTCGGCGACAGCGGCGCCGGGCAGATCGCCAAGGCCTGCAACCAGATCGTCGTCTCCGCCGCGTTACTCGGCGTCGCGGAAGCGCTGAGCTTCGCCGCGCGTCACGGCGTCGACGGCGGCAAGGTCCGCCAGGCGCTGCTCGGCGGCTCCGCCTACAGCAGGATTCTGGAAATCCACGGCCAGCGCATGCTCGATGCAAACTACACCCCCGGCTTCAAGGCCAGACTGCACCAGAAAGATCTCGGCATCGTGCTCGACGCGGCGCGGGCGGCCGGCCTGGCGCTGCCGGCGACGGCCATCGCGGCGCAACTGATGCATGCCCTGGTTGAAGGCGGCGGCGGCGAACGGGATTCGTCGGCGCTGGTCGAAATCGTTCAACAACTCAACGACATCAAGACATGATCACCAAGGAATACATCGTGTTTCTCGACCGCGCGACGCTGCATGCCGAGCTGCGCATTCCGGACTTCGACCACGCCTGGGTGGAGTTGCCCGCTTGCGCGCCGGATCAGATCGCCGACCAACTCTGGCGGGCCAGCATCGCCATCACCAACAAGGCGCCGATCACCCGAGCGGTGCTGGATGCCTCCCCGAAACTCAAACTGATCGCGGTCGCCGCCACCGGCACCAACAATGTCGATCTGGACGCCTGTCGCGAACGCGGCATCGCGGTGTGCAACATTCGCGGCTATGCCGAACACACGGTACCGGAACACGTGTTCATGCTGTTGCTGGCGCTGCGCCGCAACTTGCTGGCCTGGCGCGGAACCTTGCAGCAAGGCGCCTGGCAGAAAGCCCAACAGTTCTGCCTGTTCGATCACGAAATCCACGACCTGCACGGTTCGACGCTGGGCCTGATCGGCTACGGCAATGTCGGCGCCGGCGTCGAACGGCTGGCGCAAGCGTTCGGCATGCGGGTGCTGATCGCCGAACACAAGGGGGTGACGGACATTCGTCCCGGCCGCGTCGCGTTCGACGCGGTGCTCGCCCAGGCCGACCAGATCAGCCTGCATACGCCGCTGACCGACGCCACCCGCAATCTGATCGGCGCGCGGGAATTCAATCTGATGAAGCGCGGCGCGCTGCTGATCAACACCGCGCGCGGCGGCGTGGTCGACGAAGCGGCGCTGATCAGCGCCCTGAAAACCCGGCGCATCGCCGGCGCCGGCTGCGACGTGCTGAGCGTCGAACCGCCCAGCGCCGGCAATGCCCTGCTCGACCTGAACCTGCCGAATTTCCTGCTCACCCCGCATGTCGCCTGGTCGAGCCGGGAAGCCATGCAGGCGCTGGGCGATCAACTGATCGACAACATCGAAGCCTTCGTGCGCGGCGAACTGCGCAATCGGGTGGTTTAGCCGTGCCGGTCAGCTACCGATGTTGGAATCTTCCAGCGCTTCGCTGAAACGCATCGCCCAGGCCAGCGCGTCGATATGGCGCTGGTTCACCATCACCGCGTCCATGCCCAGTTCGGCGGCCAGCGCGCGGATGCTGTCCTGATCGCTTTCCTCGCAGGCTATCGCCAGTTTCAGGTAGGGCGCGTAACGGCCCTGGCGTTGCAGCAAGGCCTGGGTCACCGGCTCCGGCAAGGTCAACTGCGCCAGCGCCTCCGCCATCGGCATCTCCAGCAGCGCATCGATCACCGACAGGATGCCGACCACGAACGCCTCGTCGCGCTCCTTCGGCGGCATGCGGCCATCGGCCAGGCGTTCGGCCAGCTTGGCGCGCACCAGCGCGTTTTCGCGCAGCGCGCTGTCGAGATGATTGGGTTTCTTGCTGCTGAACAACAACAAGGTCAGCCAGCGGTACAGTTCATCGCGCCCGACATAGACCATCGCGGTTTTCAGATGGTCGATCTTTTCGCGCAAGCCGATCGCCGCCGAATTGACGAAGCGCAGCAAACGATAAGCCAGCGCCGGGTCGCGCCAGGCGATGCCGGCCAGTTCGCTGAACTCGGCCTGGCGTTTGATGGCATTCAGCAAATCCACCACCACCATGCGATAGGTGGCGATCTTGGCGCCGCTGCGCGGCGTGCGATGAATGATGAAGCCGCCCTGAAACATCTGGATGCCCATCTGCCGACAGGCCTGATACAGCTCGGTCGAATCGATATTGCGCGCCATCAGGCGGCACGCCGGATAACGCGTCGCCAGCTCGCGGCAGCGCGCCAGCAGATCGGGCGGTTGTTGGCGCGCCACATCGCCCAGGCTGATGAAACTCGCCAGTAGCAGCGCTTCCGGCAGACCCTGGCGTTCCAGCGCCTGGCCACACGCCAACTGCAAGCCGGCGTCGCGCAGCCCGGTCAGCCGCGCCAGCACCCGCTCCCGGTCGAACTCCGCGCCGGGCGGCGGATCGAATTCGACCACCAGATTGTCGCGCGGCAAGCGCTCCAGCATGGGATGTTCCAGGCCGGCGGCGCTCAACGGCAGAAACGCCAGACGCTTGCCCAGCACTTCGGCCAGTTTGTCGCTGGCGAAGTGATCTATCAGCACGCTATCGAAGAACTTGCGGGTAGCCGTGTGCCAGGTATGCGCCTGCATCGCCGCCGGCGTTGCCACGCTGAACACATAGGCCACCACCCGCTGCTCGGCGTCCAGCATCGCATCGCGCCGCAAGAACGGCGGCGGCTCCGGAGCGGACTCGGATTCCGCATCCCCGCGCTGGCTCAGCGGCTTGGCGGATGAAGATTTGAACAGACCCAGGAACCAGTCAAGCATGTCGTTCACGCTCTCGGAATTTGACTTCATTGCCGCCGAATCGCCAGCGCGTCCCCGATGCCGCAAGGTATGCGGTGACGGATGCACGCGGCGTTTTCGGCCAAATTGTATAGCAGCCGCTTCGGCAATCGGCGCCAGCCAATCTGGCAGCCCCACACTCGGGCTCGTTCAACAGAGAATTCCAGGATTAACGTTTCCGCTCACTGAGCCCGAGGCCATCGTCAAGCAAGGTGGCGCATCAACGCCAAGTAGTCCGTTCCGCCAAAACGGTGACAAATTAAATGGATGTATTTTTTTGCCAGGCAAGGCGCAGTCCCGCCGCCGTATGGGGTATACGGCAAGGGGCTGCAACGACGCATGGCGGAAAAAGACGCCATTTAATGTCATTGTTTTGGTGGAATGGACTACTAGGCAACCTGGTTGGCACGGCTTGATGCCGGGGTTATCGAACTTCGCCGGCTTTGCAGAACCGTCGAAAGCATGGACAGGTTGTCCTGCTCCAGGTTACATCCGTCTTCCCGTTGTTTCTCGAACCGCGCCAACTGACGTTCGCGCCGCTGATTCCGAATCTGTGTGCGCACGTAGTCCACCAGATCCTCTTCCAGGAAAACCCAAGCACGGCCGATCCGCGCACCGGGCAGTTCACCTGTTCCGACCATTTCTGACACGTCCGTGCTGTTGACTTTCAGGAATTCGGCACACTCATCAATGTCGAGGGTTTTCATCGTGACTCCTTTCGGGTTGGGCAATTGGCGGCAGTCGATGCGGGCAGAGGCGCAAAGTCGGAAACGCAAAGTCGGAGGCGAGTGCTTTAGCGCCTGCAACAAAGCAGCGCCGATCTGTCAATGCATGGTCAAACATTAGAACCTGGCGGCTCTGACAGCAATACAACCTGGTTGGGGTCGACGCCGGCATCATGTCCTTTCGAAACTTGCTCAGCGTTCAATCACAGAGGGTGGACGGCCTATCGCGTCAACAGTCGCCCGCTGCGCAGCAATATCCAGAACATCGCCAGCGGCAGCACCAGGGTCTGAATCAGAAATACCACGATCAGCCGGATGGTGTGGTCGACGGTGCGGTCTATCGTGGCCTTGAACCGGTCTATCTGTTTGCTGAACTCCCACCACTTCATCTCGCTGACCTTGTTATCGGGCGTCAGGGCGGCCAGTTCGCTGCTGGACTGTTCGATGCCCTGTTGGCTGGCGGTATATTCGGATGCCATGAACACGCGATACACGGCATCGTTGGCGACACCCGCCAGCGGCATGATGAAGCGCACCAGCAGCAGCGCCACCAGCAAGCGACTGACGCGTTGCGGCGCAGTCCCCTCGCGCCAATGGAACCAAGCCCAGAGCCCCGCGGCCAGGGTCAGCGCCAGCGAAATCGCCCAGTGCAAGCCGATCTTGAGCAACAGTACCTGCGCGCCGAACGCGACACTGGCCATCAACATCAGATCGGAGAACTTTTCCACCAGATCGTTGAGTGGATCGAGCGCCTGGCCGGGGGCGAAGTTGACGCCGATGCCGAACGGCTGCACCGCGAACTCGGTGCCCTGCGCGACCGAGATCACCGCATTCAACGCCCGCGCGGTAGCGAAGCTGGCCACCGCGCGTTTCAGACCGTCCTCCGCCTGCTCGGCGGCCATCTCGTCAAGCGGCTGCAGCCAGGCCAACAGCACCATCGCCGAGACCAGCGCCAACAGGATATTGCGCTTCAGGTGAATCATGATTTTCTCCGCTTGCGGGACAAGGTATTCCGACATTCTCACCCGTCTGGGAAGCTCTGGATTTTGTGCGTAGGTCGTTGTCAGAAAAACATGGACCAGAGCTTTCGTCTAGTCCACGTTGCTTCCCTTCACATTGTTCCACGAGCGGGATTTCGATGACCTGTATAGCATTCGACTTGTTCTCTCTTGCCCCCGCCACCCCTGACCCATGACCAGCAAGCATCTGCCGCCGCCCATCCTCGCCGAAGGCCTGCAAAGCCTGGGCGAGGAGGCCTGGATCGAGGTCATCCAGAAGATGGATGAGGTCTATAACGACCTGCTGCAGTACGAGGTGGCGCTGGAAGAGAAAAACGCCGCGCTGGAGGAGTCGCAGCAGTTCGTGTTCTCGGTGCTGGGGTCGATGTCCGACATTCTGGTGGTGTGCGACCGGGACGGCCGCATCGAGACGGTGAATCAGGCGCTGGTGGCGTTTTCCGGCAAGCCGGAACGCGAGTTGATCGGCACGCCGCTGTTCGATCTGTTCGCTGATGCCGCCGCCCGCAAGAGCGCCGAGCATTTGTTTGATAGTCACGTACTGAAAGGCCTGTCTGATTGCGAGCTGGCGCTGCGCGGCGACGATGGCGGCGCGGTGCCGGTGTCGCTCAACTGCACACCGCGCATCAACCATCAGGGAATGCGCGTCGGCATGGTGATCACCGGCCGGCCGCTGGGTGAACTGCGTCGCGCTTATCAGGATCTGCGCGAAACGCACGAAGACCTGAAGCGCACACAACAGCAGCTCTTGCATTCGGAAAAGATGGCCTCGCTTGGCCGTCTGGTGGCTGGCGTGGCGCATGAACTGAACAACCCGATCAGCTTTGTGCTGGGCAACACCCACGCCTTGCAACGCTACGCGCAGCGTCTGCAAACCTATCTCGGCGCGATCCATGCGCGCGAACCGCGTGAACATCTCGACATCCTGCGCCGCGACCTGCGCATCGACCGACTCCTGGAAGATCTGCCGCAACTGATCGAGGGCACGGTGGAAGGCGCCGAGCGCACCCGTGACATCGTCGACAGCCTGAAGCGTTTCTCGGCAATCGACCGCGACGAAATTCAGCCGTTCAACCTGACCCAGGTCATCGAACGCGCCGTGCACTGGGTAGCCAAAGCCGCCGCGGCGGATCGCTTCAAGGTGGATATGCGGTTACCCGAGGGCATCACCGTGCTGGGTTCCTCCGGTCAGATGCAGCAGGTGTTGATGAATCTGGTGCAGAACGCCTGCGACGCGACAGTCGACGTTGCCCAGCCGCGCCTGGAAATCCGCGCCCGCCAGGCTGGCGACACGGTCGAAATCAGCCTGCGCGACAACGGCCCCGGCATCGACCCAAGCTCTCTGGCGCATGTGTTCGAACCGTTCTTCACCACCAAAGATATCGGCAAAGGCACTGGGCTGGGCCTGGCCATTTCCTACGGCATCGTCGAACGCCACGGCGGCACGCTGACCGTCGCCAATCACCCGGATGGCGGCGCGCTGTTCACGCTGACGCTGCCGCTGGCGCATCCTTGAAGAACAGGCGTGGGCATGACGCTATAACCCCACCACCCCCGCGCTTGTAATAAGTGTTTGTTTAGGCTAGTTTCCAGCCCACGTTAGGGGTGCCGGTTCCATTACGGAAATCGGCTGAGAACACACCCTTGGAACCTGATCCGGGTCATTCCGGCGTAGGGAAGCGTCAAGTTCATGCTTGGGCGCCCTGCGTTACTTTTTGTTGGAGCCACACCATGAACGCCGCATTGCCCAAATCTGCCCCCTTTCTTGCAGCTGACGCACATGTTGATGAAGCCGCGGTGCAGCCGCTGCCCAACTCGCGCAAGATTTATGTGCCGGGTTCACGGCCGGATATTCAGGTACCGATGCGCGAAATCAGCCAGGCCGATACGCCGACCGGCATGGGCGGCGAGAAAAATCCGCCGATCTACGTTTACGACTGCTCCGGCCCGTACAGCGATCCGAACGCGAAAATCGACATCCGCCAAGGTTTGCCGGCACTGCGCGCCAAATGGATCGAAGAGCGCAACGATACCGAAGTGCTGCCCGGGCTGACTTCGGAATACGGTCGCCAGCGCGCCGACATGGCCGATCTGGCCGCGCTGCGCTTCCCCGGCCTGCATCGCCAGCCGCGCCGCGCCAAGGCCGGCATGAACGTCAGCCAGATGCACTACGCCCGCAAAGGCATCGTCACGCCGGAGATGGAATACATCGCCATCCGCGAGAACATGCAGCGTCAGGTGTATCTGGACAATCTGCGCAAATCCGGTCCGCAAGGTGAAAAGCTGGCCAATCTGATGGGCCGCCAGCATCCCGGGCAGAACTTCGGGGCGTCCATCCCGAACGAAATCACGCCGGAATTCGTGCGCGCCGAAGTCGCGCGCGGCCGCGCCATCATCCCGAACAACATCAATCATCCGGAAACCGAGCCGATGATCATCGGCCGCAATTTCCTGGTGAAGATCAACGCCAACATCGGCAATTCGGCGCTGGGCTCCTCGATCAACGAGGAAGTCGACAAGATGACCTGGTCCACCCGCTGGGGTGGCGACACGGTGATGGACCTGTCCACCGGCAAGAACATTCACGAAACGCGCGAGTGGATCATCCGCAACTCGCCGGTGCCGATCGGCACCGTGCCGATCTATCAGGCGCTGGAAAAGGTCGATGGCCGCGCCGAGGAACTGACTTGGGACATGTTCCGCGACACGCTGATCGAACAGGCCGAACAAGGCGTCGATTACTTCACCATCCACGCCGGCGTGTTGCTGCGCTACGTGCCGATGACCGCCAACCGGATGACCGGCATCGTCAGTCGCGGCGGTTCGATCATGGCCAAATGGTGTCTGGCGCACCACAAGGAATCGTTCCTCTATACGAACTTCGAGGAAATCTGCGACATCATGAAGGCCTATGACGTCGCCTTCTCGCTCGGCGACGGCTTGCGTCCCGGCTCGATTTACGACGCCAACGACGAGGCGCAACTGGGCGAACTGAAGACTCTGGGCGAACTCACGCAAGTTGCCTGGAAACATGACGTGCAGGTGATGATCGAAGGCCCCGGCCATGTGCCGATGCACCTGATCAAGGAAAACATGGACCTGCAGCTGGACTGGTGCGACGAAGCGCCGTTCTACACGCTCGGCCCGCTGACCACCGACATCGCCCCCGGCTACGACCACATCACCAGCGCCATCGGCGCGGCGCAGATCGGCTGGTACGGCACCGCCATGCTTTGTTATGTCACGCCCAAGGAACACCTCGGCCTGCCGGACAAGGACGACGTCAAGGAAGGCATCATCACCTACAAACTCGCCGCCCACGCCGCCGACCTGGCGAAAGGTCACCCCGGCGCGCAGATTCGCGACAACGCGCTCTCCAAGGCGCGCTTCGAATTCCGCTGGGACGACCAGTTCAATCTGGGCCTGGACCCGGACAAGGCCAAGTCCTTCCACGACGAAACCCTGCCCAAGGAATCCGCCAAGGTGGCGCATTTCTGCTCGATGTGCGGACCGCATTTCTGCTCGATGAAGATCACCCAGGACGTGCGCGACTTCGCCGCCAAACAAGGACTTTCGGAACAGGAAGCGCTGACGAAGGGGATGGAAGTGAAATCGGTGGAGTTCGTGAAGCAGGGTGCGGAGGTTTATCACAAGGTGTGATGCAACCTACGCCGGATAGCGTGGCGCTCTCGGCGACCCTGCTCTAAATCTTGCTCGTCAATTTGGTGATTCATTAACTCCCTCATATTGCAGTGGGAAGGATGGATAAAAGGGGATTATTTGCCATTGAAATAATCCCTGATTCCCCTCGCTGCTCTCCCGATTTGCCGGTAGGCAATCGGGCCGTTTTTTTGTAGCACCCGTAGCCCGGATGCAGCGCAGCGGAATCCGGGGGGTTCAGCGCAACGCTCAGCGCCAGCGCGCACGTTCAAGTCAAAAGTCCCAGATTTTGCGTTGCTCCATTCGGGCTACGCTCGCTGGGGACAACAGGGAATAAATACAGACTCAAGTTTGTAAATATTAATTACAAAATATGCTCTGTAAACATAAGATACAAACACAGGACTGTTAAATTAATTTACAGTCCGAGGCCTGTATTTCAGCAAGGCTCGCGAACGGAGGCAAAAGTGATCTACCCCATCAAAACGCTCAGCCAGCTCCCTCTGGTCCTGAAGGGGTTCCGCAAGGAGAAAGGACTGACCCAGGCGGCCATGGCAGAGAAGCTGGGTATCACCCAGCAAAGCTATGCCTACTTTGAAGCCAATCCGGCGACTGCGACGCTGGAACGGCTTTTCCTGGTACTGCGTCTGCTGAATGTCGACATTTCGCTGGATCAGACTGGGTCAGCCATCAGCGAGGTGAACGCACCCGCCAGCCAAACCATCGACAAGCTCACTGGTCCGACCAGAAAAAAGGAAAGCTGGTAAGCATGGGACGCCGCAGACAGACACAAAGGCTGAACATCTGGATGAACGGCCTCCCGGTCGGCTACTGGGAAACCACCCGGCAAGGCGAACGGCTCGGCTATTTCGATGCATGGCTTGCCGATGAGCAGTCCCGCCCATTGTCGTTATCGCTGCCCTTCTTGCCGGGCAATGCGCCTTACCAGGGACAGATCGTGACCGACTATTTCGACAACCTGCTGCCTGACAACGATGCCATCCGCCGTCGTCTGGCGCAGCGTTACCAGACTGGGGGCATGGATGCCTTTCGCCTGCTGGCGAAACTGGGACGGGACTGTGTGGGTGCGATACAGCTCCTCCCCGAGGATGAAACGCCAGCTGATATATATGAAATCCGTGGCAAGGCAATGGATGCCGCCGGGATCGCCCAACGACTGCGCAATGTCACATTTACACAGGCGTTGGGGCAGCGTGGCGACGATGAGGACCTGAGGCTTTCCATCGCCGGCGCGCAGGAGAAAACCGCCCTGTTGCGCCATGGGGGGCAATGGCTTCTGCCTCATGGCAGCACCCCCACCACGCACATCTTCAAACTACCGCTCGGACTGGTCGGCCACATGCAGGCCGATATGCGCACCTCGGTCGAGAACGAATGGTTGTGTTCGAAGATCATGGCGGCTTACGACATCCGCATCGCGCCGTGCGAAATCGCGCATTTCGAGGAGCAGAAAGCCCTGGTGGTCGAACGCTTCGACCGTGCCCCGGCCAGTGATGGAAGCTGGATCGTTCGCCTGCCTCAGGAGGACATGTGCCAGGCAACGGGAACATCGCCCCTGCTCAAATATCAGGCGGATGGCGGCCCGAGCATTGCCCGCATCATGGAATTGCTGCTCGGCTCGGACAATGCGGCCCAGGACAGGGACACCTTCTTCAAAACCCAGATCATCTTCTGGCTGCTGGCCGCCACCGATGGTCATGGGAAAAACTTCAGCCTCGCCCTGCTCCCGGGCGGCCGCTACCGCGCCACCCCCATCTACGATGTGCTGTCCGCCCATCCCGTCATCGGAACGGGAAGAAACCGGACTCCACCGCAAAAGGCCAAACTTGCCATGGCGGTACGGGGGAGCAGCAACCATTACCTGATCGACAAGATCCAGCGAAGGCACTGGATAGCCCAGGCGCAACAAGTCGGCCTCGGGGCTGTAGCGGCTGAGCGCTTGATTGAGGAAGTGATCGTCGCCACGGAAAGCGTGATCGGCGCGGTCGAGAAGGAGTTGCCGGACGACTTCCCCATGGATGTGGCTGAAGCGATTTTCAGCGGCATGAGAAAGCAATCTGGAAAGCTGACTGCGCTCACGACGCATCAATCAACGTATCCCTGATCCCGTTGGGGTGGAATTTCTCCAGGGTTGGCCCAAAGTGATTACCCAATTGCCCGTAACCGCCTGAACTGAAAACCACCGATGCCGACCACCGCCCTCCCCTTCGACAACACCTACGCCCGCGATTTGCCGGGTTTTTACCAGTCTTGCCAGCCGGCGACCGTGCCGGCGCCGGTGTTGTTGTTCTTCAACCACGGGCTGGCGGCGGAGACGCAATTAGGCCTGAACAGCCATGACGATACCGTACTGGCCACGATGTTTTCCGGCAACGCGCTGCCGGAGGGGGCGCAGCCGATTGCCCAAGCCTATTCGGGCCATCAGTTCGGGCAGTTCAATCCCCAGTTGGGCGACGGCCGGGCCCTGCTGATCGGCGAGGTCATCGACCGCCACGGCCAGCGCCGTGACATCGCTTTGAAAGGTTCGGGGCGCACGCCGTTTTCCCGTCGCGGCGACGGCAAGGCGGCGGTGGGGCCGATGCTGCGCGAGGTGCTGGTGGGCGAGGCGATGCACGCGCTAGGCATACCCACGACCCGCGCGCTGGCGGTGGTGTCCACCGGCGAGCCGGTGTGGCGCGAGCGCACGCTGCCCGGCGCGGTCCTGACACGAGTGGCCGCGAGCCATTTGCGAGTGGGCACCTTCCAGTATTTCGCGGCGCATGGCACGCCGGAAAAGCTGCGCCGGTTGGCCGATTACGCCATCGCCCGACACTACCCTGAATTGCTCGACGCCGAGAACCGCTATCTCGGCTTCCTGGTTGCCGTGGCGGAGCGTCAGGCGGCGCTGGTGGCGCGCTGGATGCATGTCGGCTTCATCCATGGCGTGATGAATACCGACAACATGAGCATTCCCGGTGAAACCATCGATTACGGCCCCTGCGCGTTCGTCGAGGCCTACGACCCGCGCGCGGTGTTCAGTTCCATCGACGAAATGGGCCGCTATGCCTACTCGGCGCAGCCGCGCATCGCCCGCTGGAACCTGGCCCGCCTGGCCGAGACGCTGCTGCCGCTGATCGCCGACGATGAAGCTCGGGCCATCGAGCTGGCCACCGAGGTGATCGACGCCTTCCTGACGCGCTATCAGCACCACTGGCTGGCCGGGCTGCGCGCCAAGCTGGGGCTGCGCGGGCTGATTGAACAGGGTGATCATGTCGACACCGCGCTGGGCGAAAGCTGGCTGGATCTGCTGCATGCCCAGCAGGTGGACTTCACCCTGGCCTGGCGGCGGTTGGCGGACGCGGCGGCGGGCGACGAAGCGCCGCTGCGCGCCCTGTTCGCC
>JAGUXX010000187.1 GCA_020061585.1 Betaproteobacteria bacterium | reverse complement strand
GGCGTGGTGCTGGTCGCGGCTGCCGCCCTCGCCAGCGCCGGCGGCGGCGCCTTGCTCGGCCTGTCGTTCGGCCTCGGTGCGGTGCTGGTGCCGAGTCTGGTCTACGGCCTGGGTGTGGCCTATTTCGGCCAGCGCTTGCGCGAGCAACTCGGACCCTGGCGTGGCCGGATCGAGAGGCTCAGCGCGACCTTGTTGATCCTCACCGGTGCCGTTCATCTGCTGCGCGCCCTGTAACGAACCCCGCATGCCACGAATCTTCCTGTTTTTCTGGCGTTGATCCTGAGCGGGTCGGCGCTGCTGTCCACCGGCTTTGTGCCGTAGCCGCCCGGCACGGCGCTGATGAATTCCAACGGTTGGCCGCTGCTGAGCTGGATCGCCTGCAAGCCAGCGCGACCCGGATATTTATTGTTGGCGACGCGGTTTATCGAGCCGGCGACCCCGCCACCGCGCTACCCAGCACGGACGCCGCGGTGACCACGGCGGCGAGCACCTTGGGGTCGGTCAGCGTGATCAACGATTCCGCGAATCTAGGGTCGGTCATGGTTGCCAGCATGCGCGTCATGATTTCCACGTTCTTCGCGTCGGCCAGCGTTGCCGACAGCTTGATGAAGGCGTCCACCGTGCGCGGGTCGGCTGCGACAGCAGCCAGCTTGATCATGCCCTCCAGCGCCGGCTGATTCGCAAGCAAGGGGGCCAGTCGTGTGATGCCGTCCAGCAGCTGCGGGTTGGCCAGCCCGGCCACCAACGACATGAGCGGATCAGGTCCAGCCGCTGGTTGCGGCGCGGATTGGGGGACCAGTTGTTGGGTCAGTTGCGGAAATAGTTGGGGAAATTGCTGTGGCATTTGCTGTGGCATGAACCAGCCATAGGGCGGTTGCGGCGACCAGGATTGCGCATAGGCGGCGGACGCGCTCAGCAGCGACAGGGACAGCAACAGGTTGATGCTCAAACGCATGGCTTTACTCCTCGAAATGTCAGTGTGGGGGGGTGCGGAAATCTGTTGTACCGCACAGTCAGCCTTGAGTTTGCATTAAACCGCAAGCGGCGGATAACGCCGGCTCATCCGCCCTGCGTGATCTCGCGCCGCGCCCGTTGCCGCCAGATCAGCAGCCCGAGCAGCGCCAGCGCGGGGACGTACAGCCATTCCTTGGCCGGGCGCTCGGCCGGCAGTTGCACGGCGGTGATGTCGAAGCCGGGTTGCAGGCCGAGGCGTTCGGCGCTGGAGCCGAAGCGGACCGTTGAGATCTGGACGCTTTCACCCAGTGTCAGCAGGCCGAGGCCGGCGTGGTTGAGGCGGAGCTGGGCGGAGTCCGCCGCTGGGCCGAGCGGCAGCAGTACGCCCTTGTCGATGTCGCGGCCTTCCAGGTCTAGGCCGCTGATGCGCAGGCGCAGGCTGGTCTGGTCCGGCGCCGCGGCGGCCAGCGCCATGACTTGGCTGGCGGGGACGTCCCGCCAGGGCGGGTAGAGCGCATCCAGCCAGAACCCTGGCCGGAACAGGCTGAAGGCGATCAGCAACAGCAGCAGGGTTTCGTGCAGACGGTTGCGGGTGATGAACCAGCCTTGCGTCGCGGCGGCGAACAGCAGGCTGGCGAGGATCGCGCTGGCGACGGTGAGGGCGAGTTGCCACAGACTGTCGATGCCGATCAGCAGCAACTGGGTGTTGAAGATGAACATGAACGGCAAGATGGCGGTGCGCACGCTGTAGCCGAAGGCGGTGATGCCGGCGCGGATCGGGTCGCAGCGGGCGATGCCGGCCGCCGCGTAGGAAGCCAGACCGACCGGCGGCGTGACATCGGCCATCAGGCCGAAATAGAACACGTACAGATGCACCGCGATCAGCGGCACCAGCAGGCCGCTCTGGGCGCCGAGTTCGACGATCACCGGCGCCATCAGCGTCGAGACGACGATGTAGTTGGCGGTGGTCGGCAAGCCCATGCCGAGGATCAGACAGATCAATGCCACCATGATCAGCATCAGCATCAGGTTGCCGCCGGACACCAGTTCGACCAGATCGGTCATCACCAGGCCGATGCCGGTCAGCGTCACCGCGCCGACGATGATGCCGGCGGTGGCGGTGGCGATGCCGATGGCGATCATGTTGCGCGCGCCGGTGGCGAGGCCGGAAACCAGGTCATGCACGCCCTGCCGCGCTTCGCTTGCGAGTTGACCACCAAGCTGGCCGCCGCGACGAAAGTACGCGAACAACGGTCGTTGGGTGAGCAGGATGAAGATCAGGAACAGCGTCGCCCAGAACGCCGACAGCGCCGGCGACAGTTGTTCCACCAGCAGGTTCCAGATCAGCGCCGCCACCGGCAGCAGGAAATGCGGGCCGGATTTCAGCGTCGGGCCGATTTCCGGCAGATAGTCCAGCGCCCCGTTCGGGTCGTCCAGATGCAAGGCCGGGAAGCGCGCGGCATAGGCGATCAGGCCGATATAGGCGGTGAACATCAGCGCGGCGACGATGGCCAGCGAGGCATCGCCAGCCACCGCCTTGATCCAGCCGAAGCCGTAATACACCGCGCCGGCAAACAGGATCAGGCCGGACAGGGTCAGCGTGGTATTGATCAGGCCGCGTTGCCAGAGCAGCGGCGCGCGGCGCGGAATGCCTGAGAGGCCGGCTTTCATGGCTTCCAGATGCACGATGTAGAACAGCGCGATATAGGACAGCAGCGCCGGCAGCAGGGCGTGCTTGAGCACTTCGGTGTAGGGTATGCCGACGTACTCCACCATCAGGAACGCCGCCGCGCCCATCACCGGCGGCATCAACTGGCCGTCCACCGAGGCCGCCACTTCCACCGCCGCCGCCTGGTCGGGGCGGTAGCCGACGCGTTTCATCAGCGGAATGGTGAAGGTGCCGGTGGTCACCACATTGGCGATCGACGAGCCGGAAATCATGCCGGTCGCCGCCGACGCCGCCACCGCCGCCTTGGCCGGGCCGCCGCGCAGATGGCCGAGCAGGGACAGCGCCGACTGGATGAAGTAATTGCCGGCGCCGGCGGTTTCCAGCAAGGCGCCGAACAGCACGAACAGGAAGATGAACCCCGCCGACACTCCCAGCGCGATGCCGAATACGCCTTCGGTGGACAGCCATAGATGGCTCATCCCCTTGCCCAGCGACGCGCCGCGATGCGCGATCAAGTCCGGCATGTGCTGGCCGAAAAAGATGTAGATCAGGAACAGCGCGGCGAGGATCACCAACGGCAGGCCCAGCGCCCGGCGCGCGGCTTCCAGCAGCAACGCCAGGCCGACGACCGCCACCGTCAGGTCGAACGTCGTCGGCAGGCCGGGACGGCTGGCCAACTGCTCGTAGAACAGGAACAGATAGGCGGCGCAAAAAGCGCCGACCAACGCCAGCAGCCAATCGAACAGCGGAACCCGCTCGCGCGGCGAGGCCTGCAGCGCCGGATAGGCGGCGAACGCCAGGAACACCGCGAAGGCCAGATGAATGGCGCGCGATTCGCTGTCGTTGAGGACCAGAACGCCCAGCGAAAACGGCAGCGGCGAGGCGATCCAGAGCTGGAACAGCGACCAGGCGATGGCCACCGCCGCGAGCAACCCCGCCGTCAGGCCGACCGGTTTGCGGCCGCCGGTATCGGCTGCGGCGACCAGACGCGCAAACGCGTCGTCGCTCGACGGTTTCAGCGCAGCCAACCCCGCTCGCGGTAATACTTGCGGGCTCCGTCATGCAAGGGCGCCGAGAGGCCGTCCTTGATCATGTCTTGCGGGTTCAGGTGGGCGAACGCCGGGTGCAGGCGCTTGAAGGCGTCGAAATTTTCGAATACCGCCTTGACCAGGGCGTAGACCGTCGCATCCGGCACCTTGCTGGAGGTCACCAGCGTGGCCAGCACGCCATAAGTGGCGGTGGCTTGCGGGTTGTGCGCGTAGAGGCCGGCGGGGATGGTGGCGCGGGCGTAGTACGGCCGTTCGGCGATCAGTTTGTCGACCACCGGGCCGGTCAACGGCACCAGGCGGGCGCCGCAGGTGGTGGTCGGGTCCTGGATGTTGGCCGAGGGGTGGCCGACGCCGTAGATGAAGCCGTCGATCTTGTTGTCGCACAGCGCCGCGCCATGTTCGTCGGCCTTCAGTTCCGAGGCCAGACTGAAGTCGGACAGCTTCCAGCCCAGCGCGTCGAGCAGTTCCTGCATCGACGCGCGCGTGCCGGAACCGGGGTTGCCGACGTTGAAGCGCTTGCCTTTCAGGTCGGCGAACGACTTGATCTCGGCTTCCTTGCGGGTCAGCACGGTGAACGGTTCCGGGTGCAGCGAAAACACCGCGCGCAGGTTATTGTCGGCGCCGGCCGGCTGGAACGAACTGCTGCCCTTCCAGGCGTGATATTGCCAATCGGACTGGGCGACGCCGAAATCCAGTTCGCCGCCGCGCAAGGTGTTCAGGTTGTAGACCGAGCCGCCGGTGCTTTCCACCGAACAGCGCAGGCCATGTTTGGCGCGATCCTTGTTGATCAGCCGGCAGATCGCGCCGCCGGCGGCGTAATACACGCCGGTGACGCCGCCGGTGCCGATGCTGACGAAGGATTGCTGGGCCTGGGCCGGCGCGGCGAGCAGAGCGAGGAGGGCGAGCGTGACGAGCGATTTCATCGGGGTTTCATCCTGTGTGGTCGGCTGGCGTCCGAGCCGCGCGGGTTAGCGTGGGCGCCGTATGGGTGTAACTTGAAAATCATGGGCTGATGGGCTGGATTTCGGCGCTCCGCTGGTCCACCACAACCAGCACATCGCTGGCGGATTCGGCCAGTACGCGCTTGGTGACGCTGCCCAGCAGCAGTTCTTCGGTGACATGGATGCCGTGCTTGCCCATGACGATCAGATCGCAATCATGCTGCTCCTCCTGCACCAGAATCTGGCGCGTGGCGTCACCTTGCAGGACCAGCACGGTGTAATCAGCGGTCGACAGGCCGGCGTTGGCGGCCAGTTCATGCAATTGATGCAGGGCACGCTCGCGGGCTTCGATGCGGTACTGAAAAATAATTTCATCGCTGACCCCCGCGTACTGCATTTTTCCCTCGAACGGAACCTCGAAAACATGCAGCAGAACGAGGTGGGCTTGAGGCGCCATGATCCGCGCCAGGCGCACCGCGGTCCTGGAGGCGGGCGAGAAATCGACGCTGATCAGGATGCGTCGATAGGCTTCATGCGCGGCTTGCTTGACCACCAGAACCGGGCATCCGCTTTTACGCAACAGTCGGGAAGCGGTGGAGCCGAGCAGCATGCGTTGCAGAAAGCCGGCGCCATGGGCGCCGAGCAACAGCAGGTCGGCGGCGGCGGCGTTGGCGAAGGCGGATATCGCCGTGCTGGCCAAGCCTTCTTCAATGTGCAGGCCTGCCGATACGCCCAGGTTGCGATCAGCTTGACCCAGAATGCCACGCAGTTTTTCTCTGGCTTCATCGATAATTTTTTCGGTGATGGCCGCGTTGTCGGCGCCAAACAGTTCGCGCAACGGCGCCAGCGCATCGACGCCCACCGCATGGGCGACGGTATACCGGGCGCCGCTGGCATGGGCCAACTGAAACCCCCTGTCTACCGCGTGCAGAGAACTGTTCGACAGGTCTGTCGCGGTCACGATGTGTGTCAACCGGGCCATATATCCGCTCTCCTTTGGGTGATGCATCAGATCAGATCCGTATGACCGTGACCGCGATTCGTCGTGTTTGGTTTCCCGCAACCCGACTGTCGGCTTTTGGGCGTCGATCAGGCAAATCGCTCGCGGCACGGTCGATGTGTTGTCGACCATCGCATCGTCCGGGCAATGGCCTGTTTGTCAATGGTTGACCGCCATTTCCGCGCGCCGCAGATTGGCCTGCGTGCCGTAGATGACGATCTCGTCATCCAGTTCCAGACGCGTATCGGGCGGCGGCGAATACTGCCGGACGCCGGCGCGGACCAGCGCGGTCACCGAAACCCCCGCGAGATCGATTTCCCGCAGTGTGCGCCCCAGCGCCCGACTCCCGGCTGAAATGCCGATCGAACGCAGGCGATGCATATCCGTCTCGTTGGCATCCCCCGACAAGGCGTCGCCCTGATAGAACTCATGCATCAGCGGGTAGCGCGCGGAACGTTGTTCCTGAATGCGTCGCATCACCCGCGCCAGCGGCACGTCGAGCAGCAGCAGGGCCTGCGAGGCGATCATCAGGCCCGCCTCCAAGGTTTCCGGCACCACCTCGACCGCGCCGCAGGCCTGGAGCTGTTCGGTGTGGCTTTCGTCACGGGTGCGCACCATGACCGGCAGGTTGGGCCGGGCCGCGCGCAGGTAGGTCAGTATTCTCAGCGCGGCGGCAAGGTCATTGTGCGCAATCACCACCAGCCGGGCATGCGCCAGGCCCAGGCCATCGAGCATGGCGTGCTCGCCGGCGTCGCCGTAGAACACCGGTTCGCCCGCCGCGTGGGCTTGCCGGACCAAGGTCACGTCTAGATCCACGGCAATGAACGGAATGTGCTCTTCTTCGAGAAAGTGACCAACGCTTTGCCCGATGCGGCCATAACCGCAGATGATCACGTGGTTGCGCAAGTGGGCGGTGTCCTCGACCTCGAGTCCGGGCGTGTCGGCCACCGCTTCACCACTGGTGAAGCGGCTGACGATCAGGTTGGCAATGGCATGGTTGTAGCGGATCAGCACGGGGCCGGCGATCATCGAGAACAGCACTGAAACCAGCACGATCTGGCCAAGATGCGCATCGATGGCTTGGGCGCCCAGCGCGATCGCCAGCAGGGCGAAGCCGAATTCGCCGCCAACAGACAGCAACAACCCGGTACGCCAGGCGGTCAGCGTGTCGATGCCCGACTGGCGCACGATCAACGCGACCAGCAGCGTTTTGCTGAGCAGCATCAGCGCGGCGCCAAGCAAGGCCCAGTGCCAGACCTGAGGCATCACGGCCGGTTCGAACAGCATGCCGATGCCGATGAAGAACAGGCCGAGCAGCACATCCCGGAACGGCCGTATGCTGGATTCCACCTGATGCCGGAATTCCGTCTCGCCCAACATCATGCCGGCCAGGAATGCGCCGAAGGCAAGCGACAGCCCCAGGCGGTGGGTGGTCCAGGCGGCGAGCAGCGCAACCAGCAGGACGGTCAGCGTGAACACCTCGGCGGAGCGATGCCGGGTCACCAGATGAAACAGCGGGCGCAGCAGCCAGCGCCCGACAAAGAACACCAGCGTCAGCGCCAAAGCCGCCTTGGCCATGGCCCATGCCAGTTCGCCGGCTATCACGCCGGCGCCGGCGGCGAGGCCCAGCACGGGAATGACGACGACGAACGGCACGGCGGTGATGTCCTGGAACACCGACATCGCCAGACCGAGCCGACCATGACGACTGTTGTCCTCGGCCTGCTCAGTCAATTGCTTGCCGATGATGGTGGTCGATGACTGCGCGAACACGGCGCCGACGACAAACGCGGCAATTGCCGGCAAACCCGCCAGCCAGCCGATCAGGCCAACCGCGGCGGTGGTGAACAGCACCTGTCCGGTGCCCAGCAGGAGTACCTGATGCCGCAGGGCGTGCAATTGCGGCAAGGAAAAATTCAAACCGATGGTGAACAGCAGGAAAACGATGCCGAATTCGGCCAGCGTCTGCATCTGATCAAGATCGACAGTCGGTCCGATGGTATGCGGCCCAAGCATGACGCCCACCAGCAGATAGCCCAGACTGGACGGAATGCGCAGCCGCAGGAAGCCGACCACGACCGCAACCGTAGCGCCAAGCAGCAAAAGGATCTGGGCAAAGTTGTCCATCAAGCAGCGCGCCTATTGACTGGCCTTTCCGGGTTCGCTTCGAGCTAAGCGGTGTGGCCTGCCCGGGGGCGCAGATTGTTGAGGATATGCGTCGTCATGCCGCGCGCCAGTTCGCTTTCGCCGAGGAACACGGCGCCGGCGGTTTCCTGGCGCAACAACTCCGCCTCTTCCTCGTTATGCGTGCGCAACACGACGGAAATGGTCGGATTCAGGGTTCTGGCGATTTCCACCATCTTGCGCACATTCACCGTGTCCGGAATGGCGATGACCAGCATCGCCGCGCGGGTGACATGGGCCTGAATCAGGACTTCCGGCGTGGCGACGTCGCCGCTGACCGCGGGAATGCCGTCCTTGCGCAAGGCATCGACGATCTCGCGGTTCTGCTCGGCGACGACAAAGGGAATCTTCTGCGCCTTCAACGCCATGCCGATGCGTCGACCGACCCGGCCATAGCCGACCAGGACCACTTGGCCGCTGAGCACCGACTGGTCGGTGGTCATCGGCAATTGCGCCAGCGGATCGTCGCGCAGGTCGAGTTGCCGGGCCAGCGCCGAGCGTTTGCGCACCCACTTCAGCAGCGGCTCGTTGGCGGCGAACAACGCCGAGTTGGCGGCGATCGAAATCAGCGCGCCGGCGAGAATCAGGCTTTGTCCCTCGGCCGGCATCAGGCCCAGAGCCACGCCCAGGGACGCCAGGATGAACGAGAACTCGCCGATCTGCGCCAGACTGGTGCCGACCGTCAACGCGGTGTTCAGCGGGTAGCGGAACAACAGCACCAGCACCATCGCCGCGATGGTCTTGCCGACCATGATGATCGCGATCACCGCCAGCAGCTTGAACGGCTGCTCCAGCACCACGGCGGGATCGAACAGCATGCCGACCGAAACGAAGAACAGCACGGCAAACGCATCGCGCAACGGCAGGGATTCGTCGGCGGCGCGATGGCTGAACTCGGATTCGCGCATCATCATCCCGGCAAAGAATGCGCCCAGGGCGAATGACACATCGAACAGCTTGGCGGCGCCGAACGCGACGCCCAGCGCCGCCGCCACCACGCTCAGGGTGAACAACTCGCGCGAGCCGGTGCGGGCCACCAGCCAGAGCAGCTTGGGCAGCAGGCGGCGCCCGACGATCAACATGAAGGCGATGAAGGCGACGACCTTGGCCAGGGTGATGCCCATCGCCGCCCAGATGCCGCCGGCGGTATGCGTCGACGCATGGGCTTGAACGGCCGCATCGGCGGACCCCAGCACGCCGGCCAGCGCCGGCAGCAACACCAGCACCAGCACCATCACCAGATCTTCGACGATCAGCCAGCCGACGGCGATGCGGCCGTTGATCGAATCCAGCAGCCCCCTGGCTTCCAGCGCCCTGAGCAGGACCACGGTGCTGGCCACGGAAAGGCTGAGACCGAACACCAGCGCGGCGCCGAGATTCCAGCCCCAGAACATGGCCGTGCCCATGCCCAGCAGGACCGCCACCGAAATCTGCACGATGGCGCCCGGCACGGCGATGCGGCGCACCGCCAGCAGATCGTCGAGCGAGAAATGCAGGCCGACGCCGAACATCAGCAGCATCACGCCGATTTCCGCCAACTGCCCGGCCAGACCGACATCGGCGACGAAGCCGGGTGTCGCCGGGCCGATCATGATGCCGGCCAGCAGATAGCCCACCAGCGGCGGCATGTGCAGACGTGCGGCGACGTAACCGAAGATCATCGCCAGGCCGAAGCCGGCGGCGATGGTCGCGATCAGGCTGACGTCATGTGGCATGAATCGATCCCTGTCCGACGATGTGCAGATCGCGCTGCGGGTAGGGAATGCTGATGCCGGCGGTCTTGAAGGCGCGCCAGATCGCCACGCTGATGTCGGAGCGCACGCTGGCGATGCCGGCTTCCGGGTCTTGGATCCAGACCCGCAATTCGAGCTCGATGCCGTTGTCGCCGAAGTTCATCAAGCGCGCCGTTGGTACCGGGTCGGCCAACACCCGCGGGTTGGCGTTGGCCGATTCGAGCAGGATGCGCATGGCCTGTTCCGGGTCGTTGTCGTAACTGATGGAGACCGGAATCTTGACCCGCACATTGCGGTCGGTGTAGCTCCAGTTGATGACTTCATTGGTGATCAGCGTTTCGTTGGGGATCAGCCGCTCGACGCCGGCGCGATCGCGCACCACGACATAGCGGGCATTGAGTTCCTGCACCCAGCCGAAGGTAGTGCCGATGGTGATCACATCGCCGGGCCGGATCGAGCGGTCGAACAGCACGATGAAGCCGCTGATGAAATTGCTGGCGATGCGTTGCAGACCGAAGCCGATGCCGACGCCCAGGGCGCCGCCGAACACCGCCAGCGCGGTGAGATCGATGCCGACCACGTTCAGCGCCAGCAGGAACGCCAGCACCAGCAACACGAACTTGCTCAGCTTGACCAGCGCCACGCGCATGCTGGCGTTGACGTATTGGGTTTGGCTGATGCGATGCTCGATCAATGCCGATAGCCACAACGCGACGACCCACAGCAGGATCAGGGCGAGGATCAGTTTGCCGGTCGCCAGCAGCGATATCCTGACGCTGCCGACCTGCATCGCCATGCCGTCCAGCGCTGTCAGCACCGCCGGCAACCAGTCCAGCAGATGCAGCGCGACGACGATCCAGATCGACGTGGAGATGAGGTTTTCCCAGGCCTTCACCGCCGGACTGGGCTGGAACGCCTTGCGCAGGAAATACACCACGATGCGGATCGCCGCCAACGAAGTCAGCAACGGGATGGCCAGTTCCAGCAGATTCACCGGCCGCTGCCAGTGCGCCATCAGCGCCCGACCGGCCAGTACGCCGATCAGCATGCTGATCGGAAACAGGATGCGTTGCAGGGTCTTCAGCGCCATGCGCCGCATCGCCAGTTCCGGATTCAGCTCGGAACGCTCGCCGATGCTCTGGCCGAGGGTGATGTGCACCATCATCGCGCCGCTGGCGGCCAGGATCAGCACGCCGACCTGAGTCCAGAACAGCGGCGTCCGGATCAGTTCCAGGGCATGGAACAGCAGGGTCTGAAGGTCGTCGGTAAAGTCCATGCCGGTGCTCGCGGGAAAAGGTCCGCGCAACATACCGGAAATCGCCGTGGCATGGCAGAGCCACGGCGCGTGTCACTCGTAGTCTTCGGGATGGTCGGCGGCGAGATTTTCCCGGTAGAACTGTTCCAGTTCGTCCTGATAGAAGAAGCGCGGCTCGCCGAAGGCGGGTTGCAGCTCGTTCAGCCAGGTGGCCTGTGCGTCGTATCGCGCGAAGAACGGCCGATGCACCCAATCCGGATTGCGGCCCTGGATGAAGCGCAGTTGCAGGACTTTCTCGCCCATGATCTCGCACACCCCGAGCACCTGTACCTTGCCCGGATTGGCCGACATGCTGGGGCCGCGCACGGTGCGGCACAGTCCGCTGACGCGCTGGTAGGCCTCGCGGTAGATCTCCCAGGCGCGCACCAGCGGCACGCTGAAATAGTCGCGCGCGCCGGTGTCGCGGGCGAGGAACATGTAATAAGGGATGCAACCCAGGTCGACCTGCCGGTTCCACAATTCGATCCACAGCGCCGGGTCGTCGTTGATGTGGCGCAGCAATGGCGATTGACTGCGGATTGCCGCGCCGGTCGCGCGGATCCGGGCGATGGCCTGGCGCACCGGTTCGGGTTGCAGTTCGCGCGGGTGGTTGAAATGCGCCATCAGCGCCAGATGCCGGCCGCTGGCGGTGACCTTGGCGAACAGGGCGAGCAGATCGTCGGCGTCGTCGTCACCGAGAAAGCGGTGCGGCCAGAAGCTCAGCGATTTGGTGCCGATGCGGATGCGGCGCAGGTTGGGCAGGTCGGCGGCGAGCAAGGGCTCGATGTACTGCGCCAGATTGCGCGTCGACATGATCAACGGATCGCCGCCGGTGAACAGCACATCGCTGACCTGCGGATTGGCCCGCAGGTAGTCGATCAGGCGATCCACCTCGCGGCTGGCGAATTTGAGTTCGGCCATGCCGACGAATTGCGGCCAGCGGAAACAGAAGCTGCAATAGGCGTGGCAGGTCTGACCCTGGCTGGGAAAGAACAGCACGGTTTCCCGATATTTGTGCTGCATGCCGTCCAGCGGCTCGCCTTCCAGGCTGGGGATGTTGTGGCTGACCTGGCCGGCCGGGTGCGGATTCAGTTGCAGGCGGATGCGCTGCGCGGCGGCCTTGAGCTCGGCGTTGTCGGCGCCGGCGCGCAGCAAGCCGGCGATTTCCGCGTAATGCGCCGGTTGCAGCATGTCGCGCTGGGGAAAGGTCAGCACGAACAGCGGATCGTCGGGCGCTGCTTCCCAGTCGATCAGATGGTCGACGACGAAGTTGTTGGCCTTGAACGGCAGGACGTGTCCCACCACCTCGATATCGAATTTCAGCGCTTCCGGCAGCGCCGCCATTTGCGGGATGTCGCGGAAGTTGTTGAGGGTGTAGGCCCGGTATTTGATTTTTGGGTACAAGCGTAGATTCCTGTCCGCTGTTTCAGGGGCTGATCGAGTAACTGAGGTTGGCGCCTTGTCCCGGCGTCATGCCGCCTTGCAGCGCGAGCAATTGCGAGAGCAGGGCGAAAGTCGCCTTGCTGTCCAGATCGTTGTCGGGAATCTGGAACCAGGCATTGCGATAACGCACCGCGACGGCGGCGTTGTCCGGCGCTTGCGCGCTGGGCTGCACGCGGAAAATGCCGGACAGCAGCTGTTGCCAGTCGAAGGGCTGTTCGGCATTGTCTAGCGTGCGGGTGACGCGTCCGGCGGCCAGATCGATCGGTGGCGGTTCGACGCCTTGCGACAGGTAATTCATGGTGGCGATCAGCGAACGGGTGGCGACCGCGATGCTGTCGCCGCCGCTGCCGCCCAGGCCGACGTTCAGCCGGTAGCGATCGCGTTGCGGATCCAGGCGCAGCATCTGCTTGAAGGCGCGCGCGTCGGCGTCGTTCGCCGTTTGCGCGGCAAACCGCAGCTCCAGCCCGGCGCCATCCGGCGCGCGGCCGAGTTCAACCAATTTGCGTATTTGCAGCGCCCGCAGATGCTTGAGCGCGGCGCGGAAGTCGCGGAACTCGGGCTCGCGCGACGGCGTCGGGCCGGAAGCGGTGGGGGCGTTCTTGACGCCGTTCATGGCTTGCAGGGTGACCGCGAACACGCGTTCCACCGACCAACCGGAATTCGCCAGCAGGATCAGCGTGTCGAGCGGCAGCGGCGTCATCATCTGACGGACGAATTTCTCGCCTTCCAGCGGCGAATAGAACAAGGTGGGCTTCTCCGCGAAGCCGATCGCGCCGGCCAGACCAAAGCTGTTGTCGGCGCTTTCCGGCAACGCCGCGCTGGCCGACAGGCCGCGGCTGAATTCCATGCTGGAGGCGACTTTTTCGACGCTCAAGAAGTACGGCGTGTCGCGATATTTCAGGCGCACCAGGTTCAACAGCAATTCCTGGTCGTTGGTCTGCTGTATCACCACGTTGTATTCCGGTCGGGTCATGCGCAGGGCATCCGGTCCGTGATAGGCGCAGCCGCTCAGCAGCGACGCGGCCAGCAACAGCGTCAGTGTCTTAGTGGTCATGGTTGGTCGTTTCAGCGTGAGTCGAAGAGTGGTTGTTCGCCGCCCGGCGTTGATTCAGCAGATGCAGCGGCGCCGCGCCGCCGTCCTTGTCCTGGCCGGCGTACAGCGTCAGATGCGGGTAGGGGATTTCGATGCCAAGGCGGTCGAATTCATTCTTCAGCCGCAGCAGGAAGGCGCGCTTCACCGTCCATTGCTGCAACGGCCGCACCTTGATGCGGAAGCGGATCATCACCGCCGAATCGGCCCAGGCATCGACGCCGGCCAGATCGAGCTCGTCGAGGATCAACGGGCCGAGGTCCGCATCGGCGCGGATCTCCGCCGCGACCTCGCGGATCACCTGAAACACCTGTTCGACGTCCTCGCGGTAGGCGACGCCGATGTCGACCAGCGCGAAAGCAAAACCGCGGCTGCGGTTGGATACCGTGGTGATCTGGCCGTTGGGCACGAAATGCACCGTGCCCTCGTAGTCGCGCAGGCGGATGTAGCGCAGCGTGACTTCCTCGACGAAACCGCCGAGTTCGGCGACGGTGACCACATCGCCCTGGTGTACCTGGTTTTCCATCAACAGAAAGAAGCCGTTGAAGTAGTCCTTGACCAAGCTCTGCGCGCCGAAGCCGATGGCGATGCCGATGACCCCGGCGGAAGCCAGGATCGGGGCGATGGAGATGCCGATCTCCGACAGCACCAGCATGCCGGTGATCAGCGTGATGATCACGGCGGCCGCGTAGCGAAACACCCGGCCGAGGGTTTCCAGACGTTTGTGCTGTTCAGGGTCGTCGGTCTGCTTTTGCAACTGCCGGCGCAGCATCGGAATCAGATTGCGCGACAAGGCCAGCATCACCCAGGCGATGGCGAGTATCACGCCGATGCGCAAGCCGGTGCGCGCCAGCGTGTTCCAGGCGGCTGGGTCGTTGAAAAAAAATCCGCTGAATTCCATATTTACTCCGTCAACCACAAACAAGCCAGGGGCGGGATGAGCAGCGCATCGTCGATCGCTTCGATGCCGCCGCCGCCGCACAGATCTTTCATGCCGCCGCCGAGGAAGAAGCCGTGCGGCGTCAAGGCCTCGATCGGCAAGCTTTGCTCGGTGTTGTTGAAGTTGCCGATGACCAGCACCCGCTTGCGGCTGTTGAGCGGGTCGCAGCGGCTGAACGCCAGCAGATTCGGGTTGTCCAGGGTCAGCAATTGGCGGTTGTCGAAATCCGCGAACGCCGAAGTCTCTTTGCGCAGCGCGATCATTTTTTTCAGCGCGCTGAAGATGCGCTGCTCGACGCTGCCGGCCAGGCGACGTTTTTTCGCCTTGTTCCAGTCCAGGCTGGAGCGATGCATCCAGCGCGAGTCGGCCGCCTTGCTCGGGTCGGCGAGATATTCCAGGCTGTTCAGCGTGCCGATTTCGTCGCCGTAATACAGCAGCGGCAGGCCGCCGAACGACAGCAGCACACTGTGCAGCAGCACGATGGTGTCGATCGCCGCGTCGATCGCCTCGGCATCGCGGTTTTCCAGCGCCGATTCCAGACCCACCAGCGAAGCCAGCGAACCGGAGATGCGCGCGTCGCCGGTCTTGGCGTTTTCGCCGAACGGCAGGCCGCGCGCCGGCGAATCCGGAAAACGCCCGGTGTAGTAGTCGAGGATGAAGCGCCGATGCGGACCCGGGTCGTAACCGGCGCGGCGAATGTCGGCATCGTCGAAGCCCAGGCCGATGTCGTCGTGGCAACGCGCGTAGTTCAGCCAGGTGGCGCGTTCGAGTTTGGCCGGCAGGTGGCGTATGCCCTGGTTCAGCAGCGCCGCGTTCTTGGTCGCCACCGCGTCCCACAGCAGCGCCATCAGCGTCGCGTTGTAGGCGATCTCGCATTCCTTGGCGTTGATCGCGTCCTCGCCGAAGTATTTGGAGATTTCGCTCGGCGCGACGATCGCTTCGGCGATGAACAGCACGCCCGGCGCGGTGACCTGGCAGCAATCCTTCATCAACTGCAACAGCAGGTGCGCCTCGCGTTCGTTCTGGCAGACGCTGCCCATCTTCTTCCACAGGAACGCCACCGCGTCCAGACGCAGGATGTCGGCGCCCTGGTTGGCCCAGTACAGGATGATGTCGATCATTTCGATCAGCACCGCCGGGTTGCGATAGTTCAGATCCCATTGGTAGGTGTTGAACACCGTCATCACCCACTTGCCCATCTCGGCGTCCCAGGTGAAGTTGCCGGGGGCGGTGACCGGAAAGATTTCCGGCATGGTGGCTTCGTAGATATCGGGAATCTCGCGGTCGTCGAAGACGAAGTAGTAATCCTGGTATTTCTGTTCGCCCTGGCGCGCGCGTTGCGCCCATTCGTGTTCGTTGGAGGTGTGGTTGACCACCACATCCAGCGCCAGCAGCATGTCGCGCCGCTTCAGCGTGGCGGCCAGCGCTTCGAGATCGGCGTTGCTGCCGAAGCGCGCGTCGATCTTGAAGAAATCGCGCACCGCATAGCCGCCGTCGCTGTGTTCCGGCGGACAGTCCAGCATCGGCATGACGTGCAGCAGATTGATGCCCAGCTCCTGCAAGTAGGGCAGGTTGTCGCGCAGGCCTTGCAGGTCGTCGGCGAACCGGTCGCAGTACAAGGCCATGCCGACCCACTTCTGGCTGAGGAACCAGTTGTAGTCGCGTTCCCGCGCCAGATCGGATTTGCGCAGCGCCGGCGTGCGTTCCATGTAGCGGAAGGCCAGCGTCTCGACCAGGCTGACCATCTGCGCCTTGAAGTCGTCGCGTTCGCCGTAGAGCAGCTTGAACAGCGTATGGATGGCGTAGAAGTTGGCGCCGAGCCGGGTATAGAAATGCCGCAGGCGCTGCGTGCCGATCTCCGGCTTCAGCTCGATCAGAATTTCATTCAGCAGGGAATGCGAGGCTTGCTCGTACATTTGTGTGGATTCTTTCGCCGCTCAGAACAGCGTTTGCAAGGTGTCGGGGATCAGCCAGGCGCGGGTTTCCGGGATGAAATGCACCAGCCCTTCCAGGATGCCGGCACTATAGTTGCCGTTCATGTCGAACAGGCCGCCGCCGGCGAGATACAGGAAAGCCGGGTTGGCCCGCGCCGCGGCTTCGGCGCGGACCGCGTCTTGCGCGTTGGCGACCAGCACCGCCGGGATGTCGCTGACCAGCACTTCCATGTCGTTGCCGCTGTCGCCGGCGAACAGCGTTTGTTGCCGCGGAATGCCCAGCCTGGCGCGCAGAAATTCCAGCGCCCGCAGCTTGCCGGCGGCGGCCGGCAGGATGTCGAGCAGGCCGGTGGCGGTGGTTTCGTCGACGCTCCAGATCAGATTGACCTCGGCGCCGCTGGGCGCCAGGCGGTCGCGCACCCGGTTCAGCAAGTCGGTCGGATGTTGCAGCGGCGCGGCGTAATAGCTCAGTTTGAACACGCCCTGTTTGGCGGTTTCCTGCATGGTCAAATCGGCCAGATCTTGCAACAGCGCGGCCAGATCGGCGCGCTCGTGGCCGCCCCAGTCGGGCGCGATGGCGTCGCGCCAGTCCTGGCGTGGCCGCCAGGTCTCGGCATCGACGTCGTAGAGACTGGCGCCGACATCGGCGATGACGAACGCCGGACGCGGCAGCGCGTATTCGGCGATGGCCGCTTCCACCAGCGCCGGATGCCGGCCGCTGACATAGGCCAGGCGGATCTCCGGTCGCGCCGCCAGTCGCTTGAACAGCGGGCGGGCCAGCGGCGATTCCGGCTGCGCGCCATTCGGCAGCAGGGTGCGATCCAGATCGGTGGCGAGCAGGATGAGCGGGTCCATTTACAGCGGCCTCGGCGGCACCCGGCAGGCGCGATAGAAATCGTAATACTCGATGGCTTCCAGGATGCCGCGCGCATAGCCGGCCTGGGCGAAGTAGATGCGTTCCACCTCGGCCAGCGCGCGCAGTTCGTCGTTGTGGCGGTTGGCCACCACCACCGCCAGGGTGTTGCCGCGCATCATGTCCTCGTCGGAACCGGAGCCGCCGGCGACCAGGATCTGTTCCAGCGGCACGCCCCATTGATCCGCGAACCAGCGCACCGCGAAGCCCTTGGAGGCGCGGATCGGCAGCACGTCGAGGAACTGGCCGAACGACAGCGTGACGTTGACGGTCTGGTCGGCCTGGTGCAGCAGGCGGTTGATTTCCTCCAGCGATGGCGCGATGCCGGGGTCGATGTAATAGCTGATCTTGAACCGGCCCTGTTCCTCCTTGGGCTGGCGTTTCAGACCGGGCAGTTCGTCAAGCACCGCGCGTACCCGCATCGGCGTCCACAGATGGTCGATATGGCGCGACCAGGCCTGGTCGACGGCGTATTCGGGCGCGAAGTGGATCGCCGAGCCGAGACTGGTGATCAGCACATCCGGCATCGGAATGGCGTAGCGGCGCATCACCTTCAGCGCCGACTCCAGCGAGCGTCCGGTGGCGATGCCGAAGCTGGCGCATTTGCGGTGCGCCCGCGTTTCCTTGATGAATTCCGCCAGCGATTCCGGATCGCCTAGCAGATTCTGGTCCAGGTCGGTGAAGATCGCCCGATCGTGGTACAGCATCGAACGTCTGGGCGGCGGGATGCGCGCCGGGCTGTCCTGTTCGAGCAGCGGTTTCACCGCCGCCAGGTATGACTCCGCATGCGCTCGCCAGGCGTAATGCCGCTGCACGCCTTGCAGTCCGGCGCGCGCCAGCGCCGTCCACTGCTCCCGGTCATTGAGCGTTTCCAGCAGCGCCGTGGTGATGTCCTCGGCGCTGAGCGGGTCGATCAGGTAGCCGTTATGGCAGTTGCCGATGATGTCGCGCGGCCCGCCGTCGGCGGTGGCGACGATCGGCAGGCCGCTGGCCGCCGCCTCGATCAAGGTCAGCCCGAACGGCTCGGTCAAGGCCGGATTGACGAACACCCCGCCGGACGCCGCCGCCAGGCGATACATGATCGGCACTTCCTCGCGCCGGTGATGCTTGGGGTAGGCCACCTTGCCGTACAAATCGTAGCGGTCGATGTCCAGCAACAGGTCGCCCAGCACGGTCTGCGCGCCGCTGTCCAGATCGCGGATGTCGTCGCGGTTGCCGGCCACCACCACCAGATTGGCGCGCGCCTGCAATTCCGGCGATTCGCCATAGGCGCGCAGCAACGTGGCGATGTTCTTGCGCTCGTCGGGACGCGACAGCGCCAGGATCATCGGCAAGTCGGGCTGCTTGAGAAACCGCGCCAGCACGGCGGCGATCGGCGCCTGTTGCTCCCGGCCGTCCGGCGGCATGAAGCGGTTCAGATCGGTGCCCGGCGGGATCACCCGCATCTGCTCGGGTTGGTAGTGATCGTACAGGCCGTACTGTTCCTCGATCTCGTTGCCGGTGGAGGCGATCACCAGCGACGCCGAACCCAGCGTCAATTCTTCCGCCTCGATGCGCCGCGCCATGTGATAGCGGGTTTCGATCGCGTCACGCTTCAGGCCGGAAGCGATCAGCCGGCGACGCTTGACCCGGCCCAGCGAATGGCCGGTATGCACCAGCGGCACACCGAGCAGATTGGCCAGACGCACGCCGACATAACCGGCATCGGCGTAGTGGCTGTGGACGATGTCCGGGTCCAGCTGTTCGGCGCGCAGAAAGGCCAGCGCGTTGTCGGCGAAGGAGTCCAGATGGTCCCAGAGTTCTTCCTTGCGGATGTAACCCTCCGGGCCGGCGTCGATGCGCACGATGTTGGCTTTCGCCGACAGCGGCTCGATGTGCGCGGCGTAGTCGTCGCCGACCTGCGGGTCCGCCACCCGCCGGGTCAGCAGATCCACTCGCGCCACGTCCGGCAGTTCCGCCAGCGATCTGGCCAGTTCCACGACATACAGGGTCTGGCCGCCGGTGTCGGCGTCGCGACCCAGTTCCAGGTTGCGGCCGCGGATCAGGCCGTGCACGCTGATCAACACGATATGCAATGGATTCATGTGGCTTGCTCCTCGTTCAGACGCCATTCGGCGATGAACGGCCGGTAGAACGCGTCGCTTTCCGGTATCGCGCCGCGCAGGCGGCAGATCTCGCCGGCGAAACGATGCGCGCGGTCCAGGGTCAACTCGACCGGCCAGTCGCGCAGCAGACCGAGCAGGAACACGGCGGAAAAGGCGTCGCCGGCGCCGACGCTGTCGACGACCTCGATGGCCGGAGCGGCGCTGTTGGTGTGGACATAGCGATGCTCGGCATCCAGCAGCCAGGCGCCGGCGTTACCCTCGGTCACCAACAGCCGGTCGATGCCGAACGTGGCGATGAAGCTGTCGCCGAGCAGGCGCGACGTGGCGCCGGTCAGACCGAACATCCGCGCGACGCGCCGCAGTTCTTCCAGGTTCAGCTTGACGATCTCCGCCTTGTCCAGCGACCAGCGCAGCACCTCCTTGCGCACCCAGGGATCGCGCAGATTGAGGTCGAGAAAGCCATGCGCCCGAGTGGTCTGCAACAAGGCGCGCAAGCCGCGCCGCGACGCGCCGCGCTGCGCCAGCGTGCCGAAATACAGCCATTGCGGTCGGCACAGCAAGCCGATCAGACGCGCCATGTCGGCATGAATGAAATCCCAGGCCTGATCCGGCGCGATGTCGAAGCGATGCCCGCCGGTTTCGGCGTCCAGCGCGACCCGCACCTGGCCGCTGGGGCGCAGCAGATCCTGCTGCACGCCGTCGATCGCCAGGCCCGCCGCCTGCAAGACGTTCAGGAAACGTGCGCCGCGCTCGTCCTTGCCGATGCGTGTCACCAACACCGGATCGAGTTCGCGCTGGCGACCTAGACCGCGCAAGTGGCGGGCGACATTGAACGGCGCGCCGCCGATCACTTCGCGATCCGGAAAGCAGTCCGCCAACAACTCGCCGAACAACAGGATGGGGGAAGCGTGCGCGGCGGGGTGGCCGGGGGTTTCCAATCCCGCCATCTACTTGCCTGGCGGGCGCCGCTTTAGGGCGGCTGGCGGGCAATCGAACTGTGCAACCATAGGTCTCCTTTGTATTGGCATCCTTGTTTTGCGGAAAACATTATTGCACGAAACCATTTTCCCAAAAACCGCTAATCAGCCAGGGGATGCAAATGGGCACTGGCGGCAACCCTTTGAATTGCCGTCATTCCCGCATGCGCGGGAATGACGGCTGAAGTACGATGTCGTAGCTTGCTAAGGTGCCGAAGCTGTCTTTTCACCCGCTCAACCAGCTCAATTCGACCGGATCCGTTTCATGTCCTCCCCGTCAGCTCTCGAAACGCTGCAAAAATTTCGCATCATTATCGGCGCGGTGCGCCAGCATTCCCAGGCGCTGGAAGCCGCTTGCGGCATCAGCGGCGCGCAGGTCTGGGTGCTGGCGACGATAGCCGACAAGCCAGGGATCACCGTGTCGCAATTGAGTCAGGCGATTTCGGTGCATGTCTCCACGGCCAGCAATCTGCTCGACAAGCTGGCGCGCGCCGGTCTGGTGGAACGCATCCGCGGCGAGCAGGATCGGCGTGTGGTCCGTTTGCGCCTGACCGAGGCCGGCGGCGAAATTCTGGCGCGCGCGCCGCGTCCGTTGACCGGTCTGATGATCGATGCGCTGAACAAGATGCCGGATGCGGCGCGGATCAAACTGGACGAGGAACTGGCCACACTGATCGAGCATCTGAATCTGGTCGATCAGCGGGCGGCCAACGTGCCGTTGTCGAACCTGATGCGTTGATTCCATGTCGCCTGAATCCGTGAATGCAACACCCTCTCCCGCCGCTCAACCGCATCTGGTGCGGCATATCCTGATCGGCTTCTTCACGCTGGCGCCGCTGTGGGTGACCTGGCTGGTACTGGATTTTCTGTTCAGTCTGCTGGCCAATGCCGGTTCGCCGTTGTTGCGTGGCCTGGCGCGCGGCATCGAGCCGCTGTCCGCGACGCTGGCCGGCGTGCTGCTGAATCCGACCGTGCAATATGTGCTGGCGGCGTTGGTGACCCTGGCCGGGTTTTATGGTGTGGGCCTGCTGACCTCGCTGGTGCTGGGCCGGAAACTGATCGCCTTTCTGGAAAATCAGCTCAATCGGCTGCCGCTGGTGCAATCCATTTACGGCGCGACCAAGCGCTTTCTGCAAAGTCTGCGGCAGTCGCCGATGGCCGGTCAGCGGGTGGTGTTGATCGCCTTTCCGTCGCCGGAGATGAAGGCGCTCGGCTTCGTCACCAAAGTCATGACCGATCCGGATACCGGCCGGGAACTGGCGGCGGTCTACGTGCCGACCTCGCCGAATCCGACCTCCGGCTATATCGAGATCGTGCCGCTGGAAGACGTGGTGCAGACCGACTGGAGCGTCGAGGAAGGCATGACCTTCGTGATGACCGGCGGCACCAACGCGCCGGACCGGCTGCGCTTTTCCCATCCGAAGGCCTCGCCATGATGATGCGCGCGCTGCTCGCTCGCGGTCTGGTCTTGGCGCTGCTCTGGTGGGCCTTGACCGAGGGGCGCGCGGATGGCTGGGGGATCGGTCTGGTCAGCGTCGGCCTGGCGGTAGCGGCCAGTCTGCATCTGCTGCCGCCGAGCGCAAGCCGCTTCTCGTGGCTGGGCCTGTTCGGCTTCATCGGCTTTTTTCTGCACCAGTCGCTGCGCGGCGGCGCGCAGGTGGCGGCGCAGGCGCTGCGGCCCGGCATGGATCTGGC
>JAGUXX010000168.1 GCA_020061585.1 Betaproteobacteria bacterium | reverse complement strand
GCCGCGTTGCGCGCGCGTCGCCGGGTCGCTGTCGCTGGCTTCGCTCAGACGCTGGCGCAGGCCGGGGAGACTGTCGCCATCCAGCGCGACATGGCGCAACGGTTCCACCGGATAGGCGCTGACCCACTGCACGCGTTCCTTGAGGTTCTGCACCACCAGCTTGACCGGCGCCTTGCCGGGCTCGACCCGCGCCTGTTCGTTGGCCGCCACGGCGACGCGACCAAAATCGTTGGAGAAGTCGATTTCGCCGCTGAATACCGACAGCAAGGAGCTGCCATCCTCGGCGACCTGCATTTCCCAATCGGTGCCTCGGAGGCCGGCCACGGCGGTGGGGGTCTGCCAGGTCAGTTGCTTGGGCGGAGTCTTCGACTGCACCCAGGCGCGGCCGAGCAGTTGGCGAAATTTGGTCTGCCCGGCCGACAGCGGCTTGGCCTCGACCGCCTGGATTGCCAGCACGGTCTTTTCGTGCAGACGCACCTGGGTGTTGTCGTCCAGCAGCAGCGCCGCGCGACTATGCGGGCCGGTGCGCAGGCTATGCCCGGGCAGCAGTTTCTGATTGACCCGCACCGGTTGCCAGGCGGCGCCGAGAGACGTTTGATATTCCACCACGCCTTGCAGGCTGACGACGCCGGCGGTGCCGGTGACGCTTTGTCCATACGCGGCGAAACTCAACAGCAACCCTGACAGCAGGGCAAGGATGGGTAGCGGCATGAACGGGCTCCGACGGGTAAGGGACGTGTGCAATCAGGCCGCGTGTATCGGCAAGGTCAACTACGGATCAGCGCATGTTCTTCAACGCGGTCTGGGTGACCTGATTATGTTGCGCGAGTGCCGCGCCCAGCGCGGTGGCCAGTTTGCCCTTGGCTTTGCCTTGAAGTACACGTAGCGCGCCGAGATCCTTGACCAGTTGGTCCACCGCCGGGGTCAACGCGGTGGCTTTTGGCGCGGGCGAAGCTGACTTGAGCTCAAGGTATTTATCCAGCGATTTGCCGGCTTTGTCCAGGGCCTTGGTGTATTGGGCCACCAGCGGATCGGCGGTGTGGGGTTTGACCGAAGCCAGATAGGCGACCCGGGCCTCCGCCCACTGAGCCCGGACTTGCGCCGCGACGTCGGTGGAACTGGCGGCCCAGGCCGACATCGGCGTCGACAAGGCGAGCATGAGGGTCATGAGAAAAAGGCGGTAGCGGTTTGCTTGCATGTCGGGTCTCCTGGTTATCTGTACGGGTACGTCGGTCAAGGATAGTTGATCGCGCGGTATTGGCGTCAACTACCCCAACGCTTGCCAGGCGTCGAGGGTTTACAAGCCACGTGCAACGGTACGCCGCGGAATGTTGCGCGGCGCGCCGATACGGCACTGATTGTATCGACAGGGCGCGAGTTCCCGCCGCCCGGGGCGAGGCTCAGCCAGCGGCTTCGGCGATCTGCAAGCCGTGGCGCACCCGGCGACACAGTTCGAGCGGCGATTGCGAAATGATCTCCTCCGGTACGGCGAACTTGCGCGTCAGGCGGGCGAAGTCCTCGAAGCCGTAGGAGACGATGAACGGATGCATGCCGGCGCCGATCGCCGCCGCAAAATCCTTGTGCTCGTCGCCACAGGCGAAGGCGCGCGCGGGGTTGATGTCGAGCTGCCGGCGGACCGCCTTGAAATAGGGGGTTTTCTCGTCGCGCAACGGGATGTGGTGGAGAAAATCCAGACTGCCGACATCCAGGCCGTGGCGGGTAAACAAGCTCTCCAGGGTTTTCTTGGGTTCATGGGTGACATTGCGCGTGACCACGCCTACCCGGATATCCGGAGTGGCCAGCAGATCGCCGATCAGCTCGACCATGCCGGGGTAGAGGCTGGCTTCCTCGCGGTAGATATCGGTCAGGGTGTTGATCAAGCCCTTGTGACCACGCTTGCCGAAGTGCTTGGCCAGATTGCGCGGAAATTCCTTCAGTCCGCCCAGGTATTTGAACAGATTGCGGCGCTTCTGAAAGCGTTCCAGATCGCCGATATCCATGCCGTGCAGCGCGAACGCCTGGCCAATCGCGGCGAACGCGTCGATGACCGTGCCGTCGGCGTCGATGATGATCAGGCGGTCAAGGCTGCGGTACATGGTTAGAGAGGTTTGTGGCCGACATACAGATAATACGGCGCGCGCAACATTGGCAGGTAGGGAATTGGCGCGCGTCGTTGCTGGATGAAGAAATTGCTGCTCAAGGCGCGCAGGGCGGGCAGATAGTGTTCGGAAAGATGCACGCCGTCGTGCGCGAACCAGTGGCGCCAGAACCGGTTGCTGATCCGCGCGTCGTTGTCCGGCAGATGAAAGTCGACGATACCCAGCCGGCCGCCCGGCGCCAGCATGTCCCAGGCGTTGCCCAGCGTCGCGCGCCAGTCCGGCATCATGCTCAGCGCGTAGGACAGGATCACGCAATCCGCCGCATGTCGCGGCCGCCAGGTCTGGGCGTCGGCCTCGATCACCTCCACGTTGGCGTGACCGCGCGCGCGCCGGCGCGCCACCGCCAGTAACGCCGGACACAGATCGACCAACTGGATGGCGGCGTAATCCGCCAGACTCCGTTTGCCGGCGCGCAGAAACTCGAGATTGGCGCCGGTGCCGCAGCCCAGCTCGACAATCCGCGCGGCGGCTGGAATGTTCAGCGCGGTGATCAGTTCCGCGCGGCCATGCAGCAGGCGCGCGCGAAACGCGTCGTAGTGCGCCGCCTGTGGCGCGTAGAACGCTTCCAGCCGCTCGGCATGGCTGTCGCCGCGCGGCCGGCCGCGCAACAGACGCCAAACGATGCGGGCGTCGGCGGAGAAGTCAGAGCGGGACATCGGCGATCTTGAAGCCGGCATAGGTGTGCACCCGATCCTCGGCATGCAGCCGAGCCGCCAGCGCGTGATCGAAATCAAGTACTTGATCCAGTCGTTGCCGGCGCGGCCCGACCCGCACCCAGTTCAGGAAGCCCGGGTCGGCATGGGCGCTGCGCAGCAGGATCCGCGCGCCGCCGCGGGCGCGGGCCAGGATGGCGTTCCACTCTTCGACCAGCGCCGCCGGGTGGTAACTGCTCATCCAGTCCATGTGGTCGAGCAGCACGAAGCGCGAGATTGGCTTGCGGGTGTCGTGAAGAAATTCGGTCACCGTGCAGTTGTGGGTCTGGATGCGATCCACCAGACCGTCCTTCAAGGCCTGAAAGTTGTCCGGTTTGAGATATTCCGGACAGCAATCCGGCGTGTAGCGACCGTCGACGTATACCCGCCAGAAATAATTGTTCGCCACCGACAATTGCCGAAACACATATTCGATCGCCTCGCGCACAAACCCCGCCACGCCTTCGGCATGTTGCGCCTGCACCAGGCGCCGTTGCGGGTGCGGCACGCCCAGCAGACTCATGGTGAGCTGGCGGCCGAGCAGCCAATTCATGGCCGGCGTCCACAGAACCGGCGCGATGCGTTCGTCGTAGATGCGCCGCTGGGTGTCCAGATTGGCGGCGGCGAACAGGTCTTGCACATCGTTGGCAAGTTGCGGTCGCAGCCGGAAATAGGCGCGGAATCCGCGCGCCACCAGGCCGGCGAGGCCGTGAAAATAAAAACTGCCGAGCGGACTGGTGAACCAGCCGCCGTGCCGGTCCGCCTGTTTGTCCCACCAGCCGCGCGCAAAATCGGACAATTCGCCGCGCAGACCGGAACGGTACAGATCACGAAACCGCGGGTGATAACCGGCGCCGAACAGCGCGAAGAAATCCTCGTGCTCCAGCCGCCGGATCGCCGCGATTTTCAGTTCCAGCAGCGCGTTCTGGCGCGGGTTGGCATCCACCGCATGGATGCGCTCGGGCGCGTCGAGCGCGTAATCGAGCGCGTTGCAGCCGGCGCTGGAGATGACCATCAGTTGATCGTCCGGGCCGAGCCGCAAAGCCTGCCGATCCACCGCCGGGTCTTCCCAGCAGGTGTTGTAGACCAGCGAACGCGAGTACAGCGTATTGAACAGGTTCTGATCGATGCGATCGCTCAGGGTCAACCGCGTGGGCCGGCTATGCGTATGGATTTCGGGCGCGTTCATGGGCAACGTTGTTGTAGGTCGAATATCGAAAGATTAATTCGCCAGGATGACAGCGATATTTAGTTGGCGTCCGGCATGTGCTCGGGAACCAACAAAAAACGGCCCGAAGGCCGTTGGTCAAGCGAAGCATTGGTGTAGCTAGTTGTTTTAGGACTGGTACCTCGCCGCGCTTTGCTATCAAGGTGCTCCGATGCGGTTGCGGAAGATGATCCCACCGCAACATGTCAAACAGATGAACCCGAGTAGACACTGCGCTTGGAGCCTGTCGGTCTTTGGTCGTCGATAGCGAAAATCGACCCCGGCGGGGTCGATTTCCTGCTTTACCCCCAGGACTTTGCAGCCGACGATTCCAAAGTCCGACAGGCTCCTAGGCTAAAGCTGGCGGAACAGGCTTTTGTCATCTAAATTTCATGCACATTCGCGATGATGGCCACTCGATTGATCAAAGGAGCCACCCATGTCATTCCACTGGGAAACCGAATTACGCGAACCGATCGAGGATGATGAAGCGGAAGATGCTTTTCAGCCCGGGGACAATGAAGATGATTTTTTCTGTTTCAGCGAATGCGCGACCGACCCCTGCCTGGGCGATTGGCTGAGCGCCGTGGTCTGACACCGCGCGGCGCGGTCCTGGCCGCGCTGGCTGTCGCCGCGCTGGGCGTGGCGCCGTTG
>JAGUXX010000219.1 GCA_020061585.1 Betaproteobacteria bacterium | reverse complement strand
GTTTATCTTTCGCTCCTTCACTTCAGACCTGCATCTTCCGCGAATTGGCTTAACCCAATGCCCACACCTTAAGGCTGTAAGTGATTTGTTAAAGAACTGGTTGCGGGGACAGGATTTGAACCTGTGACCTTCGGGTTATGAGCCCGACGAGCTGCCAGACTGCTCCACCCCGCGTTTGGGAGACCGCAACTATACGGCCTTCCTCAAAACCCGTCAACACCTTTCGTCGGGATTTCTTACAATCCAGGTCGATATTCGGTTTGCCCCACCTATTACTGGAGACTTGAATGGCCTCTTCTTTCACGCTTGCGCGATTACCACGCATCGAATTCGGCGCGGGTCGCATCGCCTGTTTACCGGATCTGATCAGCGGATTCGGTTCGCGAGTCCTGCTCGTCACCGGCGGAAGTTCCTTCCTGTCCGGTCCGCACTGGCCGCGCCTCGAAGCGGCGCTTCTGGCGCGCGGCATTGAAATCCAGCAACTGCGGGTCATCGGCGAGCCCTCGCCGGACTTCATTGACACCAGCGTGCGCGCGCTTTGCGGAACACGCGTCGATTGCGTTCTCGGCATAGGTGGCGGCAGCGCATTGGACGCCGCGAAAGCCATGGCCGGGTTGCTGAAACCCGGCAATTCCGTGATGGACCATCTCGAGGGCGTCGGACCCGAATTACCCTACCGCGGCCCGGCAATACCCTTCATCGCGGTCCCCACCACCGCCGGCACCGGCTCGGAAGCCACCCGCAACGCGGTCCTTTCGATGCATGGCGCGGACGGCTTCAAGAAATCCTTTCGTGACGAGAAATTAGTCGCCGAACATGCGGTGATCGATCCCGATCTGCTCGCCACCTGCCCGCCCGACGTGCTGGCGGCCAATGGCATGGACGCGTTCACCCAATTGCTGGAGTCATATGTGTCCAGCAAGGCCAATCCGTTCACCGATGCGCTGGCGCTGTCCGGAATCGAGCAGCTGCGCGATGCGCTGCTGCCGCTGTACGAAGCTCAGGGCGACCCGGCTGAACAGCGCGCCGCCATGGCTTATGCGGCGTTGCTGTCGGGTATCACGCTGGCCCAGGTTGGCCTGGGTTCGGTCCATGGACTGGCGGCGCCGCTGGGGGCTTTTTTTCCGATTCCGCATGGCGTGGTTTGCGGCACGCTGGTCGCCGAGGCCACGCGGGTCAATATCGCGGCGCTCGAATCACGCCTGCGGGACAGCCCCGCTTTGGACAAGTACGCGCGGGTCGGACGTCTGTTGAGCATGCGCAATCTGAGCAATGATGAAGCACGCGTTGCGCTGGTCGATACGCTGGAGAACTGGACGCGGCGTCTGCACCTGCCGCGCCTGGGATCGTATGGTGTCGGCCTGTCCGACATTCCGCATATCGTCGCCAACAGTCGCGGCTCCAGCATGAAGACCAACCCGCTGGAACTGACCGACGAGGAAATCGCCAAGGTCCTGCGGGCTAGACTTTGAGGGAAGGACTACTCGTCGTCGACGCCGCCGATGACACTGCGGATCACCTCGGCGGGGAATCCGCGACTGGCGAGAAAGCGGGACTGGTGGGCGCGTTCCGCGGGGCTGTTGGCGACCTGGCTGGGCAGCGCGCCGTATTTCTTTTGCCAGACCGCGCGCGCCGAAGCCAGGTCCTGCTCACGCGCGGTTTGCAGCGCTTCGCTCATGTCGATTTCCGCGACGCCTTTTTCACGCAGTTCGGCCTTCAGCCGCAGACTGCCATGCTTGCCGGCGCGAGCATGAGCCAGCATGTCAACGTAACGGGAATTGGATAACAGGTTCTCTTGTTCGAGCTGATCGAGCAACGCTTCGACCGCTGCCGCTTCGGCATGTGGCGCGAGTTTGCGGGCCAGTTCGGCGCGGCTATGTTCACGCCGCGCCAGAATGTTCAGCGCCCGCAATCTGAGCGTCACGCCGCAACAGCGGGCGCGGCACCCTTCACACCCAGTTTTTCGCGGATCAAACCTTCGATTTCCTGGGCGATTTCCGCGTGCTCGCGCAGGTATTCACGCGAATTGTCCTTGCCCTGGCCGATCTTCTCGCCCTGATAGGAGTACCAGGCGCCGGATTTATCGACGATCTTGTTCGCCACGCCGAGTTCGATGACCTCGCCCTCGCGCGATACGCCCTCGCCGTAAAGGATGTCGAACAGCGCCTCCTTGAATGGTGGCGCGACCTTGTTCTTCACCACTTTCACCCGGGTTTCCGAGCCAACCACTTCCTCGCCGCGCTTGATCGAGCCGATACGGCGTATATCCAGTCGCACCGAGGCGTAGAACTTCAGCGCATTGCCGCCGGTGGTGGTTTCCGGGCTGCCGAACATGACGCCGATCTTCATCCGGATCTGGTTGATGAAGATCACCAGCGTATTGGTGCGCTTGATGTTGGCGGTCAGCTTGCGCAGCGCCTGACTCATCAGACGGGCCTGCAAGCCCATGTGCGAATCGCCCATTTCGCCTTCGATTTCGGCCTTCGGCGTCAGCGCCGCCACCGAGTCGACAACGACGATATCCACCGCGCCGGAGCGCACCAGCATATCGGCGATTTCCAACGCCTGTTCGCCGGTATCCGGCTGCGAAATCAGCAAATCGCCGACATTGACGCCGAGCTTCTGGGCGTAAATCGGGTCCAGCGCATGCTCGGCGTCGATAAACGCGGCGGTACCGCCCAATTTCTGCATTTCGGCAATCACCGACAGCGTCATCGTGGTTTTGCCGGACGACTCCGGACCATAAATCTCGACCACTCGACCGCGTGGCAGACCGCCGACGCCCAGCGCGATATCGAGGCCCAGCGAACCGGTGGAAACCACCTGAATATCATCGATGACGCTGCCATCGCCCATCTTCATGATCGAACCCTTGCCGAACTGTTTTTCGATCTGGGCTAGGGCGGCGGCGAGCGCCTTGCTGCGGTTTTCATCCATCTTTATTTCTCCTGATTGATCGCTGCGATTATGGCACGAGGGACTGCAACTGCCTGAGCGCGAAACCGACCGCCGCAGCGCGAATCTGGCGACGGTCGCCGACGAATTTCCGCGTCACGCTAACGCAGGCTTGGCCAGATAACGCCCAGGCAAAGCAGACGGTTCCGACCGGCTTCTCCGGCGTGCCGCCGCCTGGTCCGGCAATTCCGGAAATCGCCACGGCCACCCGCGCGTTACTTTTATCCAGGGCTCCCGCCACCATGGCTCGAACGGTTTCCTCGCTTACCGCGCCGAATTCAGCCAGCACCGTCGTCGGCACGCCCAGCATGTCCTGTTTGGCCGCGTTGCTGTAAGTCACAAAACCGCGATCGAACCAGGCCGAGCTGCCGGCCACCGAAGTCACCACCTGCGCCAGCCAGCCGCCGGTGCACGATTCCGCCGTGGCCAACAGCCAACCTCGGCGTTGCAAGGCCGCGCCCAATTCGGCGGCCATGATTTCCAGATCGGCTTCACTCACAGCCATGCGGCAACCGCGAGCAAACAGACGATGGCATAAACGGCGGCCAGCACATCATCCAGCATCACGCCGAAGCCCCCTGGCACGCGGGCATCCAGCCAGCCGATCGGAAACGGTTTCCAGATGTCGAACAGGCGGAACAACGCGAACGCCAGGCCGAACGCGATCCATCCGCCCAACTCGGCGACCGGCGCGAACGGCAGCACCATCAAGAACGCGGCGATCTCGTCCCAGACCATGCCGCCGTGATCATGCACGCCCAGATGGCGGCCGGTGACCTCGCAGGCCCAGACCCCGACGACCAGAAATGCGGCGATCCACAACCAGTAGAACGGATGCTCGGCGAGCAGCCAGAAAAGTGGCAAAGCCGCCAGCGTACCGGCGGTGCCAGGCGCTTTCGGCGACAAGCCGGAACCGAAACCGAGCGCCAGAAAATGCGCCGGATGAGCAACCAGAAAAGTCAGATCGGGTTGGGCTTTAGACGGCGAAGTGGTCAAAACCGCGCTCCTTGATCGACAGCGGCTGGCCATCCGCGGCGATGACGCGCAAACCGGCTTGGCGCGAAACCCTGCCGATACGGCTCACCGCCACGCCCGCCAACGCGCCGGCGGCCTGGATCGCGGCGACGGCGGTGCGCGGCGCGGTAAAACACAGCTCGTAATCGTCGCCGCCGGCCAGCAGGCACCGCCGCGACAATGGCGAATCCGCCGGCATGCCTGGATGCGCCGGCAGTTGGGTCAATTCGATATCTGCGCCGACGCCGGAACGCGCCAGAATATGGCCCAGATCGGCCAGCAAGCCGTCGGAAATGTCGATCGCCGCCGCCCGCGGCAATTGCCCCAGCGCGCGCCCCAAAGCCACGCGCGGCTGGGGACGATGCAAGCGGTCCAGGCAGGAAGCCGCGACGGCCTCGGTCAGCGTCGTCTCACCCAGCAGATGCGCCAGGCCCAGCGCCGCGCCACCCAGCGCGCCGGACACCCAGACCTCATCGCCGACTTGCGCCGCATCGCGGCGCAACGGCTGCGCATCGATTTCGCCGAACACCGTGACGCACAGATTCAGCGGGCCGCGCGTGGTATCGCCGCCGACCAGCGTCACCTCGTAACCCGCCGCCAGATCGTAGAATCCGCTGCTGAACGCCGTCAGCCAGGGTTCATCCACCGCCGGCAGGGCCAGCGCCAATGTCGCCCAACGTGGCGTCGCGCCCATCGCGGCCAGATCGGAGAGATTTACCGCCAGCGTCTTGTGGCCGAGCAGATAGGGGTCGGCATCCGGCAGAAAATGCCGACCGGCCACCAGCATGTCGCTGGAAACCGCCAGCAGTTTGCCGGGGGAAACCCGCAGCAGCGCGGCATCGTCGCCGACGCCCAGCACGGCGTTGGCGGCCGCTCGGGTAAAGAAGCGCTGGATGAGATCGAATTCGGAGGGCATCGCCGGTTCCGCCAGCAGCGCCGGCTTCAGGCCTGGCGTTCGCCTTCGATTTCCACTTGCCGGGCGATTTGCGCCAGCTTGTCGAGCACGCCGTTGACGAACTTGTGACCATCGGTACCACCGTACATCTTGGCCAGCTCAACCGCTTCGTTGATGCAGACCTTGTACGGCACGTTGAAACTGTGGATCAGCTCATAGGCGCCGATCAGCAATATCGCGTGTTCGATCGGCGACAACTCGACCACCGGCCGATCCAGGTGCGGCTCCAGCGCCAGATCGAGATTCGCGGATTCCTTCAACACGCCATCAAGCAACTCACGCAGAAAACCGGAATGCGGTTTGGTCAGCTCGGCATCGCCCGCCGCCTCTTTTTCTTCCGGTTCATGGCGTTCCACCTGCACCAGCAGGCTGGCGTAATCGCCGCCGGCAAGCTGCCGCAGGTAAAGCGCCCGCAACACCCGCTCACGCGAAACGCGGCGCGGGTTCGGTCCGCGTCGTGGCGGTTTCGCGGGCGTATCCGTCTTGGCGTTCATAGCACCTTCAGCAAACGCGCCATCTCGATCGCGCAGAGGGCGGCTTCGCGGCCCTTTTCGGTCATCCGGGAAGTGGCCTGGTGATCGGTATTGGTGGTCAGCACGCCATTGGCGATCGGCATGCCGGTATCCAGCACGACACGGGTGATGCCGGCGGCCATCTCGTTGGAAACAATCTCGAAGTGATAGGTATCGCCGCGGATCACCGCGCCCAATGCCACCAGCGCGTCGAACTTTCCGGATTCCGCCATTTTCTTCAGGATCAACGGCAGTTCCAGAGCCCCCGGCGCGGTGGCGATGACCACATCGCTATCGGCGACACCGGCTTTTTCCAGCGCGGCGATCGCCGAGGACAGCAAGCCCTCGCAGACATCCATATTGAAACGGCTCATGGCGATACCGATGCGCAACCCTTTGCCGTCGATATTGGGTGGGATTTCGTTGATGTTGTCGTAGCGAGCCATGTCAGTTCCCTTGTTCAAAATAACCAGTCACTTCCAGTCCGAAGCCGTCCATCGCCGGCATCTTGCGCGGTGTCGCCAGCAGGCGCATCTTGCCGACCCCCAGATCGCGCAGGATCTGCGCGCCGGTGCCATAGTTGCGCAGATCGAATTTGCGCGCCGGTTGCGCGGTTTCGCTCGGCAACGCCCGCGCCGCCAATTCATCGGCGGATTCCGCGCGGTGCAACAACACCAACGCGCCGGCATGGCTGGAGGCGGCCATCAATTGCAGCGCCGCCGGCACCGAATAGGCGTGCGCCGCGCCGCCCATGTCCAGCACATCGATCAGCGACACCGGTTCATGCACGCGCACCAGGGTTTCCAGCTCGGCGCGGATGTCGCCACGGGTCAACGCCAGATGCGTGGCGCGGCTGATCTTGTCGCGATAGACCACCAGCTTGAACGCGCCAAAAGGTGTATTGATCTCCCGCTCGCCCTCGCGTTCCACCAGCCGTTCGTTGGCGGCGCGATAGTGGATCAAGTCGGCGATGGCGCCGATCTTCAAGCCATGTTCCTTGCTGAACTCCAGCAAATCCGGCAACCGCGCCATGCTGCCGTCTTCCTTGAGAATCTCGCAGATCACCGAGGCCGGTTGCAGGCCGGCCATGCCGACCAGATCGCAGCCGGCCTCGGTATGGCCGGCGCGCACCAGCACGCCGCCCGGTTGGGCGCGCAACGGGAAGATGTGTCCAGGCTGGATGATGTCGCCCGGCTCGGCGTTCTTGGCCACCGCCGCCTGAATGGTGATGGCGCGGTCGGCGGCGGAAATGCCGGTGGTCACGCCTTCGGCGGCTTCGATCGAAACGGTGAACGCGGTGCCGTGCGGAGTCTGATTGTCGCTGACCATCTGCTTCAGACCGAGCTGGCGGCAACGCGCGTCGGTCAAGGTCAGACAGACCAGACCGCGCGCGTGCCTGACCATGAAGTTGATCGCTTCCGGCGTGACATGCTCGGCCGCCATCACCAGATCGCCTTCGTTTTCGCGATCTTCCTCATCAACCAGGATGACCATGCGGCCAGCCTTCAACTCCGCGACGATTTCTTCTATGGGGGCGAGGCTCATGTTTAATCTTTGTCCTGTTGGTTGACGTAATGCAGCAAGCGCTCGGCGTAACGCGCCAGCATATCGGCTTCCAGATTCACCCGATCGCCGGGTTTCAGCGCCCGCAGCATGGTCTGCTCCAGCGTATGCGGGATCAGATTGATGGAAAACTCGGCGCCGCGTACGGCATTCACCGTCAACGAAACGCCGTTCACGGCGATTGATCCCTTCGACGCCAGATACCGCGCCATGGTTGCGGGTGCACGAATGTCCAGTCGCCAACTGCCATCGCTCTGCGCCGATACTGGCGCGAAATGCAGCACTTCGCCGACGCCATCGACATGGCCAGAGACCAGATGCCCGCCGAGTCGATCCGACAAGCGCATGGCTTTTTCCAGATTGACCTGATCGCCGGGCGCGAAGCCGATGGTGCAGGCGAAGGTTTCGCCGGACACATCAATGCTGAAACTGTCGGCGGTCTTGTCGACCACGGTCAGGCAGACGCCATTGCAGGCGATGGAATCGCCGAGTTGCGCGTCGGCGAGATCGAGACCGCCGGCGGCGACCGTCACGCGCGCGTCGCCGCTGGCGCGCTCTGTCAGATGGGTAATATGGCCGACGGCCTGGATGATGCCGGTAAACATGCTGAACACCCGCTAAGAAAAGACGGCCAAGGATTGATCCGGCCGCAAGAAGGCCAGCATTTTAGGGGTTTGCACGGGCCATGGGAAATCGGCCGGCTTAATCCAGCATAAACCCCAGCATCGCCGCCGAACCGGCAGCCCCAGAAATCAGTCCGCTACGCCGCGCGCGATTTCCTTGGCGGAGGCCGGCCGCACCGCGACAACCGTGCCGGAAAACACCAGATCCAGGCCGCACAAGGGATGGTTGCCGTTGATCGTGACCTGATCTCCATCGATATGCGTCACGCTGAACGACAGGACTTCGCCGTCCTCGGCGTCCAGCTCGACTTGCGTGCCGACCTGAAGGTTGGCGGGAAACGCGTCGCGCGGCTCGACGCTGACCAGATCCGGGTCATATTCGCCGAACGCCTGTTCGGCGCTCAATTCGACCCGGAATGTCTCGCCGGCCGATTTTCCCTGCAAGGCCACCTCCAGCGCGTCGAACAATCCGCCATAACCGCCGTGCAGATAGACCAGCGGTTCGAGACCGGCGTCGACGATCTCACCGTCGCGATCGCTGACCTGATATTTCAGGGTAACCACATGATTGCGGCTGATATTCACGACATCTCCAGTTCAAAAAGAATTCAGGCTGGCCGCATGCGCAAGCGCAGATCGTCGCCAAGCTGGCGCAGATCCAGCAGTTCGAAGCGGCGCCGGTCGGCCATGTCGCGCAATTCCGGCATGTCGAACAGGCCGCGCGCGGCGTGCCCCATCGCCACCGGCGCCAGGTAGGCAAGCCACTCGTCGACCAGCCCGGCGGCGAGCAACGCGCCGTTCAGCGTCGCGCCGGCTTCGACATGCACTTCGTTGATGCCCTGTTGGCCGAACTCCCGCACCAGCGCGCGCAGATCGACGCGGCCATCGGCCCCCGGCAATTCGAGTATTTGCGCCCCGGCCGCCTCCAGCGCGGTACGCCGCAAATAGTCGGCCTCGGCGCAGGCGATAAAGGCGCCGCCTTGCAGAATCTTCGCGTTCGGCGGCGTGCTCAAGCGGCTGTCGACGATGACTTTCAGCGGCTGGCGCGGGGTCGCCATATCGCTTGCCGAAATCTCGCGCACGTTCATTTGCGGATCGTCGGCCCGCACCGTGCCGACGCCGGTCAGGACGACACAGGCGCGAGCGCGCCAGCGCTGCACGTCGGCGCGCGCGGCGGGGCCGGTAATCCATTTCGATGCGCCATTGCGCAGCGCCGTCTTGCCATCGAGCGACGACGCGGTTTTCAAGCGCAGCCACGGACGGCCGCGCGTCATGCGCGAGATAAAGCCGATGTTGAGTTCGCGCGCCTCGGCTTCCAGCAGGCCGGTTTGCACGGTGATGCCGGCCAGCGTCAGCAATTCCAGCCCATGTCCGGCAACCTGCGGATTCGGATCGCGCATCGCCGCCACCACCCGCGCGACGCCGGCATCGATCAAGGCGTCGGCGCAGGGCGGCGTGCGGCCGTGATGGCTGCACGGCTCCAGCGTCACATAGGCGGTGGCGCCGCGCGATCGCTCGCCCGCCGCGCGCAAGGCATGTACTTCGGCGTGTGGCTCGCCGGCGCGCACATGCCAGCCTTCACCGACCACCGCGCCGTCGGCGACGATGACGCAGCCGACACGCGGATTCGGCGTCGTGGTGAACAGCCCTTGCTCGGCCAGACGCAAGGCGCGCGCCATGTGCAGATGATCTTGTTCGCTGAACACGCGCTTACTTGTCGACTTCGAGCAGGGCGTCGCGGAAGTCGTCGACATCCTGAAACGCGCGATACACCGAGGCGAAGCGGATATAGGCGACCTTGTCGAGCCGCTTCAATTCGTTCATCACCAGCTCGCCGATCATGCGCGAGGAAATTTCCCGCTCGCCCAGGGCCAACACCTTGTGCACGATGCGATCGATCGCCTCGTCGACCAGCGCCGCCGGCACCGGCCGCTTGTGCAAGGCGCGGCGAAAGCCCTCGCGCAACTTGACACGACTGAATTCCTGACGCTCGCCGGATTGCTTGACCACCGCCGGCGAACGCACCTCGGCGGTCTCGAAAGTGGTGAAACGCTTGTCACAGGCGTTGCAGCGGCGACGACGACGAATGCTGACGCCGTCTTCCGACAGGCGTGTTTCCACCACCTGGGTGTCGGTCGCGCCGCAGAAGGGGCATCTCATAAGCGTGAACTGTGAAATGTGAAATGTGATGCGGCTGCGCCGCTGGTGAAACGTGAAATGTCGGTCACGTCACGTTTCACCGGAGCCGCGCGGCGGCAAGTCACCTTTCACATTTCACTCATTTCCCGTAAACCGGAAACGCCGCCGTCAGCTTGGCGACTTCCGCCTGCACGCGGGCGATCACCGCGTCATCGTTGGGCGCGTCGAGCACGTCGGCGACCAGATGCGCCAATTTCTCGGCCTCCAGTTCGGTAAAACCGCGGGTAGTCATCGCCGGCGTGCCGATGCGGATGCCGGAGGTGACGAACGGCTTTTGCGGGTCGTTCGGAATGGCGTTCTTGTTGACCGTGATGTGGGCGCGGCCCAAGGCGGCTTCGGCGTCCTTGCCGGTCAGGTTCTTGGCTTGCAGGTCGACCAGGAACACATGCGACTCGGTACGGCCGGAGACGATGCGCAGGCCGCGTTCGATCAGCACCTTGCACATCACCAGCGCGTTGGCGGCGACCTGTTCCTGATACAGCTTGAACTCCTTGCCCATCGCCTCCTTGAACGCCACCGCCTTGGCGGCGATGACATGCATCAGCGGACCGCCTTGCAGGCCGGGAAAGATCGCCGAATTGATGGCTTTCTCATGCTCGGCCTTCATCAGAATGATGCCGCCGCGCGGACCGCGCAGCGTCTTGTGCGTGGTGGAGGTGACGACATCGGCGTGCGGCACCGGATTCGGATAGACGCCGGCTGCGATCAGGCCGGCGTAATGCGCCATGTCGACCATGAAGATCGCGCCGATCGCCTTGGCCACCTTGGCGAAGCGGGCGAAATCGATTTTCAGCGCGTAGGCGGAAGCACCGGCGATGATCAGCTTCGGCTTGTGCTCGTGGGCCAGCGCCTCCATGCGCTCGTAATCGATTTCCTCTTTTTCGTTCAGGCCGTAGGCGACGACATTGAACCACTTGCCGGACATGTTCAGCTTCATGCCGTGCGTCAGGTGCCCGCCCTCGGCCAGGCTCATGCCCATGATGGTGTCGCCGGGTTGCAGGAAGGCCATGAACACCGCCTGATTGGCTTGCGAACCGGAATTCGGCTGCACATTGGCCGCTTCCGCGCCGTAGATTTTCTTGATCCGGTCGATCGCCAGTTGCTCGGCGATATCGACAAACTCGCAGCCACCGTAATAGCGCTTGCCCGGATAACCCTCGGCGTACTTGTTGGTCAGTTGCGAACCCTGCGCTTCCATTACCGCCTGGCTGACATAGTTTTCGGAAGCAATCAGTTCGATATGCTCTTCCTGGCGATGGTTCTCGCTCTGTATGGCGGCCCACAATTCGGGATCGGTATTGGCGATGGTCTGGCTGGCGGAAAACATGGCGATGGCGCTCAAAAGCTGGAAAACCGCGATTTTAGCTCGGAAGTCGCAGAAATTCGTCCGGCGGAAACGTGGCTCCTTTCTATCCAGAAAAAACCCGCCTCACGGCGGGTTGCTATGCAATGGCCAGCAGCAAGCTATCAATATTGGTAGACGTTGCCTTTGTAGAACTTCTTCCAGGTGTTGGTAACCATGCCATCGTCCTTCATTCGGACATACTCGCCATTGCCGGACGGCACGACCTTGGTGCAACGTGCCGGCTCGGTCGAGAACTGGGTGCAAAAGTTGTTATCGTTGATTTTCCAGGTACCCTGACGACGCTTGCCCTTACCCATATCCTGCACCAGTTTGCCATCCAGCGCGTAGTAGGCGGTGTAATCCTTGCCCAGTGCATCGGCGAAACCAGCGGCTGAATTGCCGGCGAGCAGTTCTTTGATCTGGTCTCCGTTCAACGGCGCGGCCGCATTTGCCATTCCGGAAAACACCAGCAAGCCCAGCAGAGCGATCGTTTTTTTCATTTGAATATCCTCCTAAATTTGCGCCACAGTTTGGCGGTGACTGAAAAAGCAACGGGCGAAGCCGGCTCGCCCGCTCAAGTAAATATCAGGCGGCCTGCATATTGGGCATGCGGGCGGCGGGAACCAGTTGCAATCTGGTCACCAGCGTCAGCAGCACTTGCAAGGTCTTCAACTGAATGGCCAGGAACGGCAGCAGGAACAGGTACATCCACGGCGTCCACATCATGACCAGCAAATTGCCCATCAGCGCGAACTTGACCACGAACAGGCCGAAAACCGGCAGGGCCACGCCTGGGCAAACCAGGGCATAGGTCGTGGCATGTATCTTGTTGCCGTAGATGAAGTCCTTGAAGTAGTTCAGACGCTTCATTACGACAAAGCCGATCAAGCCGAAGATCAGCTGAACCGAGAAGATTGCCATCAACACAATGTAGTTTTCCCCCGAGCTGACATGGCCGCCGAAGGCTTCGCCCAGGCCATGACCAGTGCGCATGAAGGTAATCCCAAGCAGCGTCGTGATCGGGATCATCAGCCACAGGCTGGGTGCGGCTTCCGGACGAATGCCGTGGGTCAGCATGGAGTGGAAGCCGATCACCAGCATCACGATCATCAGCAGTGATGCGGAAGTCGCGAAGAAAGCCGACAACGCGATAGAAACCGCGATGATTTCGCGCACATGGCTCATCGCGGCCGGCGCAGCCAGGCCAACCGCGATCATCGACAAGGCAAAGATCGACACCATGGGCGCCAGGCTGTTGTTCTGCTCGAAGCTGTAGCCCTTGTGCAGAAACATGCGAACAAAGTAGTCGCCCAGGATCCGCAGCGCATAAATACCGATCGCGACAAATGCGGTCATCGCCAGCGGGAACATGTATTCGATGACTTCCCACAAACCCGGGATCAGCAGTGACGAATTCACGAACAGCACATTGACCGTCATCGCCATGGTCAGCGGCACCACCATCAGGCTGATCTCGGCGCTGGAATCGCGCAGTTTGTGATAAGCCTCGGTCTTCTTGAACAGACTGAACTCACGCGTGTTCCAGATCATCAAGGCAATATGCATGGCCGACAGCGCAAACACGACCAACAGGCAAAGTCCGATCCAGAATGCCTTCAAGCTCGGCTCGCCAGTCAGGACCGGCCAGAGCTGATCGAACGAAATGATGCCGCTCTCATGCGGCAGCAGAAAATTGAGATACAGAAAAAAGGAAATCGCCAGGCCGCCCGACCCCAGCGCCCCCAGGTGATACATCGGACTGTACTTTTCGTGCAGGTTCTTTTGGATCATGGTTATGCCTCCTCGTTGAGAAAATCCCGGCCGGGAATGCCCCAGCCTTACTATCCGGCAGAACCGGACGCCCATGACCACGGCGGGTAGTCAGCGAGCGCCCTTGCACGCTCAGCTCAGCGTGTCCGCCCAGATGTTCTCGAACCACGCCAGGTTGTAGGCGAAGTTCAATTCGTCGCTGTCCGGCGATGCGCCGCCACCGGGTTGACGAATGTAGGCTTTCTGCTTCGGGTCCCAACGCATCACCACGGCGATCGGGCCGGCG
>JAGUXX010000166.1 GCA_020061585.1 Betaproteobacteria bacterium | reverse complement strand
GGCGCCGAGCCAGCGGCGTCAGCCACAGCAGGCGGGCGTCGCTGTGGCGCAGCACGACGGTGGCCTGGCCGAAGGCGTCGAGGGCGCTGCGCGCCTGCTTCATCTGGCGCGCGTTGTGCATGTGCGCGGCAATGCGCGCCAGCACTTCCCGCGGCCGGATCGGCTTGGTGACGTAGTCGGCGCCGCCGGCGGCGAAAGCCGCGACGACGTGCTCGGTCTCGGTCAGTCCGGTCATGAACACGATGGGAATATGTTGCGTGCTGAAATCCGCCTTCAGTCGCCGCGCCACTTCGAATCCGTCCATGCCGGGCATCATCGCGTCCAGCAGGATCACGTCGGGCCGGCTTTGATGGGCGCGCTGCAGCGCCGATTCGCCATTGGTGGCGACCAGCACGGTGTAGCCGGCCTCATCCAGCGCGTCGTGCAGCAGCGCCAGGTTTTCCGGGATGTCGTCGATGATCAGGACGACATCGTGGTTGAGCGGATCAATTGACATCGGAGCGGGCATGAGGCGGTTCGGCAAGGGCTTTGCGTATGATCTCGCGCATCGAGTCGAACTGGAACTGTTGCGCCAGGCGACGCATGACCGTAACGAATTCCTGATGCGCCGGTTCGCCGGCGATCTCGTCGAGTTTGCCGAGGATGCCGCGCGGATAGCCGAGTTCGATCAATTCGCCCAGTTCGCGCAGGGCTTGCGACGGCGGCGCCCGCCATTGCGCCGGCGCGGCCGGCGGCGGTTCGGGCGCGGCATTGGCGCTGATCCATTGCAATTGCAAACGCTGGCCGATCCAGTTCAACAGTTCGTCGATGCGCACCGGCTTGGTGATGAAGTCGCCGGCTTCGATGCCGACCTCGTTGTCGCCACCCTTGTCGAAGGCGTTGGCCGAGATGATGGCGATTTCGGCATGGCACAAACCGCCTTCGCGCAGCCGGCGGATGGTTTCCCAACCATCCATGCCGGGCATTGCCAAATCCATGCAGATCAGATGCGGCTTGAAGCGCGGCGCGAGATCCAGACAGGCCTGACCGGAAGCGGCCTGCGCCAGTTGAAAGCCGAGCGGTTCCAGCACGCTGGCGAGAAATTCGCGATCGGTGGCTTCGTTGTCGACGATCAGAATGCGTTGCCGCACGCCGACATAGCCGACGCGGCGGACGGGCACGTTGGCGGTCCGCACGCCATGGATTTGCGGCAGGTACAGGCGCACCCGGAACAGACTGCCCTGTGTTGGCAGGCTTTCGACGCGCAGCTCGCCGCCCATCAGGTCGGTCAGCATCTTGGCGATGGTCAGGCCCAAGCCGGTGCCGCCGGTGGCGCCGACATGCGCTGCGCTGCCGCGCGAGAAGGGTTCGAAAATACGTTCGAGTTCGTCATCGGGAATGCCGGGACCGCTGTCCTCGATGTCGAAATGGGCGATTTCGCGCTGGTACTTCAGGTGCAACACGACGCCGCCGCTGGCGGTGAACTTGACCGCGTTGCCGAGCAGGTTGATCAATATCTGGCGCAGGCGACGCGGGTCGGCGCGCACGCTGGCCGGGAGTTCGCCGTGTTGCCGGTAGTCGAAGCTGATGCCCTTGGCGCGTGCCTGCGGCTCGAACATCGCGACGATTTCCCGAACGAAGGCGGGAAAGTCCAGCGGCCTGGTGTCCAGCGTCAGCTTGCCGCCCTCGATGCGGGCGATGTCCAGGGTGCCCTCGATCAATGACAACAGATGGTCGCCGCTGCGCCGGATGACGCTGACCGCCTGGCGGCGGTGGTCGGGAATGCCGACATCGGCGTCAAGGATTTGCGCGTAGCCGAGGATGCTGTTCAGCGGCGTGCGCAGTTCGTGGCTGATCGCCGAGATGTAGCGGGTCTTGGCCTGGTTGGCCTGGTCGGCGGTTTCCTTGGCTTGTTGCAACAGCGCGTCGGTACGCCGGTGCGATTCAATCTCCCGCATCAGCAATTCGGTTTGCCGATTGGATTCCTCCTGCGCCACCTGCCGGCTTTTGTGGGTCAGCACCAGCCACCAAGCGACGATGCCGGTGAGCAGCAACAACGCGGCGCTGATCTTGATGAAGGTGGCGCGCACGGCAGCCAGGCGTGCCGCGTCGCCGGCCGGCAAGGCCAGCACTTCCTGGTAATACAGCAGGCCGATCAACAGGCCGAGGATAGGCAGTATGCCGGCCATCAGCAGCAGATAATGGCCCAGACCGGCATCCAGATAGGGCCGCGCGGCGCCGGGCAACAGCCGTTGCAGCAACGCGTCCCATTGCGCGCTGAGCCGGGCCTGGGGTTTGCATACATCGTTGCAGCGCGCATCCAGCGAACAGCACAGCGAACAGATGCGGTCCTGATAGGCCGGGCAATGCGCCAGATCTTCGCTTTCGTAATCCTTGCCGCAGATACAGCAGGTATGGGTAGCCGATGCGGGAATTTCTCCCCCCTTTGCAAAGGGGGGCGGGGGGGGATTTTGCCGCGCCAGGTAATAGCGGCCACCGGTGAGCCAGGCGATCAGCGGCGAGGCGAGCAACGCCGCGCCCAGCGCAATGAACGTCGCCCAGGGTTGCAGCGTCGCGCCGAATACCCCGACATAGGCGGCCACCGACAGCAGCGAGGCGATGCCCATGGCGCCGACCCCGACCGGGTTGATGTCATATAGATATGCGCGGCGGAACTCGATGCCGGGCGGCGACAGGCCGAGCGGCTTGTTGATCACCAGGTCGGCGACCACCGCCATCATCCAGGCCACGGCGACATTCGAGTACAGGCCGAGCACCCGGCCCAGGGCCTGGAACACGTTCATTTCCATCAGCATCAGCGCGATCAAGGTGTTGAACACCACCCAGACCACGCGACCGGGATGGCTGTGAGTCAGCCGGGCGAAGAAGTTGGACCAGGCCAGCGAGCCGGCGTAGGCATTGGTGACGTTGATCTTCAGTTGCGAGATCACCACGAACAGCGCGGTCGCCGCCACCGCCCAGCCGTAATGCGGGAAGACGTATTCATAGGCCGCCAGATACATCTGGTTGGGGTCCACCGCGCGTTCCAAAGGCACGGCGTGGCTGATCGCCAGATAGGCCAGCAGCATGCCGCCGAACATCTTGATGACGCCCGGCAGCACCCAGCCCGGTCCGCCGATCAGCACGCCGGCCCACCAGCGGCGATGATTCTGCTTAGTGTGTTCCGGCATGAAGCGTAGGTAATCGACCTGTTCGCCCATCTGC
>JAGUXX010000087.1 GCA_020061585.1 Betaproteobacteria bacterium | reverse complement strand
GCCGTTCACGCCCGGCGACGGCCTGACCACCGGCAACGGCCGGCCGGTGCGCGCCGCCATTCAGCGGCGGTACGCCGCTGCCGTCGAATCACTTTATGCCGTCAAGGAACCCGCCGATGTCTTTCTATGAACACCTGATCGCGGCCACCGCCGCCGATCGCGAACAATTGTTCGCGGCCCCCGCGATTGCCACCTGCCTGCAAGGCCAGGTGACGTTGCCCACCTACCTGGCCTTCCTGGGCGAAGCGTTTCACCATGTGCGCCACACCACACCGCTGCTGATGGCGCTGGGCAGCCGCCTGCCGGATCGGCTGGAGTGGCTGCGCCAGCCGGTGGCGGAATATATCGCGGAAGAAATCGGCCATGAACAATGGATCCTCGACGACATCGTCGCCGCCGGCGGCGATCGCGCCGCCGCTCGCGCCAGCCAGCCGCAACTGGCCGCTGAAGTGATGGTCGCCTATGCCTACGATCTAGTGCAACGGCGCAATCCGGTCGGATTTTTCGGCATGGTGTTCGTGCTGGAAGGCACCAGCGTCGCCCTGGCGCTGCACGCCGCCGACCTGATCCAGAACGCCTTGCAACTGCCTGACACGGCGTTTACCTACCTGCGCTCGCACGGCACGCTGGATCAGGAGCACACCCGCCATCTGGCCGAACTGGTGAACCGGATGGAACCCGAGGATCAGGCCGAAGTGCTGCACTGCGCCCGGGTGATCTACAAACTGTATGGCGACATTTTCCGGGCGTTGCCGTTAACCGATACGCAGGCAGCCACATGCAACTGAACAACGCGCGCATTCTGCTCACCGGCGCCACCGGCGGACTCGGCCAGGCGCTGGCGCGGACCTTGTCCGCCGCCGGCGCGACACTGCTGCTGGCCGGACGCGACCCGGCACGGCTGGCTGATTGCGCCAACCGCCTGGGCGGCGCGACACAAAGCGTCAGCGCCGACCTGACCCGCCAGCAAGACATCGAAGCCGTCGCCGCCGCCGCCCGCGATTTCGATGTCAACGTGCTGATCAACAATGCCGGCATCAACGCCTTCGGCTTGTACGAACGCCAGGACTGGCCGGCCATCCAGCAGGTCATCGCGACCAATCTGCTGGCGCCGATGCAACTGACGCATGCCCTGCTGCCTTGGCTGAAATCGCGCGAGCAGGCCGCCATCGTCAATATCGGCTCCACCTTCGGCAGCCTGCCGTTCCCCGGTTTCACCGCCTATTCCAGCGCCAAAGCGGGGCTGCGCGGATTTTCCCAGGGGCTGCGACGCGAACTGGCGGACAGCCCAGTCGAAGTCGTGCATGTCGCGCCGCGCGCCATCGCCACGGCGTTGAACAACGACGCGGTGAACGCGCTGAATCTGGAGCTCGGCAGTCACGCCGACGCACCGGACGCGGTGGCCCGGCAAATCGTCGCGGCGCTGCGCGCCGGCCGGGGCGAACGGCACTTCGGATTCCCGGAACGGCTGTTCGCCTGGCTCAACGGCGTCGCCCCGGCGCTGATCGATCAAGCCCTGAAGTCGAAGCTGGCGATCGTAAAACGTCATGTCTGAGCGCCGCGCGGAGATGACGACCTGACAGGTTTCCTGAACCTGTCAGATCTTCCCGAAACCTCAATAAAGGAACACGCATGAACAAACTTGTCATCGCGCTACTGTTCGCCAGCCTGAGCGCCAACGCCTCAGAAGAGGCGATTCTTCCGATCCAGGCGTTGTGGGCTGAGATCAAGTATCAGGTACCGGAAAAACAGCAGGCGGCGCGCTACCACGCGCTGGCCGAACAGGCCGGCCAGCTGGTCGCCGCCCAGCCGGACGATGTCGAGGCGCGGATCTGGCACGGCATTGCGCTATCCAGCGAAGCCGGCGCCAAAGGCGGCCTCGGGGCGCTGTCGATCGCCAAGGCGGCCAAACAGCAACTTGAAGACGCGATCCAGCTCGATGGCAACGCGCTGAAGGGTTCCGCCTATACCAGTCTGGGCACCCTGTACTACAAAGTACCGGGCTGGCCGATCGGCTTCGGCGACAAGCAGCGCGCCGAGGAACTGTTGAAGAAAGCGCTGACCATCAACCCCATGGGGATTGATCCGAACTACTTCTACGCCGAATATCTGTACGAGCGCGAACGCCATGTCGAAGCCTTGCGGCATCTCGACACCGCGCTCAAAGCCCCGGCGCGACCCGGTCGCGAGGTCGCCGATGCGGGACGCCGCAAGGAAGTTCAGAATCTGATCGCCAAGGTCAAAAAGGACATGGAGTAATCCGCGTGCGCATCTTGTTGGTGGAAGACGATCCCTTGCTCGGCGACGGTGTGCGCGCCGGCCTGAAGCTGGCCGATTACGCGGTGGATTGGGTGCGTGACGGCGAAGCCGGGCGTCTGGCGCTGCTCGACCAGACTTACGATGCCTGTGTGCTCGACCTTGGCCTGCCGCGCCGCGATGGTCTGTCGCTGCTGCGGGAGCTGCGCGGGCGCGGCAATGCCACGCCGGTGCTGATCCTGACCGCGCGCGACAGCAGCGCCGACAAGGTCGCCGGACTCGATGCCGGCGCCGACGACTATCTGGTCAAACCGTTCGATCTGGCCGAATTGCAGGCCCGTCTGCGCGCGCTGATCCGTCGCGCCGGCGGCGCGGCGTCACCCACCTTGAGCCATGCCGGCGTGGTGCTCGACCCGGCCGGCAAACGCGTCAGTCTCGAACAGCAAGTGGTGGCCTTGTCGGCCCGCGAATTCGCCCTGCTGCACGATCTGCTCAGCCACAAGAACCGCATCCGATCGCGCGCCGAACTGGAGGAAAGCCTGTATGCCTGGGGGGAAGAAACCGAAAGCAATACGGTAGAGGTCTACATCCACCATCTGCGCAAGAAGTTCGGCGCCGACTTCATCCGCACCGTGCGCGGTCTGGGCTATGTCGTCGGGGATGCGGGTTGATCGGGCGGTTTGGCGTATTCAGGCGCTTCGCGCGCTTCGATCCGCGGCCGAAATCGCTGCGCGCGCGGCTGCTGTTGACTATTTCGCTCACCTCCGTGCTGGTCTGGGGGGTGGCCGGTGTCGCCAGCTATCACCAGGCGCTGCACGAGGCGGATGAACTGCTCGATGGACAGCTCTCCCAATCAGCCAAATTGTTGCTCAGCCTGGCATCGCGACCAGACGCCGAAGCGATGGCAAGCAACAGCCTGCCCCGTCCCCTCGACGACGACGACCTCCATCCTTACGAGCAGCACATGGAGTTCATGGTGCTCGACGCCGCCGACCGCGTGCTGCTGCGATCCGCGCATGCGCCGGACCTGCCGTTGCCGAACCGATCCGACCCTGAAGCGACGTTCGTCGACCTGAATCATGCCGGCCAACCCTGGCGCATGTTGTCGCTGCGTTCGCCGGATGGGCGCTATCAGGTGCGCATCGCGCATCCCATCCAGGATCGGCAAAACGTCGGACTGGAAGTCGCGGCGCAGGTCGCCATCCCGATCTTGCTGGCGCTGCCGTTGCTCGCCGTGCTGGTGTACTTCTCGGTGCGCGGCAGTCTGCGGCCGCTGGAAGAACTCGCCGCCGACGTCGCGGCGCGCTCACCGGACAATCTCGAACCCCTGCCCGAAGCATCGACGCTGCGCGAGACGCAACCGCTGGTGGCGGCGTTGAATCGACTGCTGGCCCGGTTGGCCGCGACACTCGACAACGAACGCCGCTTCACCGCCGACGCCGCGCACGAATTGCGCACGCCGCTGGCGGCGGTGAAGATCCAGGCCCAGGTGGCGCTGGCCAGTACCGACGTCGCCGATCATAGCCATGCCTTGCGGCAAGTCCTGGCCGGCGCCGATCGCGCCACTCGCCTGGTCGAACAACTCTTGCGCCTGGCGCGGCTCGACCCGCTCGCTCGCCTGCCGCAAACCCGGCGCTTCGATCTGGCCGCGCTGGCCGCCGGCGTCGTCGAAGATATGCGGGCGCAGGCCGACGCCAAACAGCAGACCCTGGGATTCGTTGCGCCCACCGCGCCGATCATGCTGTATGGCGATGCCGACCTGCTCGGCGTGGCGCTGCGCAACCTGATCGAGAACGCGCTGCGCTACACCCCGGTATCCGGCGTCATCGAGGTGTGCGCCGAAATGCACGAGCAGCCCCGGCTGATCGTGCGCGACAGCGGTCCCGGCGTTGACGCGGAAGAGGCGCCGCGTCTGCTGGAACGCTTCTATCGCGGTCAGGCGGCCGCCCTTGCCGAGCACAGCGACGGCAGCGGGCTGGGCCTGGCGATCACCCAGCGCATCGCCGAACTGCATGGCGCGCGGCTGGAGATCGATAACCGCCCGAGCGGCGGACTGGAAGCGCGCCTGCGCTGGACCGGCAAGCCGCCGACCGGCGATCAACAGTAATCGCCGTCCGCTCACACCACCCCGGCCATCGCCCGTTGTCGGCAATCCGGGCACAGGGTCATCAACCGGGCTTGCTCGCCCTGGAACATCGGATGCCCGGCCATCATGGCGCGGCTGCGTTCGATCATGGCGCGCGTGGTGAACTGCTTGCCGCATTCGACACAACCGTAAGGTTCCGCTTCGGCGATCACCCGCGGCGTTTGTCGCGCCGTTTTCGCGGTCAACAAGCGCGGCACCAGGCTGACCGCCTGTTCCGGACAGACATTGGCGCACAGGCCGCATTGCAGACAGCGTTGTTCGGTGAAGGCCAGCTGCGTGGTGGTGCCGGGCAGGCTGATGGCGCCGGTCGGACAGATGCGCACGCAGGCTGCGCAAAGCGTGCACTTTTCAGTGGCAATGCGAATCTCGCCGATCGGCGCGGCCGGCAAGGCAATCTGGCTGGGCGGCGCATCGGCGAGGTCGACCAATGCATCGATAGCCGCGAACAACAGGATGCGCTTGTCATCGGCGATCACCCAGTCCGCCTTGATTCTGTCCGGCAACCTCGGCAAAGCAGCCATCTCGGTGGCGTTGGCCGCCAGGCCGAGACTGGCCGGCAGATTCAGGCCGAGCAGCAGCGCACGGCCCAGCGACAGTTGTGCGTCGAGCGCGCGCCGGCTGGCGGCGGGCAGCTCCCCCGGCGTGATGGCAACGCGGTTGCAGCCCATGGCCAGCGCCGCCAGCCAGATTTCCAGACCCAGGCTGGCCGGCTCGGCGACCGGATAGGGTAACCAGCCGATCGGCGCCTCGGTTGGTATCGCCGCGTTGACGATCCATAGCCCCACCGGGCCGCCGCCCGCCGCGTCCCAGGCATGCAGCATCGCGCGCAAGCGGGTCAGGCTGTAACCCGGGCCGGGATGGTCGTAACGCACCGCGCCGGACGGGCAGACCAGCGTACAGCTGCCGCAACCCTGGCACAGATACGGCTCGATGCGTATCGCCTCCTTGTCACCGCTGATGGCGCCGGCCGAGCAAGCCGACAGACACACGGAACAGCCCGCGACTTCTTGTCGGCGATGCGCGCAGCGCTGGGCATCGTATGCAAAATAACGCGACTTGTCGTGCCCGGAACGCACCCGCGCGGCGATTTCCAGCAGGCTGTGTTTCAGCGCCGGAAAGTCATCCACCGCCAACGCGTAATAGCCGAGCGGCGGCACTTCGGCGACCGCGCCGGGGGTGGCGGAAAAATCCAGTACCCAGTCGAAATGTCCATCCTCGTGATGCGACAACGGCGACAAATCCACGCCGCCTTGCGGTGTAGCCATGCGCGCCGTGAAACGCCCCATCCATCCGGAAATATCGGCCAGTTGGCCGGACAAGGCGCGCAAGCCGCGCGGCATTTCTGTCGCATCGGTGCTGAGCAGCGAAGCGCGCAATCCGGTCAGCTTCAGCGCGTCCAGGCGTTTGAGCAGGATTTCGCCGGGGCCAACCAGCAGCACGCAATCGCCCGGCGTAAACGTGACGGTTTCCGGCTGCGGCGGTTGCAGCGCGGCGGCAGCCGCCTCGGCGGCCAGAAAAGCGGTGTCAGCTAAGTTGTTCATATATCTCCGTTGGCCCCCGCCTGCATGATGCTTTCCATTTTGTCGCGCAGCTCCATCGCGCCTTTGGCCAATGCCGGGGTGATGCCCAATTGGGCGCTGTAGCCGGCAACCCAGTCCATGTTCCAGTCCAGCATCAACACCCAGATCTCCTTGTTCCCGTCTTCCATGACGACGATACGGCAGGGCAGGAAGACGACGAATTCCGGGCTGATGCGCAGCAGTTCGCGGCCGACTTCAATATCGCAGTAGCTGTGCACTTCGATGCGCGGCGCGTCCATGTCGCCCAGCACCGCCTGAAAATCCTTGTACATCAGGTTCGAGCCGACATGCTTGAAGTTGAGCTGGTTGGCGCGCAGGTTCATCGACTCCAGCACTTCGTCGAAGCTGACGCCCGGTTTGACCTTGATCTTGTGCGCCATCCAGTTCATCGCGTCGGGCATCGACATGCGCATCATGTTGGTCATCATCGGCATCATCATTTGCATCATCTGCCGTTTGACCGCTTGCGGGATAGCCGGCCGCATCATGTAGGGTTTGGTCGGTGCCGGCGCGAGGGTACCGACCAGCGGGATCGGCAGGCCACGCAAATCGGGTATGCCCGGCAGGGCGAATTGCGGCAATCCGGAGGGCTGCGCCGGCACGGCCATCTGCTGATATTGCATATAGGGATTCGGCATGCCGATCTGCGCCTGAGCGGCAACCGCGAACAGGCTGATCAACAGGGCAACGAGACTTCTGGAAACTGGTGCATACATGAGAAATTCTCCTGTTCGGGTAAAGGGGATGGCGCCATGGCCCCGAGCAAAGGCGGCGGAGAACGTGTACGCCCCCTTTTGGTTATGCAGCAAGACGAACCGGGTTCTTCAGCTCCAGAGCCGCTTGCTCGACGCAAGCCTTGAGCATTCCCGCCAACGCGGCATACAGCGGCTCACGCGTCTGTTCAATGACCGCGTTGGCCCAGCGTGGCGCCCAGGTGGCGAGGTGCTGATCGAGGAACTCGCGTTGCTGCGCCTGACGCCGTTGCGCGGCGGCCGGGTCATCGGCCTGCCAGGCTTCCGCCTCGCGCAGCGCCAGCAAGGCGATGAACTTGAGTTCAACGGCGATATGGTCCTGCGGACCGGCGTCCGGCTCGATGTCGGCGAAGCCGGCCTTGGCATAGGCATCGATCACCTGCACGGTGGATTCGCCGATCAGGCGGTCTTCGCGCCACACCGATTCGAATGGCGGCGGCGGCGCCGTGCCTTCATTTACACCGGTAAACAGTCGCGTGAATTCGGCGCCCAGCGCCTCCGGCGGAGTCGATTCCTGGTTGGCGGCGGCGTGGGCCAGCGCCAGCCAGGCTTCATCCATGGCGTCCAGCGGCGGCTCGACGGCGCTCTCGGAAGTCAGGCCAGCGAGGTTTTCGCGACTGGGCGGTTGCAGATACCACTGTGCCAGCCACCAGAAAAAACGGCTTCGATCTTCCGCCGAAGCCTGGCAATCCATCTGAGTCATCGGTTTCCAGTCATTGTTGAACCTTGAAACAGCCCCCCGTAGGGTGCGCCGTGCGCACCAGCCAACGTCAAGCGGTGCGCACGGCGTACCCTACGGAAAGCGTGAATGGGTAACGCGCCCGAACCGCGGGCACAGTACCCATAGCGGACTTACTTCTTCGGGTTATAGAACACCGTCGACAGACTGCCGCTGGAATGGCAGCCGATGCAGAAGTGGCGTTGCACCGCGCGCACCTTCTCGCCCTCGACCCGGCGCGGGAACTCGTCCTTGCGCAGATAGAGGTAGCTGGGCGGGTACTGGTCGGTGGAATGGCAACCGCCGCACTTGATATCCAGCAGCGGCTCGCCGTTGAGGCCGAGCACGCCGGCATGGATGGTGTGGAAGCGCCCCTTTTCCTTCAGGGAATATTCCTTGCCGACGTTGATCTCGCCACTGCGGATCGCCTCGGCGGTCTTGCGCACGCTGCGATCCTCGGCGCCGGCGCTAAACGACGCGGTGACGCCGATCAGGCCGACCAGGATGGCCTGGGTCATGATGGTTCCGAGATGGGTTTTCATCAGTAGTCCCCTCCATTGAGCACGTAGTAGACCTGCGGATCGGTGCCGAACTCTTTCTTGAGCTGGGTGGCTTTTTTCTTCGCCACATACACCGAGACATTGCTGTTCGGATCGTCGATGTCGCCGAAGATGCGGGCATTCACTGGACAGACCAGATCGCAGGTCGGGGTGTATTCCGGCAGCTTGCCGATCTGATCGACCTTGCCGGCATCCACCGCCTTTTCCAGCTTGTGCCAGCAGAACGTGCATTTCTCCACGGTGTTGGCCTTTTTGCGATGCAGCGGATGGCGGTCCGCCGCCTGGATAGACTCGTAGGCGGTTTTCTCGGCGCCGGGATAAAGCTGCGGCAGCGACTGGTCGTGTTGCGGCACGCCGTAGGGACAGGTCAGGAAGCAGTAACCGCAGCCGATGCACTTCTCGTAGTCGATCAGCACCACGCCCAGCTCGTTCTTGCTGATCGCCTTGACGCCGATGGCGTCGCAGGCCGCCTTGCAGGACGGATGCTCGCAATGCATGCAGTTCATGGTGACGAAGTTGCGGGCGACATTGGGGAATTTGCCGCTTTCGTACTCCACCATCACGTTCCAGGGCGCGCCCGGGGTGAAGTGGTTCTCCACCTCGCAGGCGGCGACGCAGGAGCGGCAGCCGAAGCAGCGCTCGGTGTCGATAACGCGAACTAATTTAGCCATGTTGTCTTCTCCTTAAGCCCGGTACAGCTTGACTTTGGTGTCATTGAAGGAATTCATGCCGGAAATGCGGTCCGGATGCAGTTCCATGGCCTGGTTGATCCAGGTGCCCTTCTTCGCCGAATCGGGGAAGCCCAGACTCCAGTGGCCGTAGTGGTAGGACACCGCGATGGTGTCGGGACGGATGCCCTCGGTCAGCTTGGCCTTGCCCTTGGCGGTACCGACGCGACTTTCGACGATCACCGTATCGCCGTCGCGTATGCCCAGTTCGTTGGCGGTCTTGGTATTGACGGCGATGAAGTTATCCTGGGTATCGGCGCCCAGCGCATTCAGGATCGGATTCTGCGCGGTGTTGCCGGCCTGATTGCGATACATCCGCTTGTGGGTGATCAGATACAGCGGGAAGCCATCGGCTTCGCGGTGCGGCGTCGGGAAGGCATGTTCTTTCAGCGGCAGCGGCGCGTAGGCGATCTTGTAGCCGGCCAGATCGATGTTGCTGATGTTGTTGGCCTTCACCGTCTTCTCGACCGTGTTGTAGCTCTCCACCAATTGATCGGCGTAGAGCTTGATGCGCGGCTTGCCGGCGCCCTTCACCTTGGCTTCCAGACCAGACAGGTAGCGCGCCTTGGTATCGACTTTCTTGCCGCTGAAACCATGATCCAGCGCGTACTGGAACGGCTTGTGCGCCTTCTCCGCCCACAGCACCTCGACCATTTCACGCGCGGTGTAATCGCGGCCCTTCTGGAATTTGTGTTCCTTCAGGCCCCACTTGCTGTTCAACTCGTCGACATACTTGTCGCGCAGACCCAGGCGCTTGGCCAGTTCCCACAGGATGGTCTGAGCATCGTGCGGAATGTTGTAGGCGTTGGTCAGCGGCTGGCGGATGGCGACGTGCTTGCGGTTGGGCGTCCAGCGGGTCGGCGACAGATGCCAGGCTTCCAGATAGGTCAGATCGGGCAACACGATGTCGGCGAACTGGCAGGTCTCGGTGTTGACGATGTCGATCACCACGTTGAAGGTCTTCTTCATGCCGTCGAGTTGCTTCAACGCGTCGGAGGTCGACATCGGCCGGTTGGTGGCGAAGAACATCTGCATTTCCGGCTGATAGCCCAGACCGAACGCCTTGGGATCGTTGACCGTGTATTGCACCTGCTGGCAGACATCATGATGGCTGTGCGGGTAGTAGACGCTCTTGGACAGGTCCGCGCGTTTCGGCGGGTACTCGCACTTGGAGGCTTCCAGGTAGGCCGGGTTCTTCATCACGTCGTGCAGATGCAGGCCGCCGACCGCATCCATGCTGCCGATCAGCATGTTGAGGATCAGCGCGGCGCGCGAGCTCTGTACGCCGAACTCCTTGGCCGACAGGCCGCGGAAGGTGTAGGCCACCACCGGTCGGTAACGAATCGCCTGGCCGTCGATGACCATGGTGGAACCGATCCGGGCGGCGTCGGCGATTTCCTTGGCCAGGCTCTTGATGCGCGCGGCAGGAATCCCCGAGACCTCCTCGGCATATTCCGGGGTAACGTCTTTCATGCTGTCGATCAGCACCTGGAAGGCGGTGCGGTAGGGTTTGCCGTCGATCTGGAAGGTGCCGGTGAGGGCCGGCACAGCCGCCGGATCGTCATACGCCTTGGCGGTGAAGCCGCCGGCGGTGTCCCAGACCACCGGCCGGCCATCGGCGCCCTTCAAGATCAGGCCATCCTCGCCGACCAGCTGGGTCGCATTGGTGTAGGTGGTGAGGAAGTTGACGTCTATCGTGCCGGCGTCGATCAACTGCTTGCACAGCGCCAGAATCAACGCGGCATTCTTGCCGGGACGCACCGGAATCCACTCGTCGGCCTTGGCGGCGGCGTGCGAGAAGCGCGGCTCGATGACGATCATCTTCATGCCGCGTTCCTTGCCGTCCATGATCGCGTGGTCCAGCCAGCGCGACCATTGCTCGCCCTCGAACGGGTTGGAGCCGAAGCTCAGGTAAAGCTGGGTGTACTCCAGATCCGGCAGATGGCCGTGATAGCCCCAGGTCAGCTCATCCGCGACGTGGCGTGACGATTCGCAAGTGGTGGTGCGGTGCACGACATTCGGCGTGCCGAAAGCGGCGCAGAAGGCTTTCGGGTACTGGTCGCCGATGGTGTATTTGCCGTGGCCGTGGTGCCAGACCATCTTGCTCGGGTTGTCGGCCTTGATCTTGGCCAGCTTGTCGGCAATGGTCTGAAAGGCTTCGTCCCAGGAAATCTCCACCCAGCGTGGATCTTCATGCAGACCCTTGGCGGGATTGCTGCGCTTCATCGGTTTTTTCAGACGGTACGGGTTGTAGGTGTTGAACACCCCGGAAGCGCCTTTCGGGCAGATGCCCCAGTTGTAATAGTCGGCGCGGGCCTTGTCGGGATAGATGGCGCGGATTACCCCGCCTTCCATCTGCGCTTCGATGCCGCAGAAATTAACGCAATGCACACAGGTCGATTTGACCGTGGTGCGGCTCTGGAACGCCGCCTTGGTGGCCGCCGCTTCCGCCTTGCTGGCGGCAAGCGCGATGTTGGGCAGGCTGAAACCGACACTGCCCGCGCCGGCCACGGCGCCCATGCTCTGGATAAAACCCCTACGTGTAACGTTCATCTTCGATCTCCTCATGACGTCAGGGACAACTCCGACCGCTGTGCTAGGAGCCTGTCGGACTTTGGAATCGTCGGCTGCAAATCGACCGCAGCGGACCCTTTTTCACCGGCTTCTTGCCCCATGGAACAACCATGCGGCGGCG
>JAGUXX010000314.1 GCA_020061585.1 Betaproteobacteria bacterium | reverse complement strand
TCAGGCTGTTAACAGTTGATTGGACGATCGCTCTGGATTCCGGCTTACAACCGCCGGAATGACGAATAATCAACGACTTGCCGCCAGAACAAATTTGCCATGGTTTCGCCGCCAACTGTAATTCCGCATTGCAGCAATATATGATGCACGGACAACTTCACCCCTGAGGACGCCATGAACGACTTGAACCAGCAAGCCCTGGACTACCACGAGTTTCCCCGCCCCGGAAAAATCTCCGTCGAATCGTCCAAACCCTGCGCCACCCAATACGAACTGTCGCTGGCCTACACCCCCGGTGTCGCCGAACCGGTGCGCCAGATCGCCAAAGACCCGGCCAACGCCTACCGCTACACCAACAAGGGCAACCTGGTCGCGGTAATCACCGACGGCACCGCCATCCTCGGCCTCGGCAACTTAGGCCCGCTGGCCAGCAAGCCGGTCATGGAAGGTAAGGGCATCCTGTTCAAGCGCTTCGCCGGCATCGACGTGTTCGATATCGAGATCGACGCCCCCAGCGTCGCCAGTTTCATCGAAACCGTCGTCAACATCTCGCCGACCTTCGGCGGCATCAACCTGGAAGACATCGCCGCGCCGCATTGCTTCGAAATCGAGGAAGCCCTGAAAGCCCGGCTCGACATTCCGGTGTTCCACGACGACCAGCACGGCACCGCCGTGGTGATGTGCGCCGGTCTGCTCAACGCGCTGGAAGTGCAAGGCAAGCAACTCGACGACATCAAGCTGGTCTGCCTCGGCGCCGGCGCGGCCGGCCTGTCCTGCATGCGCCTGTTGATCGCCATGGGCGGCAACAAGGCCAACATGACCCTGGTCGACAGCAAGGGCGTCATCCACAGCGGCCGCACCGACCTCAACGCCCACAAGCAGGAATTCGCCAAGGTCACCGAGCAGCGCACGCTGGCCGACGCCATGCGGGGTGCCGATGTGTTCATCGGCGTGTCCGGCCCCAACCTGGTCAGCGCCGACATGGTCAAAAGCATGGCCGCCAAACCCATCCTGTTCGCCATGGCCAATCCCGACCCGGAAATCTCCCCGGCCGACGTCCACGCCGCCCGCGACGACGCGCTGATGGCCACCGGCCGCTCGGATTACCCGAACCAGGTCAACAACGTGCTGGGCTTTCCGTACATCTTCAAGGGCACCTTCGACGCCCGCGCCAAGGCCATCACCCAACCGATGATGATCGCCGCCGCAAAAGCGCTGGCAGCGTTGGCGCGCGAACCGGTACCGCCGGAAGTGCTGGATGCCTACAAGCTGGACAAGCTGGAATTCGGCCGCGACTACATCATCCCGAAACCGTTCGACCCGCGCCTGATCGACCGCATTCCGCCGGCCGTCGCGGCAGCGGCCGGATAAGTTCGGGGTCGCTCTTGGTTTTGGCGGACAGTTCCGGAGAAATCTGGCGTTGAGCGCCTGACCGAGATCGCAGGGCACCGATAGCCGGCTTTTGTGTCGCTTATCCACAGCGACCATTCAATCGTTGCCTCTGATTTCGTCGAACTGAACTTCAGCTCTGCAGGGGGAGCCGTCATTGGCAGGAATGGAGTGGTCCGGTTCTGAACGGCGGTTCACTGAGTCGAGCAGCCATACGAACCCACTACCCAATGCCGGCTTGTCGGCCTTATGTGAAGCTTTCCATAAGACCGAGTAGTGTGAATTCGCCCTCCGGCAGGTTCCGAGGCACAGCAATCGTTCGGATGGCAGCTTTCAGGAAGGATCGACTGGCAGCATCTGGCCGGCAGTGAAGCCAGAGGAATGCCGCACTTTTGAATGGCTGTTCCCTGTTGAGAAGCTGTCGTTGAGGCAGGATGAAATCGTTCTTGGTTGTTTCGATTATTCGCATACAATCGAAACACATGAAACAAAAGGATATTTGCCATGCCTCCAAACACTGCAACACAGTCACGTACAAAGCGATCGCCATTGCTACGCGGGGCGTGCAAGAAATCTGCGATGGCAGTTATCTCTGCCATGCATAGGGCAACACCGGGAGAGACTTCCTCCGAAGAAATGACCGACTTGGTTGATACGCTGACCGGTGTCATTGAGCAGACTACGGAGTTGCTCCTAGCCGGCAAAAATGTTCGAGTCATTGAGGATGACGACGCCATGACTACTCAGGAGGCGGCCGATCTCCTCAATGTTTCGCGGCCTCATCTAATCAAGTTGCTCGAAATGGGGCAAATTCCCCAACTGCCCAAAGTTGGTCGTCATCGGCGCGTCGCCCGAACTGCCGTGCTTAAATACAAGCGAACAAGAGATGCACAGCGCGATTCAGCGCTAAAGGAACTCGCCGCGCTCTCGCAAAGCCAGCAACTCGGCTATTGAGAGCATGTTACCCGTTGTCGTTCTCGATGCCTGCGTCCTCTACCCAGCCGCTCAGCGCGACTTGTTCATGTGGTTGGCAGCCAGTGGAGTGATTCGAGCGCACTGGACGAACGAAATTCACGACGAGTGGATGCGGAATGTCGAGCAAAATCATGGCATCGCCCGTAGTGTTCTGGAGCGTGTACGCAAACTGATGGATCGCGCCACTGGCGATGCTTTGATCAGGCGCTATCGCCAGCACGAGTATCTGTTCGCCAAAACCGACGCCAAGGATCGTCACCCCCCCGTGCCAATATCCCCTGAGACACCTGCCCTTCAGAAATTAGAGTGCAAGGCAGGCCAAAATCATGACAACCAAGAAGAAAGTCCAGATGCAAGT
>JAGUXX010000281.1 GCA_020061585.1 Betaproteobacteria bacterium | reverse complement strand
GAAACACAGTTGCGGGGCGATCGTCGGATGATCCCGCATGGCGGCACGAATAAAGCTCTGAAATTGCGCATTGCCCAGCGATGCACCGGACAGATTGATGCCCAGCACCACTTTCGCCCGCGTCTTCGGCAAGCGATCGGCGCAAAGAAAAAGCGTGGTTTCTATCACCCAGCGGTCTATCGTCGGCATGATCTGGTAACGTTCGGCGGCGGGAATGAAGGCGGTCGGCAGGATCGGCGATTCCGCGTCATGCAGACGCAACAGCAGTTCATAGTGCAACTCCAAGCCGGATTCCGCCGTGGCCTCATCCAACGCCACGATGGGCTGGAAATAGAGCTGAAAATGATCCGCCTGCATGGCCCGCTTCAATCGCCCCACCCACTGCATCTCGCCGCGCCGCCGCTCGACTTCCTCATCACCACGCCGATACAGGCGCACCTGATTGCGCCCGGCGTCCTTGGCGGCATAGCAGGCGGCATCGGCGGCGCTCATCAGATGCGCGGTGTCCGACCAATCCTGATCCAGCTCGACCAAACCGATGCTGACGCCCACCTGATACAGGCGACCATTCCAGGAAAACCGGAAATTGCTGATCATGCCGCGCAGTTTTTCCGCCAGTTGCACGCCGACATCCGCTTCGCAGTCGGTCAACAAGACGCCGAACTCATCGCCGCCGAGGCGCGCCACCAGATCGCTGTCGCGCAGCGTCCGCCGCATCGCCGCCGCCAATTGACGCAGCAATTCATCCCCGGCCTGATGACCACTGGTGTCATTCACCAGCTTGAACTGATCCAGGTCGAGATACAGCAGGCAATGCCGCCGCCCCGGTTCGTGCGTCAACTCGTGCGTCGACTCGCGCGTCGACTCCCAGGCCAGTTGCAGCGGCTGATCGAAACCGGCGCGATTCAGCAGTCCGGTCAGCGCGTCATGATGCGCTTGCCATGACAGTTTGGCGGTGGCCGCGCGAATTTTTTCCTGCAGCGTGTCATAGGAATTCTTCAGCTCCGCCAGCATGTGATTGACGCCACGTTCCAGCACCGCGAATTCCCCGCCGGTTTTCACCTCTACCCGGACGTTCAGGTCGCCGGCGGCAATTCGCTCGACGGCCAGTGTCAGCGCGCCGATCGGTCGCACGATGTCGCGCCCGAGGCGCCAGGCCAGCAGACTGGCCAGCAGCAAGCCGAATCCGGTAATCGTCAGACCGGCCAGCAATATGGTGTTTTGGCGTTCCAGAGTTGCCCGACGCGAGACCTCAAGCACGACAAAACCCAGCGACAAGGGCGCCATGCCGACTTGACGCGGCGCGGGAAAGTCATCAATTTCCAGCGCCTGCTGCATCACCGGCGCCGTCACCAGTATCGCCTGATCATCGCGCGCGACCAGCCCGGCGGCGGCACCGCTCCAATCAGCGCGCAGCGATTGCAAACCCTGCTTGACGATAGCCCGACCTTGCCCATCGACGATGACCACGGATTGAATATCTGGCTCGCGCGCCAAGCGTCCGGTGAGCAGTTCAAGCTCGGGACGGTTACCTGAAAACAACGGAAATTCGGACGCCATCGCGAGTTGGTTGGCGCGCTCCAGGGCACCCTGCTCAAAAGCGCGGTCCATTTCCGAATACGCGGAAGCGATGAAATACCAGGACAAACCACCCGCCACCAACAATAAAGGCAACAGGGTCAGCATCAACACCCGGGTGCGAATGCCACGATTGCTCATCCAGGGATCAATCATCATTGCTCGACTCCAGCTTGCCGCGGATCTCGGCTTCACTCGGCAACACCAGTCCCAGCGAGCGCGCCACATGTGGATTGAACGCAAACGAGTTTTCCCTGGAATACCCGGGTGCGGGCAATTCCCCATCCGCGTCCAGCCGCAAAGCGAACTGGCCACCCTGCAAGCCGATTTGCGCCGGCGAGGAATAGACGCTGGCCACCGCGCCCGCTTTCGTCAGCCCCTGGGAAAAGCCGACCACCGGAATCCGGAAACGATAGGTCGTCAGCAATACGTTCTGCGCATTGCCGGCATTGATGGCAATGGAATCCGGCACCAGCAGCAACACGTCACTTTCCGCCAGAACCCGTCGCAATGCCGGAGGCAGATCCTCGGGACCGCCGACGGTTGCCACATTCATGCGCAAATTGCGCTGCGCCGCCGCCTTGACCAGGGTTTTCGCCACGACCTCGTTTTCCCCTGAAACGACCAGCCCGACATTGCGCGCACTCGGAAAAACCACTTCCACCAATGCCAACGAGCGTTCAGGCGGCTGGTCGATGAAAACGGCGGAAATATGTTTTCGGGCCAGTCCGGCGGGCCATTTCAACTTTTCGCTGGTTGCGCGCGGAATCATCAACGCCAGGACCGGTGCCCGACCGGCATGGTATTCAGCCACAAAGCGCGCCGCCTTGACGCCAACCGGCACCACCAGATCGTAGGCTCGGGTCAGAGCCTGCATCTGGGCGACATCAAGCTCGGCCAGCGACCAAACCTTGACGTGCAGCCGCGCCCCGATGCCGACTCGAAAAGCACTCGCCACTTCCTGATAAGCCGGACCGTCGTCACTCAGGATCAGATGCACGACGCCGGCCGCCCCCGCGGGAGAGCAGAGCAGGCAGAACAGAAATTGGCAAGCTAACCGGCGAAACATGAATCAGGCCGTGCAGCGGAATCAAAAATCCAGTTGAAATGAAATATTGGCTCGGCGATCGAAAGCGTTTCGCGGGCTGTCGTGAAACTCCATATAGGTCCCTGTAAGGTTTTGCCAGGTCAGTGCGATCTGCCCGCGCATATCTTTTATTCGGAAGGATTTTGCCAGACGCGCATCCAGTCGCTGGTAACGCGGAATACGATCCTGATCGATGGCCGTGAAACTGGATACCCAATAATGCGACAAGGTCATATCGATATCTCGGCCGAAGCGATGCAACCAATGCAGGCCGGTCATCTTCGGCGGTGAATATTCCTGATATTCGATGTCGGTATCAATTTCAAGATAGGCATGGTTGAGCATCACCATGTTGTTCGGCGCGGGATTCCATTTGGCCTGGATTTCATAGCCCTGCTGCATGACATCTTCCAGGTTGTACCAGTCCCGATACGGTGGCTCGCCAGTTTTGCAGCCCTTTTTGCCGGTGGAACACTGGACATCGATAAAATTCGCAATCCGTTCACGAAACAAGCGCACATCAAGCGTAATGTCCTGTTCCGGCCATAGTCCGATATAACCGATTTCGCGGCTGACGATGGACTCGGGCGCCACATTGCCACTGGCGAGGATGTCCGGGAACAGTACGTCAGGAAATCCAGGCACCTGCGTCGAAATCGGCAAGCCGTCAGCGGTCAGCAGCCTGACACGATAATCCGCGCTGGTTTCGAACAGCACCGGATTACGATACGCCTTGGACACGCCGAAGCGGAATGAATGCCGCGTGGACGGTTGCCAATGCACGGTCGCGCGCGGCGAAAACCGCCCGCCAACCATTTCGTAGTCTTCCCAGAAAGCACCTGTATTGAGCAGCCAGGCATTTGCCATCCGCCATTCCAGATGACCGAAAAGACCGTGCGAATCGACATGCAGCTTGTCCGTGTCATTGAAATACAGCAATGAGCGCACCGAATCTCGTCTGACATAAGCACCGACCGCCGAGCGCAGATTGTCGCCATGTGAACTATCCAGTTCGAATTCGGCATGCCAGCGTTGCGCCAGAAGATCGGCTTCGTAATATGCCCCCGGAATCAGGCTGACCGGCACATCCTCGGTCGTGTCCAGCGTATTGAAAAACAGCTTGGCTTGCAGCTTGTTGCCGGAAGGCAGTTGCTGTTGGTAGTCCGCCTGAAAATAACCGCTCACGACCTCTTGATCATGTGGCTGAAAGGAGACATCCGTACTTCTGCCCTCGCCACGATCGCCCCAGAGCGCACCGAATTGCAGTCCGAGATTTTCCTGATTGCCCAGCTCGAACTCGCCGCGATAATTCAGCATCCGGCTGTTCTCGTCATCATGATGATCATCGAAGCCGTTATCCTGGCGCTCACCGAGCGTAACGCGGTGACTGCCGCTCGCCGAGCGGCCGGCCCAGCGAAACAAGGCTTCGCGGCGATCATGATTGCCGGCGGCTAGCTGCAACATGCGTCCGGCCACGTCATCCGGATGGCGGGTGATGATATTGATGATGCCGGTAAACGCATTGGCGCCGAAACTGGCGGCATTGGGGCCGCGCACGACTTCGATCCGCTCGATGTCCTGTATCGCCAGCGGCAAGGTATCCCAGCGCACACCGCCGATGCTGGGCAGATACACCGATCGACCGTCCACCATGACCTGCATACGGCGTGCATACTCGGCCGCGAAGGTATGCGTCACATTGTGAAACCAGCCCTTTTTGAAGCCGACATACATGCCGGGCGCCAGACGGAACAGATCCGCAAGATTGTGGTAACCCGACGCTTCAATCTGCTTGCGGTCGATCACGGTGATCGAATTCGGCGCATCCATCAACGGCTGCGACAGACGGCTGGCGGTCAGAACGGTCGGCATTTCGGCGAGAAAGTCAGCCTCCGACAACTCGGGCTGAGCTTGCGCCGGGAACGCAAGAACAAGGCCAATACACAAGAACCAGCGATGCATCACCATGCTGGCGTATCTCCGCAATCTTTCGTCATCGACGCCAGATATCGCTGATGCAATTCCTGTTCCGCTTCGCTGGCGCGCAATACCTTGAGCGATCCGCCGCGCCGCGCCAAGCCGCCCGCTTGACGGACCGGCTGGCTGATCTCGATGCCCAGCGTTTCCTGGCCGCGGGTCATCGCCAGATAGACTTCGGCCAGCAACTGCGCATCCAGCAGCGCGCCGTGGAAAGACCGCCCGGCATTATCGACGAAGTAACGCCGGCACAAGGCATCGAGGTTGTTCTTCTGCCCAGGATGCAATTGTTTGGCCAATTTGAGCGTATCCAGCACCGTGCAATAACGCTTCATCGGCCCCTCATCCCGGCGCGCCAGCTCGGCGTTCAGAAAGCCGATATCGAACGGCGCGTTATGAATCACCAATTCCGCGTCACGCACAAAATCCAGAAACTCGGCTGAAATATCAGCGAAGCGCGGTTTGTCCGACAAAAACTCACGACTCAATCCGTGCACCGACAACGCGCCGGCATCGATGTCGCGTTCCGGATTGAGATAAACGTGATAGGTCGCGCCGGTGATGCGGCGATTGAGAATTTCCAGCGCGCCGATCTCGATGACCCGGTGGCCTTGCGCCGGATCGAGGCCGGTGGTTTCGGTATCGAGAACAATCTGTCGACTCATGCCTTCCGAACCCCTTCATTCGCCAATGCATCGGCAATTTCATTGCCGGGATGGCCGGCATGGCCTTTCACCCAGAACCACTCGACCTGATGCCGAGCCGCCTGCTCGGCGAGCGACCGCCACAAATCCTGATTCTTCACCGCGCCGCCGGAAGCGGTTTTCCAACCGCGTCGCACCCAGTTCGGCAACCATTCGGAAATGCCCTTCTGCACATATTGCGAGTCGGTATGCACCCGCACACGGCAGGCCCGGTTGAGCGATTTCAGGCCTTCGATGACCGCCATCAACTCCATCCGGTTGTTGGTGGTGTCGCGCGCGCCACCGCACAGCCGCTTCTCGTTGTCGCCATAGCGCAGCAGCACGCCCCAACCACCCAGACCGGGATTGCCCTTGCAGGCCCCGTCGCTGTATAGGTCAACCACTGCCGCGGATGGCAAATTCTCGTCAATCTTTGCGTTCATGCCCTAATTTCTGTGAAGAAGTTCTTGTCGGTTGCGCCCAAGCCGGTCGCGCGCGCCAGGCGCTTTCCCGCTTCGGCGCGATGATGCGCATGCCATGCACACGCTTGACCGCATGGATCAGATACACCCCGCCACCCAACGCCCACCAGCGATCCCCCGCCGCTTCAAGAAATCCGAAGCGTTTCAGCCAGGCGGCGCGCTCGACCGGCGGCGCATAACACGCCATGCGTCCGCCGACCCATTCGAAGCCCATCAAGGCCAGCCAATCCTTGATTCGGGTCAGATGAATGAATCGCCCATGCCAGGGATGCATCGCCGGCTTGCTGGAAAAACGCCCGCTCATGATGCGCCTTGCGCCCCACAAACTCATGGGATTGAAACCGCTGATCAACAGCCGCCCTTCCGGTCGCAACACCCGCTCCGCCTCACGTAACACCTGGTGCGGGTGCGGGGAAAACTCCAGGACATGCGGCAAAGCCAGCAAATCCAGGCTTTGGCCGGCTATCGGCAGCCATTCCGGCACGGCACGCAGCTGCCCGGCGTCTATCCCCGCGCAGAAGCGGTGCGGCATGCGATTGGCGCGCAGAAAATCGCTGTCGCACTCGCCCATCTGCAAGGCATGGAATCCGAACAAATCACTGCTGACGGCGTCGAACCAATCCAGTTCGCGGGCCAACACATATTGCCCAAGATCACTCTCGTACCAGTGCTGCATGGTTGACGCCCAGGGGCTTCCTCGAATAAATACTCGACATGATAAAAATTGAAGCCATTCCAACTTTCCAGGACAACTACGTCTGGGCCATCCACAACGGCCGTTCAGCCATTCTGGTCGATCCCGGTCAAGCGGCACCAATTCTAGCTTGGCTGAACGCTACCGGCATGACCGCGCAGGCAATCCTGGTCACACATCATCATCATGACCATGTCGGCGGCATAGCGGAATTGCTTGAACATGCGCCGGCTCCGGTCTACGGACCGGCGCGTGGAGCGGTGATGAGCACAGCCGTCAGAGAAGGCCAAGTATTGCATTTCGAAGCAATTCCAATGAATTTCAAGGTCATCGAAACGCCAGGTCATACGTTGGATCACGTCTGTTATCTGGCCGGCAATGAACGCGACGACGTTTCGCGCCTGTTCTGCGGGGACACGCTGTTTTCTTGTGGTTGCGGCCGGCTGTTCGAGGGCACGCCGGCCCAGATGTACGCATCGCTGTCGCGGCTGGCGGAGCTGCCTGGTTCCACCCTGGTCTATTGCGCCCATGAGTACACCCTGGAAAACATCGCCTTCGCGCTCGAAGCCGATCCCGACAATCCCGATCTGTTGGCGCGACACGCGGCGGCACTACAGCTACGCAAGCAAGGAAAAGCTACTTTACCCATCCCGCTGAGCAGCGAAATCAAGTGCAATCCCTTCCTGCGCTGCGACTTGCCTGCCCTGGTTGTTGCGGCATCACAACACTATAAAAAGCCGCTCAACCCAGGCGTGGACACGTTTGCGGCGGTTCGAACCTGGCGCGACGAGGTCTGATGCAACCTTGTTTTATCGGCATCGTCGCCCGCGGCTTGAGCCGATCTTCCGCATTGGGCTAGAATCCCCAATCACATCAATATGTTGCGGTCTTTTCTTGAGATCCAAGCGAGCCGGATGACTTTCAAATTTCGTTTCATCAACACCCTGTTAAGCCTTGTCCTGACGGCCACCACGAGCATCGGAGCAAGCGCTGGCGATACGCCAATCAGCCTGAAAACCGATTACCCATTCAGTGACCTGAAGATCAGTTATTCCATCGCGGCGCTGCCTGTCCTCGACAACGAAGCGGACATTGATTTGTGGAACCGCATCCGCAGCGGCTTCAAGTTACCGGAATCCGATCCACGCCTGACCCGGGTGCATGAGCAAAGCTATTCGAGAAACCCGGCTTATATCGAACGCATCGCCGAACGCAGCAAACCCTACCTGTTCCATATCGTCGAGGAAGTCGAACGGCGCGGCATGCCGATGGAGATCGCGCTGCTGCCGATGATCGAATCGGCATTCAATCCGCAAGCGCTGTCGCCGATGCAAGCCTCCGGGATCTGGCAATTCATGCCCTCCACCGGCAAGGTTTATGGCCTGCAGCAGAATGCCTGGTATGACGGACGGCGCGACATTCTGCAAGCCACCAATGCGGCGCTGGACTATCTGCAGAAACTGTACGGCATGTTCGGCGATTGGGAATTGGCGCTCGCCGCCTACAACTGCGGCGAAGGTTGTGTCGCCAGAGCCCAGTCACGCGTTGCCGGCAACAGCTATAACGCGATCAGACTGCCCAACGAAACACGCAACTACGTGCCGAAGCTGATTGCCGTGCGCAACATCGTGCAACAACCGGAACGTTTCGGCGTCAATCTTGAGCCGCTGGCCAACGAACCCTATTTCCTGCAAGTCAAGCTCCAGCACCCGATTGAAGCGCGCCAGGCGGCGAAGCTGGCGGAAATGAAGCTGGACGAGTTTCTGCTGCTCAACCCGGCGTTCAAACGCCGCGTGATTCATACCGAAACCCAAAATGTGCTGCTGTTGCCAGCCGACAAGCTCGACACCTTTCAATTCAACTTGCTGCAACAGGATGGCCGACATCGCCTGCAACACTATGCCGCGCAACGCGGCGAAAGCGCCAAGGCGATAGCCAGCAAATTCGGCGTCAGCCTGGCTTGGTTGAGCGAGAAAAACCCGCTCAAGCTGACCAATGGCAAACTGGCGCAGGCGCAAACCCTGGTTGTGCCGCTGACATCCACCGCGCTGGATATACGCATCGCTGGTGAAACCAAAGCCAAGCAGCGCCCGACAGTTCGGACCCACACGGTCCGCAAGGGCGACACGCTGGCGGCTGTGGCGAAAATGTACAACGTCAAGATTGCCGTTATTCGGCAGTGGAACGAAAACGCCGAACCGTTGCTGCCGGGCAGCAAACTCACCATTCCGATTGCCAGTTGATCGTTTTGCCGCTGACCAAGTCGGCGCTGTCGTCATAACCGCAATAGCCGCAGCCACAAACGGCGAATCAACATAACGCTGATTTTCTGACCGCCCGAAAGATTCGGGCGGTCAATCAGCAAAAAAGCTTATTGGACGGTGACCTTCAGCTCATCGCTGGCAGTGGCGCCATCATCGTCAGTCACGGTCAGAGTAACCGTGACGATGGTGCCGGATCTCGCCCTGGGGCTGACTTTGATGGTTGGCATAGCGGTAGTCGCTCCGGACATGACGCGCACGACATTGTTGCGGCCGCTCACCCAAGAGTAACTGACGATGACCCCATCCGAATCGGTGGATGATGACCCGTTCAACACCGCGGTAGCGCCTTTGGCAAGGCTGATATCAGCACCCGCGTTGGCCGTGGGAGGCAGATTGTTCGGCGGCGGCGCTTGAATGGCCGCAAGCGCGGCATTCAGATTCAGCCGACCTCCGGTGACGGTTTTTCCGGCCAGCGCAGCATTGGCATCGACGCTATCGAGTATGGCGTCCTTGATTTGCGCCTGATTCAGTGAAGGATCTGCAGCTATGAGCAAGGATGCCGCACCGGCAACATGAGGCGCGGCCATGGAGGTGCCGGAGAAGGAAGCATAACCGCTGCCCGGCACAGTACTCAGAATGGCATCCCCAGGCGCGCCCAGATCAACACTGGTCAGGCCATAGTTGGAAAATGACGCGCGCGCGTCGGTGCGGGTAGTGGCGGCAACCGAGATGATGTTGGAATGGGTCAAAGATGAAGGGTAGCTGGGCAAGCTATCGTTGTTGCGGTTCTCGTTTCCGGCGGCGACGACCATGACAACGCCGGCATTCTGGGAAGCGGTGAAGGCATCGGAAAGGGACTGTGAAAATCCGCCTCCGCCCCAGCTGTGGTTCATGACTCGGGCGCCTTTTTCGATGGCATAGTAGATCGCCTCGACAGCGTCGGAAGTGGACCCCGATCCGGCGGCGCTGAGAAACTTGAGCGGCATGATGACCGCATGCCGATTCACGCCCACCACGCCCAGGCCATTGTCGCCAGCTGCGGCAATGGTGCCCGAGACATGGGTGCCGTGGTCGTTGTCGTCAAACGGATCGTTGTCATCGCTGACAAAATCCCAGCCACGCGTATCATCGACATAGCCGTTGCCGTCATCATCGATGCCGTTGCCGGCAATTTCGCCCGAGTTGCTCCAGATGTTCGCGGCCAAATCCGGATGGTTATGATCCACCCCGGTATCCACCACCGCCACCAGCACCAGACCGCCGGTCAAAGTATCCCAGGCTTCCGGAGCATCGATGTCGGCATCGACCGTGCCGCCGCTCTGGCCGGTATTGTGCATACCCCAAAGTTCATTGAAATAGGTGTCATTCGGGACAGCACTAAGCCGCACGATATAGTCAGGCTCGACCCATTCAACCCCCGGCAATCTGGCAATCCGATCCATCATCCTGGACAGGTTCTCCTCGCCGGCGAAATCCATCACCCGCCAACGTTTGGCAATGGCGGTGCGAGCCTCGGCGCCGGCGCGCAGCTTGCGCACCTGATTGACGCCGACATCACGCGCGGCAGCATGAGCGGCATTCGCATCCTGCTCGGATTTGAATTTGACGAGAATACGGCCCGGGACGTGCTGCGAGGCATCCGCCGCCTGGACAGGACTTGTACCAAGCCATGACATGGCCATGGCCGCCACCAACAGTTTCGTACGCGAAGTTTTATGCATTGCTGTCTCCTGGATTCAATAAACATATGCAGGCCAAGGCTGGGAATGACCAACATACCGAAAAGGCAATAACAGTGAGAGGGGAAATCTGTTCCATATTCATCGACCGAATTGATGAATATTTCACTAGTGCTGTTGCACGCTTGCCGGCGCAATAAAACGGATGAAATATTCCGTCAGGCAAGGCGCGAGACCGCGGCCGTATGGGTTATACGACAAGGGCTCGCAACAACGCATGGGGGAAAAGCCAGCGATTTATGGGCCGGCAAGCGTGCAACACCGCACTAGTATAGGTCAGGCCAAAACGCCGAGATGTGAGTTAGTTAACACCTTTAGCGAGATCGCAATCTCACGATCAGCAGTCCACCGACATGCGCCACACAGAGCAAAAACCCGCGGTGGCACCCGAACGAATCAATCCGCCTTGGGTTCCAGCGCGCTGGGGGAAATCTTGATCTTCGCGCGAGCCTTGGCGCTTTCAAGATAGGCGCGCATCTCTTCCTGAGCCAGCATACGCCGCATGTCGTTGCGCATCGCCTTGATCTGTTCGGCCGGCATTTCGCCTTCGGCGACACGATTGATGCGATACAGCCGATAGCCTTCCGCGGAGGGCACCCCAGCCCAACCCGGCAATTTGGCGGCATCGGCGCTGAAAATGGCGCGCAGCGAAGCGGCGGGTACGTTCAACGGCTGCATGCGGGAAACGCTCATCGGGGTGGACAGCGTCAAGCCGGTCTGATTGCCGGCGCGCGCCGCTTCCAGTGCCTTCAGACCCGCATCTACCGCCAGGCTGCGGGCTTTGGCAATGGCCAGAGCCGAACGTATATCGGCAGCCACTTCGGCCAGCGGTCGAACGCCGGCGGGACGATGCTCGATGACGCGCGCCGATACCAAGGTATTCGGCGCGACTTCGATGGCCTCGATGTTGTGCTTCTTGTTCAGCGCATCATCGCTGAGCAAGGCTTTGATCAAGCGTGCGTCACCCAGCATGGCGGGCTGCGCATTGCCCTCGCTGATCCAATCGCTTTGCTCGATTTTCAGGCCGAACTCCTTCGCCGCCGGTTCCAGACTTTCCGGTTGTTCGTAAACGGTATTGCTGAAACGCTCGGCGGCTTCAATGAAACGTTGTTGCGCTTCCTGCTGACGCAGCGAGGCGATGATGTCGTCCTTGACCAGCGCGAAACCCAACTTGGCGCCGCCGACGATGCCATCCAGACGAATGATGTGAAAACCGAACTGGCTTTCGACCAAGCCTTGGATCTCGCCGGTCTGCATCGCCCAGACCGCATCGGCGAATGGCTTGACCATCATGTCGCGCGAGAAGGTTCCAAGGTCCCCGCCATTGGCTCCGGAACCCGGATCCTGAGAATGCTCACGCGCCAGATCGGCAAACTTGCCAGGCGTCTTGCGAACCTCCTCCAGCAATTGTTCCGCGCGGATTTTGGCCGCCTGTTTGGCGGCCGGGTCGGCATCGGCTTCAACCTTTATCAGGATATGGCTGGCGCGGCGCTGCTCAGGCTCCTGGAATTGCCCCGGGTTGTCCTCGAAATACTTGCGCGCCTGCGCTTCGCTGACCGCCACCTGCGACTCCAGCGCGGCTTGCGACAAGGTCAAATACGCCACCCGCAACATTACCGGCGTGGAGAAATCAGCTTGGCGGGCGTTGTATTCCGCCGCGATGGCTGGCTCGTCGATCTGAATCGACGCGAGATAGGACTGAAAATCGAACACGACTTCATTGACCTCACGCTGTTGCGCCAGCAGCTTGCCCAACTGAGTGGCGCTCGGCAACGCGAAAACCGCGCCTTCGCCATAACCGATCTGCACCTGCTTGAGCAGCAGATCCTGGCTGATCATGGACAGCAATTCGCCACGCGACATGCCGCGCCCGCGCAGCCAGTTGTCCAGTTTTGGCTCGGAAAAAACGCCGTTATCCTGAAAAATTTCGATTCCGCCGAGGACCGCCTGCACTTGTGGCTCAAGTATCGAGAACCCCGCCTGAGTCGCGGCTTGCGACAGAACACGGGTATTGACCAACTGGTCGATGACCAGTTGCCGCAAGGCTTTCTCTTCAACCTGCCCGCCCAACTGTTCCTGTTGTTCTTGCAGCGCCTTGACGAACTCGCGTTGGCTGATTTCCTCATCATCTATGGTTGCCGCCGCGGGCTCCTGGCCGCCGCCTGAAACATAGGAATCGACCCCCCACAAGGCGAACGGGATGATCAACAGAATCAGGATCACCTTGGCTATCCAGCCTTGGGAACGTTCACGAATGGCTTCTAACATAGTGTTTCAATCACTCAACGGGGGTCAAAAACGTGAACCGCGGTCATCGGTTCACCAGACGAACAGGGCTCGATAGCTGAAATAATTGGCGGAAGCGGTGAGATTCGAACTCACGAACGGTTTCCCGTTGCCGGTTTTCAAGACCGGTGCAATCGACCACTCTGCCACGCTTCCGAAGCCCGGCATTCTAACTTGGCTTGGCCTGACTTCGAAACCGACTTTTCCATCCGCTCCGCCGGCCTCAGTCAAAGCGGGTTGGCGCTTGCCCGATGGCGCTGAATTCGGCGAAGTATCCGGGGAAAGTCTTGGCGACGCAGCCGGGATCGTTGATGCGGATCGGCACGCCGCCGAGGCTGACCAGCGAGAAGCACATCGCCATGCGGTGGTCATCATAGGTATCGATCACCGCGTTCGAAATCAGCTTGGCCGGCGGGGTGACGCGGATGAAATCGGCGCCCTCCTCCACCGTCGCGCCGACCTTGCGCAGTTCGGCGGCCATCGCGGCGATGCGGTCGGTCTCCTTGACCCGCCAGGAGGCGATATTGCGCAGCGTGGTCGTGCCCTCGGCAAACAGCGCCAGCACCGCCAGTGTCATCGCGGCATCGGGAATATGGTTGCAATCCAGGTCGATGGCCTGCAATTTGCTGCCGCAGGCCAGCCGGCTCTCGATCCAGTTGGGGCCGAAGCCGATTTCCGCGCCCATTCTTGCCAGCGCTTCGGCGAAGCGGACATCACCCTGGATGCTGTTGCGCCCTACCCCTTCAACTCTGACCGGACCATGTCCGAGCGCGCCGGCGGCGAGAAAATAGGAGGCCGAGGAGGCGTCCCCCTCGACCTCGATTTCGCCGGGGCTACGGTATACCGCCTTGGGCACGCTGAAGCGCTGCCACCCGTCGCGAACGACTTCGACGCCGAACCGGCGCATCAGATTCAGCGTGATCTCGACATAGGGCTTGGAGATCAGTTCGCCTTCGACACGCAGCGTGACCTCCCGTCCGAGCAACGGCGCGGCGAGCAACAGGCCAGTGAGATACTGGCTGGAAACATTGCCTTTGACGCTGGCCGACGAGACCGTCTCGCTGCGCGCCGGCGCCATCGCCAGCGGCGGAAAACCATCCTGTCCCAGATAGCTGATGTCGGCGCCCAACTGGCGCAAGGCGTCGACCAGATCGCCGATCGGGCGTTCGTGCATGCGGGCGACGCCGCGCAGCGTGTAATGGCCGCCAGCCAGCGCCGTGGCTGCGGTCAGGGATCGAAACGCGGTGCCGGCATTGCCGAGAAACAGTTCGGCCTGCTTGACCGGAAACGCGCCGCCTATGCCTTGCACCAGGTACTCGTCGCCGTCCGCCTGGCGTTGCCAACTGACGCCCAGCCGCGTCAACGATTCCAGCATCACCCGCGTGTCATCCGAATCGAGCAGCCCCTTGACCCGGGTCGCGCCCTCGGCCAGCGCGGCGAGCAGCAGCATGCGGTTGGAAATGCTTTTCGAACCGGGCAAACGGACTTTGCCACGGGCGCCGGACAGCGCGGGGAGATCGAGAAATTGCATTTGATGATCCTGTCGAATTGATGAACGGCCGTGTGGGTCCGTTCAATCGTTGTTGTATTTGCCTTGCAGCCAGTCGGTTCGCGCCTGCCGAGCGCGCGAAAAAACCTGTTCCAGCGCGCGACCGTCTCGATCCGCGATCAATCCGCGCACCGCGCGCAGTTTCTCGCCCAACGCATCGAGCTCATCCAGCAAGGCATCGCGATTGGCCAGGGTGATATCGCGCCACATTTCCGGGTGGCTGCCGGCGATCCGCGTGGCATCGCGCAAACCCGCGCCGGCGTAGCGGAAATACAGCTCGGAAAGCGGCCGCGCGGCCAGTTCGTCCATCAACGCGAAGGCCAGCAGATGCGGCAGATGGCTGACCGCCGCGAAGATGCTGTCGTGCAACGCCGCGTCCATGCGCGTCACCCGCGCGCCGCAGGCTTGCCAAAGCTGGTCGATTGTTTCGATATCGACCGCCTGGTTTTCGGCCAAGGGCGTCAGGATCAACGGTTTGTCGACAAACAGTTCGGAACGCGCCGCCGCCGCGCCACTGGTTTCGGCGCCGGCGATGGGATGGCCGGGCACGAATCGGCCGATACGCGCACCCAGCGCCGCGCGGGCGGCGGCAATCACGTCCTGCTTGGTGCTGCCGACATCGGTGACCAGGCAATCATCCGGCAACACCGTCGCCAGGCGCGCGAACAAACCCGGCATGGCGCCGACCGGCGCCGCCAGCATGATCAGGTCGGCATCGGCCGCGACCGCGCCGAGATCATCCGCCGTCGCGTCAATGATCCCGAGCTGCAAGGCGGTTGCCAGATTCTCCGGGGTGCGGCCGACTCCGGTGACGCGTTCGACCAGACCTTGTCGCTTCAGGTCGAGCGCGAAAGAACCGCCGATCAGGCCGACGCCGACCAGCACCATATGTCTGATCATGCGCGTTCCGGGCTATCGGACAGGATGTCGCCCAGCAGCGACAGAAACCGTGCGTTGTGGTCCGCCAGTCCGATGCTGACCCGCAGATAGTCCGGCATGCCATAGTTGCCAACCGGCCTGACAATGACGCCACGCCGCAGCAATGCCTGAAATATCGCGCCGGCCGAACGCTGCTCGGTGCCGACCTTGACGCAGATGAAATTGCCGAACGACGGGATGAACGCCAGCCCGAGATGCTGGAAACCCCGCAGCATCTGCTCCATGCCGGCATCGTTGACGCGTTTCGAGGCGGCGATGAACTCCAGATCCTGTATTGCCGCCGTCGCCGCCAGCAACGCCAGCGAATTGACGTTGAACGGCTGGCGCACGCGATTCAGCAAATCGGCGACCGCCGCGTCGGCCAGCGCATACCCGACGCGCAGCCCTGCCAGACCGTAGGCCTTGGAGAAGGTACGGGTCAGGATCAGGTTGGGAAACTCCGCCAGCCAGGCGACACTGGGCGCTTGCAAGTCCGGATCGAGAAATTCGCCGTAGGCTTCGTCGAGCACCACAACGATCTGTCGCGGAACCGTCAGCAGAAAGGCGTACAAGGACTCGGCGGTCAGCAAGGTGCCGGTGGGATTGTTGGGATTGGCGATGAACACCACCCGGGTATCGTCGCGAATTGCCGCGCGCATCGCCGCAAGATCGTGACCAAAGTCCAGCGCCGCGGCTTCGATGCCGGTCGCGCCGGTGGCCTGGGTAACCAGGGGGTAAACGGCAAAGGCATGCCGCGAATAGACGGCCGACGTACCCGGCGCCAGAAACGCCCGCGCGACCAGTTCCAGCACATCGTTGGAACCGTTGCCCAGCACGATGCCGGCGGTGTCGATGCCGAGCCGGGCGGCGATTGCGCGTTTCAGTTCATAGCCATTGCCATCCGGATACAAGGCCAGTTGATCGAGCGCGGCGGCCATCGCCGCGCGCGCCAAAGGACTGACGCCGAGCGGATTTTCATTGGAGGCCAGCTTGACGATATCGGCTTCCCGCAAGCCCATCTCGCGCGCCAGTTCGGAGATCGGCTTGCCGGGCTGATACGGCGCGATGGCGCGCACATAAGCGGGTGCAAAATCACAGGGATGCATGGGAATCGAACCGGTGGCGCTAGACGGCGACCGGGTAAGCGCCGATGACTTTCAGGAAGGAACAATGCTCGCCGGCTTCCGCCAGCGCGGCTTGAATGGCGGGTGCGGCGACATGGCCTTCGATGTCGACATAGAACACGTATTCCCAGGCGCCGCCGCGCGCCGGGCGCGACTCCAGCTTGGACAAACCGACGCCATGTTCGGCGAACGGTCGCAGCAGATCCAGTAACGCGCCGGGACGATTGCGCACCGACAGCACCAATGAGGTCTTGTCGCGCCCGGAAGGCGCGGTTTCCTCGCGCCCGAGCACCAGGAAACGCGTGGTGTTGTTGGCTTCGTCCTCGACATCGCGAGCCACGATGGTCAGGCCGTAGCGCTCCGCCGCGAGTTCGCCGGCAATCGCCGCCGCATCCGGATTTTCCGCCGCCATGCGCGCCGCCTCGCCATTGCTGGTGACGCGGATGGTGCGTGTGGCGCGCAGATTCCGGTTCAACCATTCATGGCATTGTCCGAGCGATTGATCATGCGAATAGACCACTTCGATGCCGTCCAGCCCCGCGCCTTTGCGCATCAGATGCTGACGCACGCGCAACATCACTTCGCCGCAGATCTTCAGCGAACTGTCGAGTAGCAGATCCAGCGTGCGATTGACCGCGCCCTCGGTCGAGTTCTCCACCGGCGCGACGCCGTAATCGGCCTCGCCGCGCTCGACGGCGCGAAACACCTCGTCAATGCTGGCGCAGGCCAGGCCCTGGGTGGCGTGGCCGAAATGCTTGATCGCGGCGGCTTCGGAAAACGTGCCTTGCGGCCCGAGGTAGGCGATGTTCAGCGGTTGTTCCAGCGCCCGGCAAGCCGACATGATTTCCTTGTACAACACGGAAATCGACTCCGCCGGCAGTGGCCCAGGGTTGTCCGCCTGCATCCGTCTGACCACCTGGGCTTCACGCTCCGGCTTGTAGACGATGCCGTTTTTCAGGTGGCCGATGGACTGCGCCAGTCGCGCGCGTTCGTTGAGCAAGTGCAGCATCTGAGCATCGATGCTGTCGATTTGCGTCCGCAATGAAATCAGTTGTTCGCTCATGGCTATCAGGCAATCAGTCAAGCGATGGAATATAACGTACCCGCAACACGCCTTCGATGGCAGCCAGTTGGGCGATGACGGAATCCGTCACGGCGGCGTCGACATCGACCAGGGTGAAGGCCATATCCCCCCGGGATTTGTTCACCATGTTGTGGATATTCAGACCGGCGGCGGCCAGTGAAGTGGAAATCTGGCCGAGCATGTTGGGCACATTGGCATTGGCGATGGCCAGACGGAAAGCCGACTCGCGGAGCAGATCGACATTGGGGAAGTTCACCGCATTGCGGATATTGCCGTGCTCCAGATAATCGACCAGTTGATCGGCGACCATCATGGCGCAGTTCTCTTCCGCCTCCTCGGTCGACGCGCCCAGATGCGGCAAGGCGACGAAGCGTGCATGCGACTTGAGCAGATTGCTCGGAAAATCGCAGATGTAGGCATGCAACTTGTTGTCGTTGAGACCGTCCAGCACGGCTTGTTCGTCGACGATCCCGTCCCGCGCGAAATTCAGCAGCACGCAGCCCTTGCGCATCAATTTCACCCGCTCGGCGTTGATCAGATTGCGCGTCGCCGGCACCAGCGGCGTATGCAGGCTGATGAAATCGCTGTGTTTGACCAGGTCTTCCACCGACGTCGCCTTTCTGACTTGCGACGGCAGGCGCCAGGCGGCATCGACGGTGATTTCCGGATCGTAGCCGATGACATTCATGCCCAGACGGATTGCCGCATCCGCGACCATCGAGCCGATCGCGCCGAGACCGACGACGCCCAGCGCGCGGCCCGGCAGTTCGTGGCCGACGAACGCCTTTTTGCCGGCTTCCACCTGTTTGTGCAAGGCCTCGGCATCGCCCTCCAGCGCGCTGACGAAGCGCATCGCCGGCGCCAGGTTGCGCGCGCCCAGCAACATGCCGGCGATGACCAGTTCCTTGACCGCATTGGCATTGGCGCCCGGCGCATTGAACACCACCACGCCGCGCTCGCTCATCGCCTTGACCGGGATATTGTTGGTACCGGCGCCGGCGCGACAGATCGCCCGCACGCTGTCGGCAATCACCAAGCTGTGCATATCCTGCGAACGCACCAGTATCGCATCCGGATCGGCGACATCGTTGCCCACCGAATAGGCCGGCGGCAACCGCGCCAAGCCGCGTTTGGAAATGGCGTTCAGGGTAAGGATCTTGTGGGTTTGGACCATGGCCTGCCTCGAACTGTGGAAAGGCCGACCGGCGGGATGGCTACCCGCCGGTCGCCGGGAAAATGAATCAACCGCGCGAATCAACCGCGCCGAATCAACCGCGCGCCTGCTCGAATTCGCGCATGTATTCGACCAGCGCCTGCACGCCTTCCACCGGCATCGCGTTGTAGATCGAGGCGCGCATGCCGCCGACCGAGCGATGCCCCTTCAATTGCACCAGACCTCGCGCCTTGGCGCCCTTGAGGAAATCCTCGTCGAGCGCCGCATCCTTCAAGGTGAACGGAATATTCATCAACGAGCGGTTGTCGCGCGCCACCGGCGAGTTGTAGAAATCGCTGGCATCCAGATGGTCGTACAACAATCCCGCCTTCAGACGATTGGTCTGTTCCATCGCCGCCAGTCCGCCCTTGGCCTTGAGCAGCTTGAACACCAAGCCGGCGATATAGATGCCGTAGGTCGGCGGCGTGTTGTACATCGAGTCGTTTTCGCTGTGCGTCTTGTAGTCGAACATGGTCGGCGTACCCGGCAGGACCTGGCCGATCAGATCATCGCGGACGATGACCAGGGTCAGACCGGCCGGGCCGATGTTCTTCTGCGCGCCGGCATAGATCAGGCCGAACTTCGACACGTCGATCGGACGCGACAGGATGGTCGATGACATATCGGCGACCAACGGAATATCACCCGTTTCAGGTGTCCAGAAAATTTCCACGCCGCCGATGGTTTCGTTCGGGGTGTAGTGCACATAGGCGGCATTCTGGTCGAGCTTCCAGGCGGCCTGGGCCGGCGCGTAGCTGAAGTTCTTGTCCTCGGAACTGGCGACGACATTGACGCCGCCGAATTTCTTCGCTTCCTTGATTGCCTTCTTCGACCACTCGCCGGTGTTCAGGTAATCGGCTGAAGTTTTGCCGCGATACAGATTCATCGGCACCATCGCGAACTGGCTGGAAGCGCCACCTTGCACAAACAGTACCTTGTAATTGGCGGGAATGCCCATCAGTTCGCGCAGATCGGCCTCGGCCTGCGCCTGGATGCCCATGTACTCCTTGCCGCGATGCGACATTTCCATGACCGACATGCCGCAACCTTGCCAATTGACCAGTTCATCCCGGGCTTGTTCGAGCACTTCTCTGGGCAAAACGGCGGGGCCGGCGCTGAAGTTGTAAAGACGTTCCATGGTGGAATGAATCCTTTCAGGTAATAAGCTAAAGTGGCATCCGGACTGGCGCCCGTGATTTCAATGTGAACGCGCGGCGCCCTTGGCTGGGGTATCCAGACCGCGCATCATTTCGAGATTGGCGATTCTCGCCGGATTCGTCTCGCCGTTGACATTGATGATATTGAGTTTGCCGAGACCCTGGCGCATTTCGTTGTTGAAATCGTAAACCGCGCCGACCACCGTCAGCCGACCGGAGATCACCTGTTCCTCGAACTTGTACATGGCCAGGCGCACCTGATTGTTGACGTTCAATTTGACGCTGCCCAGCCCGGCTTCTCCTTTGGGGATCTGCAGGGTGTCCAGTTCACGGCGTATGGCCGGCGACTCCTGGCTGTAGTCACCGGCCGCCGCCTTGATCGCGCCGCAGGCGACATGGCCGACGATCAGCAGCAAGGGCGTGTGCAAGTGATGCACGCCGTATTCCACCGAGCCCTCGGCGGTAGCCAGTTGATTGCCGATATTGCGCACCACGAACAGGTCGCCATCCGGCGTGGCGTCCAGCGCGTGGGTGTGAACCCGCGAATCCGCGCAGGTCACCACCGTCGCGCGCGGATGTTGCGCATCGGCGAAATGCGCGAAGTGGGCGGGCTTGTGCTTGCGCACGAACGCCTGATTGTCGCGCACGATCTCGCCCAGAATCTTCTTGGCATCAGCGCTGGCCGCCTGCCTGTCGTTGAGCGCCGCCGCGTATTCGCGCAGCGTTTCCTGGACGATGGCGCGTATCGCCGCTTTCTCGGCATCGCTCATGGCCGGCAATTCGGCGGCATGCGGCGCGGCGCAAAGTGACAGGCCCAACAACAGCAACCGGATAGAACGTTTCATGACTTGCCCCCAAGGATGGCGAATTTTAACCCGGAAACATTCCGCGCAATCCGCCTGGCAGGCACCGACCTCAGACCTTGCCCGAGCGCCAGATCGACAGCACGATCCAGACACTGTTGAAAAACGCCACGATGAATCCCAGCAGACCGAACAGCGGCAAGCCGAACAACTCCGGCCCGCCCTCCACGGTCATGATGATGCTCGAACCGACCACCAACGACGCGGTCAGCACGCCCATGGTCAGTCGATTGGCGGCGCTGTTGAGTTGCAGGCCGAAATGATCCAGGCGTTTCAGATCCAGGTCGATGCGCAAGCGGCCGCTGCGCGCGCGCCGGAACAGCCGCGCCACATCGCGCGGCAGGCCGAAGAATATCTCGGCCATTTCGCTGACCCCGCGTTTGGCGCGCGCCGCCAGCGCCTGCGGTGAATAGCGAGCCTCCATGACGTGCCGGACGAAAGGCGTCAACTGGTCGACCATATGAAACTCCGGATCGAGCTGATGACCCAGTCCTTCCAGGGTGATCAAAGCCTTGAACAACAGCGTCAGGTCGGGCGGCAAAGCCAGTTGGTTGTCGCGCATCAAGGCGGTGACCTCGTTCAACAGCGAGCCCAGATGAATGTCCTTCAGGCTCAGATTGTCATAGCCGAAGATCAATTCGGAAATGTCGTAGGCGAGATGCTCCTCGTCGATCTCGACATCGCCGGCCCAGGCCGTCAGCACGTTGAGCATGCCGGTTTCGTTCTTCTGAATCAGGGCTTGCAGGAAATCGATCAATTGCTCGCGCCGGCTGTCGGTTACCCGCCCTACCATGCCGAAATCGATCAGCCCGATGCGGTTGCCGGCCATGTAGATGACGTTGCCGGGATGCGGATCGGCATGGAAATAGCCATCCAGCAAAATCATTTTCAGCACCGCGTCGGCGCCGCGCGCGGCCAGCAGGCGCAGATCGTAGCCTTCCGCCGCGGCGCGGGCGACCTGTGTGCCGGGGATGCCGATCAGCTCCTCCTGAACGTTGACCGTCTCGCCGCAATACGCCCAGTAGACCTTGGGGATATGCACGCTGTCATCGTGTTCGAAATTCTTGGCGAAAGCTTCCAGATTGCGCGCCTCCTTGGCCAGATCCAGTTCGCGCAACAGGGAACGCTGCAACTGGCTGACGATCTGCACCACCCGATAGCGTTTCATGTCCGGCATTTCGATTTCCATCAGGCGCGCCAGATGGGTCAGGATGCGTAGATCGGCTTCGATCTTGGTCATGATGTCCGGCCGGCGGATCTTGACCACCACCGACACGCCGTCATGCAAACGCGCGCGATGCACCTGGGCGATGGAGGCGGCGGCGAAAGGCTCGCGCTCGAACTTGGCAAACACCTCATCCACCGGTCCGCCGAGGACCCGCTCCAGTTCCGCGCGCAGCAATTCGAACGGCACTGGCGGCACCTGACTGTGCAGCTTCTCGAACTCGGCTATCCAGGCCGCCGGAAAGACATCGACGCGGGTCGCCAGGATCTGGCCCAGCTTGACGAAACTCGGCCCGAGCTCGGTCAGCGCCAGGCGTATCCGCACCGGCAGATCGAGCTGAGTAATGTCGTTGGAGGTCTTCCAATGCAACAGCCGTCCGGCGCGTTCCAGCAGATTGGCAATGCCCAGCAGGCGAACGAAATCGCCCCATCCGTAACGAATCATCACCGCAGTGATGTCATGCAGGCGCGGCAGATCGCGCACCATGGACAGCGTTTCGCGCAGCATGCCTGGTCTCAGTCCTTTTTCAGGTCCGCGTCGGTCGGCGCCGAACGCGCATCGAGCGCATCGGCAAGGCCGCGCAGGATACCCGAAGCCACCTCGCTCAAACGCGCGCGCGTGGCATGGGCGGCAACCATCGCATCCGCGCCACTGCCCTTGGCGGCCGTAACCAGACGCGAATTCAGCCGCTCGACGACATCGCGAACCTGCGCCCCGGTGTCAGTGCCGGTGCGCTTCAGGTGCGCCGCCAGATCGGTGAATTCGCCCTTCATCCAGCCCTTGGTGTCATCCGCCGCATGCTTCAGCGTCAGCAGCAGATCGTCTTCCAGGTCCTGCAATGAGGACAGGGTTTCGCGCGCATCACCCTCGGCGAAATCGCGCCCCTGGCCCCACGCCTCATCCAGCGCCAGGCGCATCGCATAGACCGAACGCGCCACCGCTTCATCCACGCCCTTGACCGCTTCACGCAGCGCCTCCCCGGCCTGCTCCCCACGCAGCGACAGGCCCCCGTCCACTCCGGCGAGCGCCGAGCGCATGACCGCTTTGATCGCCCGCGGATCCGCTTGCCGATCCACCAGGGCGCGCATCACCAACCCCCGAATTCTTTCCCGCAAGCCTGCGTCGCTGGACGCGGCGTCACGCGCATCCGAAGTGAGTTTTTCATTGAATTCATAGTACATAGCCGGTCTCCTTAATGTCAGTTATCAAAAGGTCAGCTTCCATAGTAGTCAAAGCTATCGACTAAATCGCCTGTTGCTGGCTTAATCGCCGCAATCCGGTGTCAAATTTCTCGACAAAATTTAACTCATGCGATTCTCAACCCTTGTTTTCACGGCACTCGCCGCGTTGATGATGGCCGCTCCGGTCGCGGCGGAAGAAAACGCCGACGCATCGCTCGCCGATGGCATCAAAGCGCAAGCCCAGCCGCTGCTGAAAGCCCTGAGCCTGATCGGCACGCCCTACAAATTCGGCGGCAACAATCCCGAAAAAGGCCTTGATTGCAGCGGATTCGTCAAACATGTCTACAAGACCTCGGCCGACATCAGCCTGCCGCGCAGCGCCGCCGAAATGAGCCGGCAAGGCGAGACGGTCGCGCAAAGCGATCTGAAACCGGGCGATCTGGTGTTTTTCAATACCCGCAAACAGCCGAATTCCCATGTCGGCATTTATGCCGGCGATGGCACTTTCGTTCATGCCAGCAGCAGCCAAAGCAAAAAAGTCATGGTGTCCCGCATCAATGAAAAATACTGGTCGTCACGCTTCAATGGCGCGCGCCGCATTCTGCCGCTCGATTAGCGCGCTGGCCCTCGCCTTGCTGGCACCGGCTTCGGCGGGTGCGGCGATGAGCGAGGAGGAGATGTTTTTCAAGGGCGTCTCGGAGGTCAATGACGGCGAGTTGACCTTTTTGTCCGCTGCGCCGGCCGACCCGATCCACCATCACCAGAATCAGATCACGCTGACCCGCGACAGTCTGGCCGGCGGCTGGGCCAGACTGGAACAGTGCCATCATCACCTCGACCCGGTGCCCGACATGCAGATCGTCTACAGCCGGGATCGCATCCGCGACATCACCATACTGCGCAGCGAAAACATCGGCCGGGCCTGGGTGCATGAAAATACCGTGCAACTCGATCAGGTGGCGCGCAATGCGCTGATCTGCATCAGCGCCGAAACCCGCGCGCTGACCGCCGAGGGCGACAACGGCTTCACGTTGTCCAACGGACCCTATATGCGGCGCTTTCTGGATGGCTACTATCCGATGCGGGTCAGCATGCGGGTCCTCTGGGACATGCCCGAGCTGCGCTTCGTCGACATCAGCCCGACGCCACGAAGCGGCTTGTCGTTCACCGAAACCGCCAACGAAATTTCCTATGAAGCCCTGTTCGAGGGCGAATTGCGTACCCGCATCCGGTTTTCCATCGTGCCACGCTGAGCAAGCTCCATCGCCAACGTAAGCCGATCGCCCAAAATGGGTTGATAACCGTTCTCATTCATGAAACAATCTCCCGCAGTTCGATTAATCCCCTCTGTCTGGAGAATGTCTGATGAAGTCCTGGAAATCCCTGCTGCTTGGCGCCGCGTTGATTGCTTCCGGCCAAGCCGCGCAAGCGAATGAAGTCGTGGTCTACTCGGCGCGCAACGAGCAACTGATCAAACCCCTGTTCGACGCCTACACCAAGGAAACCGGGGTGAAAATCAAGTTCATCACCGACAAGGAAGGCCCGTTGATGGCCCGACTCAAGGCGGAAGGCCGCAACACTCCCGCCGATGTGTTCATGACTGTCGATGCCGGCAACCTCTGGCAAGCGGCGCGGGAAGACCTGCTCAAGCCGGTGGATTCGAAACTGCTCGCCGCCAATATCCCCGAGCATCTGCGCGATCCGGACAATGAATGGTTCGGCCTGTCGGTACGCGCCCGCACGATCATTTACAACCCCAACAAGGTCAAGGCTGGGGAACTCGGCACGTATGAAGATCTGGCCAGCCCGAAATGGAAAAACCGGCTCTGCCTGCGTACCTCGAAAAAGGTCTACAACCAATCGTTGGTCGGCATGATGATCTACGAACATGGCGAGGACAAAACCGAACAGATCGTGCGTGGCTGGGTCGCCAACCAGGCCACCCAACCGTTTCCGGATGACACCAAGGCGATGGAAGCCGTCGCCGCCGGCCTGTGCGATGCCACCATCGTCAACACCTACTACTATGGCCGGCTGATGAGCAAAAAGCCCGACCTGCCGCTGGCCATCTTCTGGCCCAACCAGAATCTGAAGAGCAAGGCCGCCGGGGTGCACGTCAACATCTCCGGCGCGGGGGTGACGCGGCATGCCAAGAACACGGCCGGCGCCATCAAATTGCTGGAATGGCTGTCTTCCAGCAACGCGCAGAACCTGTACGCCGACGTGAATATGGAGTACCCGGCCAATCCCCGGATCAAGGCCGATCCGGCGGTCCTCGCCTGGGGCGAATTCAAACCCAATCTGATCAACGTCGCGCAAGCCGGCGCCTTGCAGACCAAGGCGGTCATGCTGATGGACCGGGCGGGATACAAATAAGCACGTGAACGCCAAGCCCGCTAAAATACGGACACTGTTATCCCGGATCGAAATCGCGACATGATCGCCAGCACAGAGGCGCCCGTAACGGGCGCCTTTTCATTTTTTTCCAAAGCCGCCGCCCGCTTCGGACCTTGGAGCGTCGCGCTGGGCCTCGCCCTGTTGACGCTGATCCCGGTCGCGGTGGTGGCTTCGGCGATGCTCGACCCGGATCAGGCGATCTGGGACCACCTCTGGCGGCATGTGCTGCCGGAGCTGCTGCTGAACACCTTCTGGCTGGCATTCGGGGTCGGCATCGGCGTGACGCTGCTGGGTACCGGCCTGGCCTGGCTGACCGCCGCCTGCGAATTTCCCGGCCGCAAATTCTTCTCCTGGGCGCTGCTGCTGCCGCTCGCCCTGCCAGCCTATGTCACCGCCTTCGTCTGGATCGGCCTGCTGGATTTCACTGGCGACCTGGCAACCTGGCTGCGTGACACCTGGGACATCACCTGGACGCCGCCGATCCGCTCACGCGGCGGCGTGATACTGGTCATGGCGCTGGCACTCTACCCCTATGTCTATCTCACCGCCCGCACCGCCTTCCAGGGTCAGGGCCGACGCCTGCTGGAGGCCGCCCAGTCGCTCGGCGTCAGCCGCAGTCGCGCGTTTTTCCGGGTCGCGCTGCCGATGGCTCGGCCGGCCATCATCGCCGGCCTGTCGCTGGCGCTGATGGAAACCCTGGCCGACTTCGGCACCGTCTCGATCTTCAATTACAACACCTTCACCACCGCGATCTACAAAGCCTGGTTCTCGATGTTCTCGCTGCCGGCGGCCAGCCAGCTCGCCACCATCCTGATTTTCTTCGTGCTGGCGCTGGTGATGCTGGAACAACTGTCGCGCAGCGGCGCGCACTACGCGACCTCG
>JAGUXX010000101.1 GCA_020061585.1 Betaproteobacteria bacterium | reverse complement strand
TCACTTTCCACGTGATCGGCAAGCCGTCAAACCCATTCGATATCGTGCTTACAAGGCTATTCGATGACATATCTCGGGCTTAACTTAACGGCATTGGGGTCAGACCTTGCTGATCGAACTTGATGTATGAAATCACCGGTCGACGTTCACTGTCGAAGCCCAATTTGATGTTGTTGTACAACCCTCGCATCTGCCCAACTGGATCGACCACTTCGGCATTGCCGAGCGTGATCGGCAATGCAATAGTTTTACCATTGCTATCTTCCCAATGACGTAAATCCTTGCTGCGCGCGTAATTAACATGGAAATTCGTTTCTACCGCCGGGGTGTCACGCCATACCCATGCAATATGGAAATATCCGTCCGGGCCACTTATATAGCCGGTTGAATAGGCGCTTATGGAAGGCGCGCCAGGCAATGAGTCGAACAGTGGACTATCCAACCAACGCCGCCACTGATGGCCATCGAAACGATTCAAGATCTCCTTGCCATCGCCGCTCCCCCCCGATCGATAGGAAAACCCGAGGGCGCCATCGGCAAACCGGAAAAAGTTCGGGTAGGTCGTGCGTTGCTCATCACCTCCGCTCATGGAACGCAGTGTTTTCATCGAACCAAGATCGCCCGACCTTTCCATGCGCGCATAAGTCAAAGGAGAACCATGCATATTCCCCGCAACATGCAAGCGATGCCGATCATCAAGTGCAAGCGTGATGTAGTTGTGAGAATCCCATCCATCAAACCTGGAAGGCAGTCTTACCTTGTTCACCTTGCCGGTACATTTATCAATCTCACTCACGGCGAGCCAGCGCTCGGCATCGTAGTAGCCGATGTATATCGCGGAAGGAGATTCAATGGCACTGAATTTAATGCGTGTTCCGCCCCAGGTTTGGTCAACATACGTATCAGAAGAAATCGGCCGACAATCAACGACAGCCTGAAATGGAATATCAGTGCTTGAAGGTTGCGCAACTAAAACTCTGGGTGAGGAACAAGCAGAAAGAGAAAATAAGCAGAATGCCAAAAGCAAAGTTACGGGTGACATAAATACCACACCTTTATAATAAATAATAGAATTAAGGGTATTGCGAAAATTCTATTTTACCCAAAGTTACGGACCACACTATTAATAACCATTCCGCTTGATACATATCAATATATGTAGCGCAATGAGCACGAACTTCAATATGGTTTTTAGCAAGTCCGTCTAGTAACCAAGGTCACCACACTATTAACAATTGCACTCTGTGTTTTGGGGCGCAGGAATTTGGTACTGAAACCTGCGACTGTGAGCATCTCAGCAATATCCTGACCAAAATCTGTATACACAAGCGAGCGTCCACCCTTGCCATTTCCATGATAACGCTCGGGAAGCAAATGAATATCGATATCGCCATCAACTTTTACTCTTGCAATTGACTTTGGCAGCAATGGGTCCTGGAGCGGCACAGTAAAAATATGAAAGCCACCAACCCTTAATACACGTGCAATTTCAGCAAATGCAACACTAGGTCGACGTACGTGTTCAAATATATCGGATGTTATCACAAGATCGAAAACGGAATCATTATAGGTGAGCGATTCAATTGACTGGTGGGGGAGTTGAGTGTGTTTGATCAAATCTTCAGGCTGATCGTAGAAAACAGACTGGTAATAAAATGGTAAATTCTTAAAATAGTTGCGAAACGGACCTGATGTACCAGGCTCGTAGATTCGGTTGACAGTAAAACCCGGATCCTTTACAAGATCATCCAATGTTTTTGAATTTCCATGACCATACTCAAGAACAATTGCGCGCGCTTGTTCTCGATCTCGAAGCAATGCTCCACAACTCTTGCATTTATATGTTTCCCGAATTGCCTTTTTTGTTCTTTCGAATAATTGAAAAGCTCCGCAAATCGAACAGTTATCGTAATACGCGTCTGCATCAAATTGATCGGTCACGGTTAATTTCTCGAAAAATATTAATAAGCTCATCTACGTGCGAGGAAAAGCGCATTTCCCAGTTATTGGCGGCCACGTAACGTTCGGAAATATCACGCGGTGGGCGTCCACGTTCCAGAGTAGCCGCGACCGCCATGATGAAGTCATCGTGACTTGCCGCAATATGAACAAGTTCACTATTCTTCTCGATATTGGAAACTTCTGTTGAAACCACTGGAACATTGTATGACAAGTAGACAAACTGCTTGAGGGGGTTCATATTTTTCGTTAGCTCCATCTTTATGTGAGGAACTAGTCCAACGTCGAATCGTGAGACCCAAGCTCCGGCTTGTTGATATGGCACCACGCCAATTAATCTGACATTTGCATAACGTTTAAGCATCAGAATATCAGGATTCGTGTGGGTGGACCCAATAAGTACAATCTGACAGGTGGCGAATCGCTCGGCCAATTTGCTCAATAGAACGATGTCAATTTTCTTTTCCAGGTTTCCAATGTAGCCTATTGTTCTGCCAGGCCATGAACGAAATGCATTAAATTCTACTGAGTTATGTGGCTCCTCATTGGGCGGGTTGCTGTCGCAGCCATTAGGCACCATGCGTATAGCGGGAAAGAACTCCTGCATCGATTGCCGAACAGGTTCGCAATTAGCGAAAGCCATATCTGCAAGAGACAGAATCTCGCGATAGTTATTAGTGAGACTTTGCTTTTCACTTTCAGATTGCCCTGGCCATGCTCGGTGATCGTCAACAACATCTACAACTACTTTGTTTGGCTTGAAGTGTCGTATAAGTTGGGAAGCAAAGAAGTCTTTTGGGTAAAACCAGAATATAGATCGAGCAGGATCAACATCTTCATGATTAAAAATCTGGTTTATGTACTGAACATAAGCTTCGCGCTTTTGAATAGATGATAGAGCATCCGGATATATAAGCACATTATTCGATGTTCGCTGCGTAGTTTGCGCACCAAAGAATTTTTGGTAAGCACCTACATATATCTGACGGTTTTGATTTACGCAAGAAATGTTATGTCGATATTCAAGAAGCTTAGATTCAGGGATTGGGCGATCAAAGACAATTACTTTTCTAACGTCAGGGCGCGAAGATAAATATTTGATCACCATATCGTGACGCCTACCGTAGAGGCCGGTATCATTCTGCTTCCAGAATAGTACGATATCGACTCCGTGTGTACGTGCCGGAGGTTCGAATCGAGGGGTCAAGCCTAGCAATCGTCTGCTTGCCGCAATGAGTTGAGAAGAATCTTGAGTAGCGATTGTTCGCTTACTCGCCAAACACGTCTGAAGTATATTGCGCATTTGATCAGCAGCGAACGCATAACTGTATTTCATTAGAAATCGATTTCGGACGTCATTTCGATTTTTTGCCAATTGTTTCGGTTCGGATAACAGGCGTTCTATTGCAAGATGCAAATCCGTAGTATTGACAAACTCGGCAACCTGATCATTGACTAGCTGTGACATAGGTAGTGTGCGGCTAACGAGTAATGGCACACCCATCGCGATTGCGTCGATTGCCTTGGCTGGTAACTGATATTGAGAAATCGGGTGATCCTCATCTTGAGGAAGGCAAACTATATCAGCCATAGCAAGAATTTCAGGAATTGCGTCAATTGGTTGATTAGGTAGATAGATAATCCGCCCCGGAGCCATGGCATCCAATTTCTCAGTAAATCCAAGGTCAACCGGAGTTCCAACTACCAACAGTTTAAAATTGGGATTAGAAATTCGGTTAACTACTTGAGCTAGCGTAGCAATACCTTTGTGGGCTCTCGCCGTACCAAAAAACAATATAATCTTTACTGTCTCAGATATTCCATAGCGACTCCGCACTTTAGAACAATTGTAGAGTGTGGGATCAAATTTTTGTTCATCTCGCACATGAGGAACAATGATTCCACCAAATTTATGATGCAATGCAATATTTGAAACAATAATCTGATCTGCTGTTTTACAAAGACTTTCGGCAAGACGGGTCCATATCTCGGAATAAGGCTCTATTTCCTTAGACGCACATCCTTTTGGCATGTTTGCAATGTCGGAAAGACTAAGTTCAGTTGCGTTCTTAAAGAAAGATAGCTCGTGATCATCTATATCAATAATTAACGGGCAACCACAATATTCTTTAATCATTAGGCCCAACTCAACTGAAGGTAACCTAGGCTTGCAGGCAATCACCACATCAGGACGAACCCTCTGGGCAATGATTCTCAAGTGTTCATGAAACTCAGGCAAATTGCTGCCAGGTAGCGAAATAACCGGGATCCTACCATTTCGCATGGGCTCCCAAAGATCATTGCCATATCGTTCAAACTGAAATCCAGCAAGAATAACGTTCTGTGCAATACGGTCAACGACCTCCGCAAGCATATAAGCTCGCCCAAGGGGGTTATGACCTACATCCCACGAGATAATCAGAATTGCGAGGGGTAGCTTGGCAGTAGCTTCGACCACTGTTTTTGGCGATATATTTTTGGATTCATCAAGCGATATATTATTTTTATCTGCATACTCTTTAAATGCTTTGATCTCTGATACTGCGGCCCGATTGAGAGAGTATTTCGATGCCGTATAAAGCCCTTCTAATTGCATCTTTTGAAGCAAATGCGGATTACCCAGAAGTTCATTTATTCGTTCAACAGAAGCACTCTCGTCAAGGGTGTCGACAATTATCGAATTTACTCCATCTATGGCATATTCATCTGCACCGCCATTTTTTGGAACAACTGAGGTACAACCACAAGCCATCGCTTCCAAGGCTGTACGGCCAAATGCTTGATAGTCGGAAAGATCAACAAATATGTCACATTGACCAAGTAGATTGGCCACCTCTTGACGTTTCAACTCCCCATAATTTTTGAACTCGAAATCACGGGGTAGTTGCAAGAATTTTGGATCCTTGTCTGAGCAACCAAAGAGATGGAAAGAAAGCCGACCGGGGTTTGCCTTTTCCAACTCGGACAGTACACGCATGGTACGTTCCGCTCCACGACGCGGAGTTTTCGGCCGTATCATGGCTGATATATGAATACGATCCTTCGAAAATTTACATTGCGGCATGTACACATTATGATCGATGCTAGGCTCTACTTTAACTACCGTCAAGCCATGTTCTTGCTTTACTTTCTCGGCGATCCAGTGTGTTTTGCTGAATAACAGCGCCCCAGGTATCAGGGTGTACGAATCACGTGCAATCTTCCAATCTAACTTATCAGGCGAGAAGAACAGGGGCTCATAATCTTGTACATAGTAGGCGGGCAGAACGTTGGGTAAGGCATCGACTATTCGCTTGAGCAATTCTATTGACCGGAAATATGTAGCGATGACAATATCGTAGTCTTTTGCAAGTTGCTGAATATTATCAGCATCAAAGCTTTTAAATACATCAACAGCATTATGGATATCGCTGTACTGATCCAGATACTCATTTTTATGCTCAGAAAGAACTGCAATATTTACTTGCAGACCCAAGCGCCTCATCTCTGTTGCTTCTTGAACAACTGAATGCACACCCCCACCGGATCCTTTTATGGGTAGCAGAAACAGAATTCGCATCTGCCTAATATCGATGGCTTTGCTATTAACATCCGATCTTTCAAGTTCCTTCTTGATTTCCTCACGCACGGAATCAAGAGGTGCTGTATCCTTTATTTTGTCAACAAGGGAGTTAAATATTGATGCAGTGTGCTTCCGTATGAGCGCTTCTGTTCCCCTTCGCGACAACTCTTTCCGCTTGTCATGTCCAAAACTTTTAGATTTTGCGTGGAATACATAAACATCATCGGCAATGGCGAATTGAAATCCAGCATTTGCAGCACGGATGCAGTAGTCATTTTCTTCTCCGTACCCAACGGGAAAATTTTCTACGTCCATGTACCCGATGGCATCAATTACAGAGCGTTTAATCATGAAGCAAAAGCCATTCACAAATGGCAACCTTGGGTAACTGTGCCGGGATGTTTTTGCAACGATTTTGGCCATGTCATGTTCGGTCACCCCTATTGGCAACTTGTTTATTTTAAAAGTACCGTCGGAGTTGTACAGCACCGGGACATTTTGCCAGCTTGCCGCATTGGATAATGGCCCAACTATTCCAATGTCAGGGGCTGAATTAATGCAACGAATCAAACCTTTTAGCCACCCGTTGGTGACTATGGTGTCGCTGTTCTGAGTGATTACATAGGACGCGCGCGATTCTTTCAAGCCAGTATTTATGGCCGTGGTGTAACCATAATTGCGGTCATGTTCAACAAGAAAAATAATTGTGCTGGTTAGGCAGTATTCTCGTAACCATTTAGTTGTAGTTTCATCGGAGCCATCGTTAACCACAATTACCCTGACATCGATCCCATCCCTATATAACAAAAGCGAGTCTAAACATTTCTTTGCATCATCAAGAGCATTGAATACAGGTACAATGATATCCACTGTTTGGGCGATGTCGGCACGCGCGGACGGATTTTTAACTGTCTCCTGTGGCATCCAATAACCTGGAATCACCCCTGAACGCAGTAAATTTTCCAGGTTCTGGTTCAAGGGTTTATTTGTCGACATTATTTTGTCGATATATCGCTGCAACTGTGTTGATACAACCGAAATCGACAGTTCTTTAAGGAAAAATTGCCGAGCCACCTCCTTTTGTACGCGGCGGCGATCAGGGTCATCGAGGAAAGGAGCCAAGCGAGATGGAAGATTGTCAATGTCGACGACGATGCATGCACCATTGCTGATGCAGTCCGCCAATGGCGGCAGATCATTGACGAATACCACCAGTCCCATGGCAAAAGCGTCTGTCAACTTGGCGGGCATCTGAAACTGTGACACAGCAGAATCTGGGTGTTGAACAACCACGCAGAAATCGCCGATGGCTGCAACTTCAGGAATCGAATCAAACGGCTGATTGCCGATAAATTGATAATTGATACCTCGGATGGACAGGAGCGATCTTTTAAGCTCCGGATCCTGAAAATCCCCAACGATGACAAGCAGCAAATCATCTCGCTGCAACTTGGCCAGTGCGCTTGCCAAATGCAGCAAACCTTTATGATTGCGAGGCGTGCCAAAAAACAACACTACTTGTTTATTCAATGGGATATTGAATTTCTGTCGGCACTGCCGAGAAAAGGCCGGTGATGGAACTAGGCTTTTTTCATTTCTTGCATGAGGAATGATTGAACCGCCGTAACGCGACTGCAAATGTGCATTGGATACCGTAACCCCGTCGAAACACGTCGCCAGGCCAACCGCCAGTCGCGTCCACGCCTTGCCAGGCAAATCCTTCAATTCTGGGTTTCGTCCGTCACGCGTAATGTAGTCATCCAGCGTCAACGAAGCATCCGCATTTACAAATGCGAGTTCTTCGTCATCAATATCCATCAGCACCTTGGCATTCCAGATCAACTTGTACAGCAACCCAAAAATGATATTAGGTGCACGTGGTTTGGACAGATGAACAATGTCATAAGGGTGCCGCGCCACCAGTTCCAAGGCTTGCTCCAGGAATCGATGCTCCTGCTCGACGACAAAAACATGTTTTGGAATAGGCGTTTTGCGTATTGGCTCCCATATATCCCTTCCCCATCTGGGGAAGATACTGCCAACCATCTCTACCTCGGCAAATCGCTCGTATAGAGTGGCCAGGGTGTAGGCTCGTCCAGCGGCGTTGTGGGACAACTCCCAGCCACATACGCCCACGCGTGCTTTTTGTACTCCCGCACGGCCGACGCGGTACTTTGCCGCGGCCATTTCGAGGTTGGGCAGGATGTGCTGCGCCAGATCCGGTGTCTTGAGGAGCGCTCGAGCATAGTGGCTTGCCGCCATTTCATAGTTGTTGTCGCGAAGCGCCGCATTTCCCTGCGCCAATGAGGAAGCGCCTACCGACCCTGTTTCGTTTTTCTGCATTTCTTTACTCAATTTCAATTGTTGCTTCGATCAATGTCACCGGGCTGGTAACAACCTTATGCCCCACATCATGGTCGGGTTGCTCGTTGCACTGCAGCAGCAATGCCAAACGGCGGTGATGTTGCCAGCGTTGTCGGTCAATTACAGGCTCGGCTTGCGCCAGGTCTTCCTCGGATAAAACCTGATTGTTGCGAGCCTGATAGGTGTAACGCGGCGCTGGCAAGAATGTAACTTGCATGCGATTACCGCTCAAATCACCCCGATAGATGACATATGCATTGTCGGCATCGTCCAGTACGATCTCTGGTCGGCTGATCGGGATCCTCAGCGTACCCCCACCTTGCAAATTGAAGGCTTGAGTTCGATTTGATAGGTACTGGTGCCGCCATTCCTTGCCATCGAACCAAATGTGCTGGTACTGCGGAATGCCATCCGCATCGTTGGCGTAAAACACGATGTGCGGGAAGTTGCAGCTATCCAGAGCCATGCTGGTTTGATTGATAAGATTGCTGCCTGGCGGCACAGGCCATACCGTTTCCGCCGTGACTTGTGTTATCGGCAACTTGTTGATTTGGCCAAGCGCGGTGAACCAATTCCAACCGTTGTCCGGCGACCAGGCATAGCCGATGTTGACGTTGTTGACCAACTGCTGATTGCCGATCATACCTGTACGCCATACGAACGAGAGGTGCAGGGAACCATCGTTGCCAATGGCTGGATGATTCCAGTATGCGTTGCTTGTCCAAGGTTTATGTTCCGCACCGCTGAGGATGGGCTCCGGGCGGTCTTTCCATGTTTGGGTGTCTTCGTCGTAGGTTTTAAGCCGCGCACTGCCTTTATTGTCCCGCCCGTCACGGTAGAGCAAAGTAAGGGGATGCTCTTCGCGCGGCAGGATGAAAGTTGGGTAAGTGACCTTGTCTTCATGTTGACCGGTCATTGTTAAATCGTCGGTCCAACCTGTAATGCTATGCGGCTCCAACGAACGACGGTAACGCAACTTGCTGGCATGATGATCGTAGCTGACGTGCAGTATTCCCTTTCGATCCATGCCGAGGCTGATGCTGTTATGGGCATCACGCAGGTTGAAGTTGCCCGGTAGATCGTAAATGTCCAGTTCATCGGTGGACAATCGTCTGCGCACGAAACGCAGAGTCTTGTCGTCGACGTAGAAGGCGGTGTATTGGAATAGGCCCTGAGTGAGCAAACCGTGGTGTCTGAAGATAACGGTATTGACCGTATTGCCGGCCCAGGCTTCGCCCAAGTCCATCGTGATCTTGTGCGACAGCTTGAATTCAGTTGCGGAGGGCCTGCCATTTTCTTGAGCTATTTTCAGGCTTTTTCGCAAGCGGTTCAGTTCAAGTTGCTTGATTGCAAGACGTTGCGTATTGGATTCTCCGATAGCGGAAATAACGCTCAGTTGGTTGCTGATAGCTGTCTTTTGAGTGAGTTGCTCGTTTTGCTGCCGAAGCACAGGGGTCTTCTGCTTATCGGCATCGGATCGTGCCTGAGAAAGTTGCTGGTCGAGTTCTTGCTGCTTTTTTGTTGCTTCGCACACCTGTATGCGCAAGTGGTTTGCGCTGCTCTGCTGATCCCTGACGAATAATCCATATCCCAGTGCGGGATGATGGCCTTCCTGCTTGATAAGCAGACGAAAGCCATTTTCATTGAGCCAGTCTTGCAGCGGACGCTGGTCTGATAGGCTTGCTGGCATGCCCGAATCATCCAGAAGCATGCGCGCCACGATAACTTCGATATTGTCCAATTGGCTTGCCGCACCCTGGATCAGTGGCAACGCCGGCAGACAATCAACGAACAACCAGTTGCCCCCCCCGGCCGTCTCTTGCAGGAGTTCGGACAGGATGACGGCATGACGTGTTTGCTTGTCGCGCGTCTGTATGTTCGGCCAAAGCAGCCTGAGACCTTCCGGCTCAAGCAAGCCGCTTTCGCCGCCAATGCTGGCACGATAAAACACGACCGGACTTGACTCGGCGGCGACGACATTCCGAACGAGACGCCAGTTCTCAGGTACCACTAGGCCTCGTTGGAGTTGCTGGTATTGCATGTCGTCGCCTTCAACCAGCGTCACATTCGGCGCCTTGGCATCTTGCAGCAGCTTGATCCAGGGATTGCTTCCGTTACCGGCTCCGACATAAGTCACGCCGGTTGGCGGCGTTAAGGCCAACAAGTGTTGCAACCAACTTTGCAGGGTAGGCACACTTTGTCTGGTCTCGATCATCCAATAGCCCTTATTTGTGCATTAACCAATTTGATTCAATCGAAAGCTGTTTAGAACACAATTCGAGTTTCGAAACTTCGATCCTGCTCGCTCATCAACCACCCATTGGATGGCCGGTCAACAAGCATGCCGAGTGTATCCTCGCCTAGGGATTGCACCGCCTACAGGGCAACAGACGACCATGCAATCCGCACAAACCCTGTCCTGATCGTCCTTACTCGTGGTTCAAAGGTCTAGTCTGTTGTTGCACCACACTTGCTGGCTGCAAACACAACTACCAGACAATTCCTTTTTCCTTTTTGTACACCTTGATTTCATGCCTGAGTACAAACGGCAGTTTGACCCAGCCGACAGGACTACGGACATTGGTCAACAACAGGGCGCCCAAGCGGTAAGACAGGTGCTTCTTCACGTGCTCGGCTTCGTAAGCATCGTCGTAGGCAGACAAAGGTGGCATTTTCTCGGCCGATTGCTTGGCCCGGTCATTCAGAAAACGCCGGGTTTCCCGAACAAGCGCCCACGGCATCGACACCCATCCGCCTACACTGCGAGACTTTTCGATCATCGTTGCGCCAAGTCGATAACTGAGTTGTCGCTTCACCCGCTCGGCGGCACCGTAGTAAACGGCTTTTTGGGGTTTCGCCGCAGCCTTGAGTGACTGATTTTCAAGATAGAAGCGCTCCATGTCTTCCTGAGCGCGATGCAATTGCTCAAGCAAACGTTGATTCTCCGCGACGAGTTCACTTTGATCACGCTCGACAAGCAAACCGTTGCCATTACCACCAGTTCCATATTGAGACGATTGTTGCTGTAGCTCAAGTAGTTCGAGTTTATTTGACTGCTCAATCGCCCGCTCCTGGCTAGCAAGAAGAGCCTCAAGTTTGTTCTGCCTATCCTGGCTTGTTCGCAGCAGCCGATCCAGCTCTCCCTGTAGCGAATTCATTGCGTGCAACGCTTGCCGTGCCAGGTCTCCTTGAGCCCCATCAGCCAGGGGAATACTCGCCGCAGCTTGCAGCTCATCGTACAACGCCACTGCTTCGGGAAAATCCTGCGTCAATACATCGCCCAAGAATGCCTTGATCGGATATAAAACCTCCAGCAATTGCGCCTCCCCTTCGGCAAGCGGCACAGATTGGTGAACAAGATCCATTGCCGACGTCAGTGGGTCCTCATTCAACTCGGGCGAGTCCGAATTAACCATTTCCTTGGATAATCTGGCGGGGTCTTCCAGTGGCGCGCTGATACGAGCGCTGACCTGCTGGAGACAGATGTTTACCGAAAACCCGACCTGCTGCGCATGCACCAAGAGCGCACGTTCAGTGTTGCGCAAGTAAAAGTGCAGCAGTGCTTCGTTGTATATCCGCCAGTTGCGAACACGTTGCTCCAGTTCATCCTGGGTCGGACTACCATCCGTTCCCGACTGGACAAGAACATTGGACAAATTGTCATAGACCAGAATAAAGGTGATGGTCGGGTCCTGTGCTCGCCAGTAATCCAGCAGATAAATGGACTGTGAATCAGACCAACCCCACAGCGCCTGTTCAAGATTGCCAAGGATGAGATCGAGCGCCATCCCATGCCAGATCGGGCCGGGTTCGATTTGCCGGATCGGGGCATCAAGTACAGCCTGTGTCAGTGGTGAAACACCATGCGCCTTGAGCAGAATCGCGCTGATCTCCGTGGGGGCTAGCGCTTCGCGGCGCGAAGGTAGCGCTGGCTTCATCCCGCAATCGTTCAGCAGTTGCTCAACCAATTGGTATCGCGATGATGGATGTCCAACGATAAGTAGTTTGTTCATGATTGATGTCGTACCCAATGTTCAGCAGAAAACTTGTTCACGCTTACCCCTGTAATTTGTTTAAGCCCGAGCGATGCAACAGAAGTTGATGGACTTTTGAAGAATGGAAAAAGGCCTTGCTAAGCTTGGTTCCATTCGATATTGCCAGTATTTGCCAAAATTCGCTTGATCGACGCTCCCGCTGCGCGCGACAACGCCCCCGTTCTCTCCCTGGCCTGACTTGCTGGCGAGACGGAACCTAGAGGAACGAATCGGGTACCCAATCAGAATGATCAAACGTCCATCCCCCATTTCAATTGCATTGCCGTAGACCGGGCATTGTGTTCAAGGCGCGTCATTTCTGCTTTGGGCAGTTGCGCGCAAAGTGTCAGCACCCGTTTCAGAGATTCACTATCGCTATAGGAAAACCCATTCCAGCCATCAACCAGATATGCCGGTATGGTACCGCTGGCAGGCGCCAGCACCGCGCGTCCGCAAGTCAACCAGTGGAACAGTGTGCCCGAAGTCAAGGTCGCGCCATAAGCCAGAAACCCCACATCCGCCGCTCGCATGTAGGCGGTCAACTCCGATTCGGTCAGGAATGTATTGCGCGCCAGCAGTCGTGGATGCTGGTGCTCCTTCAACCACCGCCGCGCGGCCGACGACTGAATGATCCCGGCGATCACAAGCTTCATATCCGGTGTCTGGAGAAGTTGATCGAACAGCACCGGCAGATAATCGGCCAAGGATTTGTAGTCGCGCACCTGCCCTACATGCATCACGACAAAATCCGATTCATTCCAGCCTATCGACTGGCGTGCCTCGGTGCGAGAGATACGATCGGCAGCGGCCACTCCAAAATCGCCATGCTCGCTTAGACAAAGCTTGCCCGTATCGGGCAGCCAGTCCAGCAAGCTCACAGCAAGGGGATGATGGATAAATACCCGATCCGCCAAACGGTACAAGGCTTGACGGAATGCCTCCTCCGCTTTCGGGTCGATCGTTTCGTGACTCAACCGATTGTGTATCGTCCAGTACAACGTAAATCCACGCTCCTTTTGTCGCTTCAACCCGGCCAGGAATGCCGCCGCGCGTTCGGCATGTAGGGAGGATAGGTCATTGTGCTTGTCGGGGCCGAACAATGGGCTAACCCAATGGACGTGCAGAATATTTGCTTGCTCAGGAATGGGCTCGATCGTCAAAAAATCGGCGATGTCCGATGTTCCTCGCAAAGTTGCCCCCATCGCGCGCAGTGGCGAGTAAAGCAAACTCTGATAGGTGTTCTTGGTGTAATCAGGAAAATAGGTAAGGTGATAGCGCGTTGCCGGTTGGTTGATAACAAACGAGGACGCAATAGTCGACACGGCACCACACACATCCGGCAAAGGTCGGACAAAACGATACACCGACTGAAAGTGCAGCCAGAATGCCGACTTATCGGAATCGTGCATTCGCTGCAACAGAACCTGCTCCGCCGTCCAATCAGCCCTTTTGCGTGCCAGCATTGCCAGCAGCAGCAAGCCGCGAATATCGCCTGTGCAGGCATGCAGATCGTGGCACACAAACTTGAGCGTGCGTTCGATGGCATGCGCCGCCTCTCCCAACAGGATTGGATCGAAACCATGCACCAGATCCACCAGGGCATTGAACAACGCCAAATCGAATGGACCATCCGCGTCCATAAGTCGGACGAAACGTATGGCCACATCAGCAAAGTCCGAACACCCCAAAAACCGCCTAGCCACCTTGTCGACCAACTCGCGCGTCGATTCGCGGCGGTACATGTCACTGGCAGCCACTTTCAGCAGCCAGCCCAGACCTTCGTAACATGCTCCGGCTCGCAGCATCATCACTGTTTTCGAAACCACCTGCGCCACAGGACGGGCAAGTCGATGTGTACTGCCGGCCTTCCGATCTGCGTTTTCTTGAGCCAGATCGGCAAAAGACTTTGCGATATACGCATCAAACTTCCTGTTTGCTGGATCTCTACGCCAATAAGTCGCTTCGTCACGCAAATACAGGCCCAACGGCCGTTGACTGTACGAAAACATCACGCCATGCCGACCCGCCTGCAGCCAAAAAGCCCAATCGGCGGAAGGTCCATAGCGCTTCTCGTTGAACATCCCGACACGCGCATGCAAACTGCGTCGCCAAAGCGGCATGCAATGTGGAAGATTGCGGGACGACAGCCCGCTGGCTGAATGTTTGAACAGCGCGCTTGCCGTATACAGCTTGTCGGCGACCCTCGCGAAGAGCAACGGACAATCACCCGAAGATTCCCAGTCGAGATTTTTTTCAGTGGAAATGCGCAATGCGGCACTAGCCACATCAACATGGGTCTTGCTTGCCAATTCATCTCGCAAAAAAGCAAGATGCTCCGGGGCGCGGCGATCGTCTATGTTTGCGTTCGAAAGGTAGCGCCCCGTCGCCAGACGGACACCGAGATTCCATACTTCATACAGTCCAGGGTCTTGCGCCAGATTCAGATAAACCGCACCAGAATGCGCCCGAACATGTTTTACCAGACCTTCATGTTCATTCCCGGGCGATGCCGCCCTGACCAGCAAATGCTCGCAATCGGCATAGCCTTGCAATCTGGCTGAATTTCTTAAAAAACCATCCAGAAAGACATCACCGCGATATATCGAACTGATCAATGTCACGCCACGTTGTACCGGTTTCAAATTCGCCGCAACCAGCACATCTCGCCGATGTACCAACCACTGCCAATAGACATGGCCATCAACATACTCCGGCGCGGTTTTCGGCTGGATGTGGATCGGCACTCCGTACAACAGCAACTTGCGCGTCAAGGCGGCGCTATCGGACAGATAAACAAAGGGTAAAGACGAGTCAGGCGGCATCCCTGAAAATGCCTCGATGCGTGCCGCCCCGCCCACCGATTCGCATGCGAAGTTTAAAAAATCATGCCATGCTGCTTGTGCGCCCGTATCCAGCGCCGAGTCATCAAGCCAGATATTGATAAGAGGCCTCCCTGCCCCGCCTCGTTTCGTAGGCATGTCCGAGCCCACGCTCATGGCCTTAAACGATCCAGATTGACCACAGAGCACGCATAGACATCACGCAGACCTTCTTCAAGGCCAATCGCCTCCGGCCAACCCAGCGCCTTAATGCGCGACACATCCATCGACTTGCGCGGCGGATCATCCGACGTGGACGCATCAAATGCCAAACGGCCAGCGAAGCCCGTTACCTTGGCAATCGTTTCAGCCAACTCGCGTATCGTGCAATGCAGCCCAGAGCCTACATTGATGTGCGACACCAGCGGCAGTGTATTCGCCTGATATGTCACCTCATCGAGATTCATCACAATCACGCTGGCAGCCGTCATGTTGTCCACATGTAGAAATTCACTTATCGGCCTGCCGCTACACCAGATCACTAATGGGTCCGCTCCAGACTGTATGGCCTCAGAATCGCCCCGCTGAAAAGCCGGAATCACATGGAAATTCTTTGGGAGATCGTTGTCGCGATAAACGTACAAAGTTGTTCACTGTTTATTCTTGCCGCTCTCGAAACGGGATTGATTTCACTCAAAGCCAAAATCTTGAAATCAATTCTTAGCGACAATCTGACAAAGCACCGATGCAAGCAAAATCTCTCGAAAATATGACTCTCGCTCTACGGGCAATGCAACAAAATCATTTAAAGTCGGCTTGTCCCAATATTTGAAATCGAACTTGAATCCGCCAATATCGTAGAGTGAATATCGATACTCTTCAAAGAACCTCACGAAATCATCCTGAGAGTACCCATAGCTTTTGGCTGGGAGCGACTTCATTTTTCCACTCTCAAAAACGACAACTGGACGATCCTCGGCCAGTATTTTTCTAGATCCTTGAAGGATAAAGAAATCCGCACCCTCTGCATCAATCTTGATAAAGCGTACCGGATGCCTGGTAGTCACTATATTATCGAGCAGGTCCAGCGATACCTTAATGGTTTTTATGACATGACCATCTTGGCTAGTGCGATGCATAAGGCCGCTAAGACCTGGTGCATCCTCCACATGGATAAATTCCGCCTCCCCTACTTCACGAGACAATGCACAATCATATAAACGGATGTTTGACCGGCCGGTTGCCGATACGACACCGATCAATCGGTTGTAGAGGTGCGGTAACGGTTCAAACGCAAATACCATTCCGCCATCGCCGACGCAAGCCGCGAGGGGCAGAGTATGTCGTCCAACATGCGCACCAACATCCACAGCCGTATCGCCTTTGCATAGTATTCCCGTATAGAACCGCTCAAGGATTGCCTCGTATTCCTCATTCGGAATTTGACATAGCTTCTCATAGCACTTGACCAGAGGGTCAGCGCTTTCAACTTGCAGTGCCATTGAGTAATACTCCAATTGTCATTTGGTAATTTGGCTATTTCCACCTTGATTGACAGACGGCACGCGCTTTCTACCTCGCCAATCGACCTCGTCGCGCGTCATCACAGCCGGGTCATCGTAAAGTTTGCGACTACCGATCTGGCGTGACGGGCTATTGTTGCGAGACCAAGAGGACCACCAGACCGCGCTAGGTGTGACGTTTTTAATTGCGCCAATAATGTCCGTGCTGCCATCTCGGGTAAACATCTCAATCGTCTCATTGGCACTCCACCCGACTTCGGTCAGTGCAAATGGCTTTCCAAAGCTTTTTAGTTGGCTGTACTCGTCTTCCAGCAGGAGTGGCGGATCATGATAGGTGTCGACTCCAACTACATCCACATAATCGTCTCCAGGGTAGTAATCCTTGACACGCTTACCTCGATTTGGCGAATAAACGACAATCAGATTATGTAGCTTGCTGGTTATCGTCAGGTAATCTACGGTCAAGCGAAAGAGCTTACGGTAGCTTTCCGGATCGCGCCTTCCATACCAGAAACCGCCGTGGTTCATCTCGTGCAGAGGTCGAATCAACACCGTTACCCCATGGTCTTGCAGCCAGGCCAAATGATTGGCCAACATACTCAGCCACATCAAGTAGTTGTGGTTAAGCGCTGTTCCCGCAAGCGCGATATCTCTGAACTCTTCGTCGGTCAAGTCTCGATCATGTTGGTGAGACTTGTTCTTGGGGTTCGGTATTGGCATATGGAGGCTCACCAAGCCACCACCGTCCCAGTGCTCCTTCATGTTTTTCCTGTGTTGCTCTGCGTCGGGCCAGATGTTCCACGATGAACGGCCCTTTTGCCAAAGATAGTCTTCATATAGCGCCGGCCACCTGCCTGTGATTTCGTGGATTTTTTGAGAGTCTTCCCAGCCATATTGGCCGGACAAAATATGATTTTTACCCGGTACCAGAGGAAGCTGGTACAACCACTTCACGATTGCGCAGGCATCGTCACCAGCATTCTGATCGGCCAAAGGTACCTCGCAACGGGCATGCGCTGCCACCCCCAACAGCGAGATCGCGACGACAAGACATATCCTCACAAGTGATGGCACCGCCACACCGGACTTAAACGCCACGGGTCTGCTCCTCGCCCCAGGCACGCAATATCGCCTCTGGCCTTTCGAGGTAGTTGGCGACCGAATTGGCGATTCGGACCTTATCCTTTTCCCGCCTCCAGTACCGTGCCAAATAATCTCTGGATGGCTGCAAATCAACTCCAAGGCGATCCCCAAGAGCATGGAAAAAAGCACCACCCTCCGAACCAAAGTTGTCGTAATTCAGCGTGAAATCGCTATACAGACTCATGTAATGTTCGGCAAAACGAATAATGAAGTGGACCTTCTGAAAATAATTGAGCTGCCCCACGTCGTCTCCGTCAAATCCATAGTACGACGCTATGTTTCCCGAGGTTTCGGCAACGCCCCAGTAATCAGCGTGCGGCGACAACAAGTCGAGCTTCTTGCCTTCCTTCCGTGCGAGTCCATAGAGAGACAGCGCCACCGAAATCGACGAACGCGTAATCAGTACAATCGCGTAGTCGGGGTATCTGTTCTTGAGCCAAGGCAGCACAAAATTCCAACGATTGCACTGCAGAAATGGTATTTTTCCGGCATCAATAGCTGCGTCGATCAGAAAATCGATGTAGCCCTTCAGGTCTTGCCCCCTGCTTGCCTCGCCTAGAACTGGATGATCGGTCAGACGATCATTGATTTTCAAGCAGGACAGCAACTGCCGTTGATCAAGGCACCTGTACTCTGCGAAATAGTCACCATCCACAGTATGCCCAAGAAAGGCTGCATCGGCTGCCGGCATGCCTAAGCGGTCTTGTGCTAGATAGCCCTCCAACATCGGGTGATACGGCTCATAATAACTACAGAATCGGCTGTCGGAACGCAAGGCACTGAAGACAAACGTGCTACCGGTCCGGAAAAATCCGGTCATCAGAATACCGCGCGCCAAGTTACGCATGAAGCGTCACCCGATCAAAGAATTGCGTGTCCAGACTGACTGAAGTCAGAAGATGCTCATGGGCTGATTCGGCATCACCACGCAGGGCAGCGATCTTCGCTATTTCATAGTAGACGGCAGGCGATGGCTTGAGACGCAATTCGCGCTGCAAGTCGCCTTCAACCCCCTGCAAATCGATTGCCTGATAAAACTGACGGCCGACGCAAACCGTATCGCTAGCGCGCGCCTGAGTGCGAAACATCGTGATATCTTCGATCAACTTCTCGAATCGACGAAGCTCCTCGTCGAACGCAATGTGGCCGGCAATCAACTCTCGCAGTTGCGCGACCCGCAATTTCATTTGCCGACAAAAGGGAATCAGCTCCATCGCTTTGGATACGCCGTTTCGCGCCGACTTGATCTCCTTCGCCTGCAAGGCAACCCTGACAAACTGGCATTGCGCGTCAAACGCCGCATCTCGCTGCCCGAGCGAGACCAGAATTTGCGAGTACCAATAGTAATCCCATATACCACCGCCATTGCCCATTCGAAGGCGTAGTTCAGCGAGTTCGCGTGCCGAATGCGGACGCCTGGCTTCTTGGAAGCGCTTCATCAACAAGATGAGGTCGGGAATGGCGAGATTGAAGCTTTCCAACGGCGACGGCAGGGGCTGATCCCCGGATTCGAGAAGCATCAGCGTTGCACCGGCGAAGGAGCGCAGCGCGGAATCCATGTTGGCGCTAAACCCCTCTCGCAGACGCAGGAGAAAGAAAGGGGGAGCGACCCCCAGACCCTTCTCACGCACACTTGCGACCCAGTGATCCAGCAATCGGGCCGGATCAATACGCGAGTCGGCTAGCGCTTTATCGAAATGATTCAGCAACAATCCCTGGAACTGTGCCCAGCTCTCAAAATCCTCGACAGAAAGCCGGCCGAGCAACAGATCGGCAGTAACGTAGTGCACCTCCGGTCTGGAATGCGAGGTCCGCAACAGCAGCGACAGAGCGCCCAGCACCTTTCCCGAATTCGCCATATCGGCGGCCAAGTCAAGCGTTATGCTCATTTCATTTTCCATGGGCTGCAGCAGTCTTAAATATCTTGGATACGCTGAGGTCGTTAAGGAAGTGTTGTGGTCCGATTGCCTTTCGAACCCCGGACCCCATCAAATACTCGTGCGCGCGTCGCACAGCCAGATCATCTTGGCACAGTGCCACAGCATGCTGATGCGAGTTGAAGTACAAAGGATAATCCACACCAAGATAGTCGATGATGGCCCGATTCGGCGGACACAAGACCGGCACGCCACGCGCAATGCATTCGACAATGGCGTTGTTTGCGCTGGTATCGTAAAAATCGACGAAGACGATCGCAGATGCCAGTAGTTGGTCATATGCTTCGTTGGACAATAGCCCGTACCAGTTTACCTCGGCATCGTCATAAGACTCACCCAGCACAGCGCGCTCCAGATATAGCATTTCCCTTTGCCAGGGTTGATTTACCCCTACGACGCATTTCACGTAGTTCGACGGCAACTTCAGGTTCCAAATGGCGTTGAGTTTTCGCAACCAGAATCCGAGCTGAACAACTCTTCGTGTCCGGCTACCGCACCATGCACTTGGATCGAAGGTCTTGTCCACCAGCTCTGTTGGATGAAGAACGACATCGACAGGCCCCCGGTAATGTTTCCGCAACCACTCTGCAAGCGGGGTAGAAAGGGAATATAAACCTACGCAAAACTGCAATGCCTGCTGAAAGTTTTCCAACTGGAAGAACTGAGCAGGCGAGTATTGATAATTGAACCATGTGGGGATAACGACCGGGCAGTGTACAAAGCCGACCCAAGGCTCGTTGATGTTCCTGAAGTTATTCCTCGCCTCGCCAATGCCAGACCCGAAAACAAACTTCTTTTCGACGAAACTAATGACTTTAACGCCTTGATCACTGTGCAACTCACGCATGCACTCTAGCGCGTAAGCCCAACCAGCTCGGTGATTACCGTAATGACGGCCCAGATCTGCGGATAAATTAAACATCAATAGCGCTTAGTAGGTCACTTGAGAAAGGAAAACGGAAAGTGCTTCTTGAGCAGGGCGGCAACGTAAGGGTGTCGCGCAGCGACCTCTATCTCACTGGAAAAACCACGCCAGGTATTGATCAGTTGTGTTTTGTTGTATTCCAGATAATCGGCGTAGCGAGGATCTTTCCAATCCATGTCGTCGCCGAAATGCATTGTCATATAGTAGTTGTCAAACTCTCGAAAATGCTCGGCGAAATGGAGAATGCAATTCAGCAGCATTGGCCTGAACACGTACCCAATGCCCAGAATGCTGTCAGGAAGTCGAGCAGTGCGTAGGAACGCTGCGGGAAACACGAAACAATCATGCCCAGGATGGTTTTGGCTTAGGGCAGTAAAACCTTGGGTGAGAGGTAAATTGAGATATTGTTTTTCAACAGTCCTACGGTTGATCACCATGCACTCGCATCCATCCCGCAAAATACGTGCGCACTCGGTATAGAAGAACGGAGTGACGCAGATATCCATGTTCGTATAGACAACGTAGCAACCCTCTTCAGCAGCAACGTCGACATCGAACATATCAGCGAGGAGTGGAAGCGACTTGGGAACCTCAAAATCTCCCACATCGAACGAAAATCGCTTAAGCGCTTTCAAGGTCGAATTAATCGGCAGATTTAATTTTGCACGGAGGTCACCATCTCGCGGGTCTGTTCGAACAATAAAATTAACGTCTACAACCCCCTCCGCGAATTTTTCCGCAGCCACAAGAGACTCAAGAGTTCGCTCCTGAACAAGAAAAGCCTCAGTCGCAGGCGGACACAAATAGGGGTTAATAATATGAAAAAACCTGATCACAATTGACAAACCCTACGATATTTTAGGATTATTTTTTAAAACAGCAAGTTGAGAATAGCAGACCATGACCATCAACATTCCCACGCATCTGCATCAATCCGAAACTCATCTACTATTGACCGCACCCATTCATCAGGCAATTCATCTCGTACATTAGTTCCACCATCAACAACATGGTCTTTATGAAAGAAAGTTGTACGCTCATGCCCAAGTGAGGTCAATTCAGAAACGCCAATAGCACGAGAGTACTCATAAGAATTGCTGCGCATTCTTTTCTGCGCCACCCACTTCAATATATCCGGCGAAACAATAATTCCTATATGCCCAGCAATCGACGCAACCGCCTTTGAAATATCATCAACCGCCAACTCATCACAGTTTACTTTAAGCAGACAATCAAGCGTCTCCGCACGTCGCATTTCCTTCAACTGTACACGTATGAATCCTTTAACGACAGACAAAGTGACAGGGTCAGCCCTATATGTCGGCGACTCTTTAACCTTGGTCATTCGCACAAAGCTGGCCGCCGCCTCCAGGATATTTCTGTATGTATAAACATACCTCGTTTTAACAACTCCAGACAGATATAACAAGTCATCTGTAACCTCATGTGTCTTTAGTACACAACACAATGCCGGATTTTGAATGACATGATCCGTGAATTTCTGATAATTATCGAAGTCCCGGATGTAATATTTCATATATGGAACATTCGCCGCCTCCAACAAGTCCGTCACTATATTCATCGCAACCGTCGATCCACTACGTGCCATTCCATTTATCACTATCAATCTAGGAGGCGTTGATTCATTTAATCCAAACCATTCCTTTTCATTCGACCCACGCAAACCAATCCTTTCTCCCAACCCAACCAATTGACAATCCATTCTGACTTTAGACAACAGTTTAATATCTGCATGAGGCAAACCGATACCTACCGCACTTTCTATTTGCCTAATTGCACGTTGCCGCTGTCCAGCTAAAATTGCGACCCGACCTAAGCTGTTGTAGATGCCAGAAATCAACACCTGATTCAGCAATTTATTACTGATGCCCCATTCTTGTGCCAACCGTACAAACTTGCGGACTTGGACGACATCGCCGGTTTGCTGATAACCGGCGGCGACCAGAAGTGCAAGCATTGCCCGGTCGGGGTGATGCTGCATGGAGGCGTAATCAAGTTCGGTCAGGCTTTTCCATTCGCCAAACTGCCATTGCATACGCGCGCGTTCGAGCAAGCTATTGTCGTATGGTATGGGTTGTGTCTGTTTGAAGTTGACTCCTTCTGACGAAGGGGTTACCGCAATCATGTTAGAAGCGGTATCGTAGTTATCTACTTGGTTGTGGCCACTACCACTAATCGGAAATTTCCGCCTAACCTTGATGCTTGGCTGGTTTTCATCCATGCGCATCTGCTTTTCTACGTTTTGGATAGGCTTACGCAGTTTACTTTTTCTTGCTGTTATCGGCTGCCAGAGTATGTGTGCTCGTTTTCTGCGCACTTCGCATTCCTGTGTTTCTGGATGGTGTACCCAGGCTGATGGGGACAAAGACGGGATTATGGGTCCAACGTGTCTGTGAATTATCCCACATCAGGGGGCGGGTAGCCTCGTGAGCAGAGAATCCGTTGCCGCACCAGCGTGCGCTGTCGGAAACAGTGCGCGGCCTGTTTCATTGAGCAAGCGTATCGTCAAAAGACCCCGACTCCATACTTGGTAAAGGACAGCCGCTTGTTCGCCTTTGTTCGAAATATTCGCGCATGGCGCTTTTGGATCAAAGTCAAGGTTCTCTTAGCAGCATGTCCTTGATCAAGTCGATTTGTGACTCCGCGCGAATCATTTCTTCTCTGAGGAGTTGTTGCCGCGCATCCATCTCGCTGCGTTCAGCCTCAAGCTGAGAGATACGTTGAGCATGTTGCGCAGCCTTTTTGGCTTGCTCGTCACGTGACTTGATCAAATTATCGATTTGCGTCTGGCGTTCTTTCAGCTGCTGATCCAGTTGCGCCTTGGTCTGCCGGATTTCTGCCAACTGCGCCTGGCTTTCGGACAGTTGCCGGGCCTTGGTGTCACGTTCCTGGGTGATCTGTTGCAATTGCGTTTGCCGTTCTGCGGCGAGTTTTTCCGCATTTGCCCTGGTTTGATTGAGGACTTCGATCTGCTTGGCGCGTTCGCGGGCCAGTTGAGCTTGCTCGTCGCGAAACTGGGTCAGTTGCTCGCTTTGCGTCTGGCGCTCCTCAAGCTGCAGATCCAGTTGCGTGTTGGTATGCCGGATTTCTGCCAATTGCGCCTGGCTTTCGGACAGTTCCAGGGCCTTGGTGTCACGTTCCTGGGTGATCTGTTGCAATTGCGTTTGCCGTTCGGAGGCGAGTTTTTCCGCATTTGCCCTGGATTGATTAAGGACTTCGATCTGTTTGACTCGTTCGCCGGCCAGTTGAGCTTGCTCGTCGCGAGACTGAGTCAGTTGCTCGATTTGCGTCTGGCGCTCCTTGAGCTGCTGATCCAGTTGCGTGTTGGTATGCCGGATTTCTGCCAACTGCGCCTGGCTTTCGGACAGTTGCTGGGCCTTGGTGTCACGTTCCTGGGTGATCTGTTGCAATTGCGTTTGCCGTTCGGCGGCGAGTTTTTCCGCACTTGCCCTGGTTTGATTGAGGGCTTCGATCTGCTTGGCGCGTTCGCCATCCAGTTTGGCTTGCTCGTCGCGTGAATGGGTCAGTTGCTCGATTTGGGTCTGGCGTTCTTTGAGCTGCTGATCTAGTTGCGCCTTGGACTGCCGGATTTCTGCCAACTGCGCCAGGCTTTCAGACAGTTGCTGGGCCTTGGCGTCACGTTCCAGGGTGATCTGCTGCAACTGCATTTGCATCTCGGCGGCGAGCTTGTCGACACCGGCCATGGCTTGATCGAGTGCTTCAACCTGGCTTGTCGACCTTTTGGCATTTCGGACATAAAGCGCATAACCGATAGCCGGGTGTCGTCCGGGCTGCATATTGACGAGTTTTAAACCATGCCATTGTAAAAAGTTTTGGAGTGACTCGTGATCGGCACCCTGCTCCGCGGCGAGAGTTGAGTCCAACACAACTCTCGCGACAATCAGATCGAATCGATCAATCACATCAACAGCGCCGGAGAGAATACGCTGCGCTGGCAGACAGTCCAGGATCAGCCAGTTCGTTTCGGCCGCGCCTTCACCTTCCAGCAATTCAGCCACCGTCAAGGCAGTCGATTGATGCGTGCTGAGTGTGGACGCATTGGGCCAAAGCTGTCGCATCAGTTCCGGCGCCAGCAGGCCGCTTTCCGCTGGATCGTTGGCGCGATGGAAAACAACGTCCACACTTTCCGGCCCGATTACACGGTTAACGATCCGCCAGCTCTGTCGCTGGCAGTGTCGGCGGCGGAGATGTTCGATTTGCTGCGGGTCACCTTCTACTAGCGTCACTTTGGAGATCCCCCAAGCGGCTAGCAGTTTGACCCAATTGCCCATACCCGAACCAGCGCCAACGACGATTACACCGTCCGCAGGAAAGATCTGGCGGAGAAAGCTTAACCAAGTATCCAGTGTGGCGTCGAGGGCTTCAATGTTTGCCATTATCGCCGCCTTTCTTGCAGGTACGCTTTGACCTCACGCCGGATGGCAAACGGCAGTTTCACCCATCCGATCGGAGATTTGATATGCGCGATGAAAGTAACGCCCAGCCGGTAATTGAGATGGCTTTTGACACGTTCCGCCTCATCAGCGTCGCGATATTGCGATATGGGGGGGAGATTCTCGTTTCCACGCGCGAGTTTCTCCTTGCGGTATTCGAGTGCTGTCCGGGCGAGCGCCCATGGCATGCCGACCCAACCGCCGAAGGTTTTGGATTTTTCGACCATCGTGGCGCCCAAGCGGTAGCCGATCTGACGCTTGACGCGCGCCGCCGCGCCGTAACGCGGCGGCGGCTTGGGAATCATCGTAGTCTTGAGCCGCTGAATTTCCTTTTTCAGTGTGGCAATGTTCTTCGCCCTCAGGTCGATCTGTTCATTCCGCTGGGTGAGCAAGACCTCTTTTGCGGCTAATGCCTGAATATTTTGCTGATTCTCCAGGTAATAACGCTCCAGCTCTTCCTGAATCTGCTTCAACTGCAGCAGCAGCAGCTCGTTCTCTTGTTCAACTTCCTCGGCCTGGCCGGCGATCGCTTCCGCCTCGGATTTCGTTTTCTCGTATTGCTTTGTCAGGGTGTCTAGCCGCTCACTGTATTCCGCCAAGGTGTTGTTCTTGTCTTCCACCTCGCGTTGCAATGTTATCCGGACGGTTTGGGCATGCTGGTTCGCTTGTTCGAGTTTTGCTAGCTCGTTTTTTCTTGTATTCAACTGCTGCGCCTGTTCGGCGATCTCGATATCTCGCTGGTTGAGCAACGCGTCTTTGCCGGCCAAGGCTTGGAGATACTGCTGATTCTCGTGATAGTGGCGCTCGAGTTCTTCCTGAATCTGGAAAAGCTGGGCCAGCAATAGTTCGTTTTCGCTCCGGCTGTCCGCTTGAGTCTCGTGCAAGACTTGCATTTGCGATTGCAGCTGAGCCACGTTAACTTCATGATCCAGAAGGTTTTGTGCAAGCTCGCGGCTGAGATCGAGAATACGGGTCGCTTGTTCCTGGTTCAGACTCTCATTGCGGGCCAGAGCTTCGGCGAGCTCGTCCAGGCCCTGTAGATTGCGTCGGTTTTCGCTGAACTGAGCTGCGATACGCTGCCTGATTTCGTTCAGCGCGCACCATGCGTCCTGCACCGAATGCCGCGCGCCGTGACGGGCAAGCAGCGGAAGATTGGACACCGACTGCAATTCTTCGTATAGCTGCCGGGCTTCCGGATGTTGTTCGATGAGCAGATCCGCGATAAAGCTTTCGACAGCATTGCCGGCGACACTGGACAGCAAGAGATTGCCGGAACGCCCCACGACATCACCGCCCCCATCGCGCGTGTCTAGCGCGACGTGCGATTCGATCAGTTCGTCCTTATCGGTTTCGCGCCGCGACCGCCGCGCCACATCTAGCGCGAACCGTTGCTCGGGCGGATCGGCAAGTGGCGCGTCGAGACGCGTGCGCAACTGCTGAAGATAGGTGCCGACCGAAAGCCCGACCTGATCGGCATGCACCAGCAGGCTGCGTTCCGGATTGCGGTTGAAAAAGTACAGCATGGCCGCGTTGAACGCATGCCAGTTATTTAACCGATGTTCCGGCAGGGCGGAGTCAGCGGTGTCTTCGCCTTCATCCAAACGCGTCAAAACACTGAGCGGATCGTTGTAGACAAAAACGAACTTGATCGAAGGATCGAGTTGCTTCCAGTAATCCAGCAGATAGATCGCGTTCGGGTCGGACCAGCCCCAGAAACTTTGCTCCAGGTTGCCGAGCATCAGATCCAGCGCCATACCATGCCAAACCGGCGCTGATCCGATTTGCTGGAGTTGTTCGTCGGATGACAAGTTGTTCAAGGGCGCGCAACTATGCGCCTTGCACAACACCTGGCTGATATCGGTGGGCAGAAAATTGTCGCGTCGCGATGGCCGCGCCTGACTCATGCCGCATTCATTCAGCAGGCGTTCGACGTCCCGATAACCGGAAAGCGGGTGTCCAACAATGATGATTTTATGCATGGCAGGAAGCTCGGGGGGCCATTTTGGCGATGTCGATCAAGCGGTATTGAATCAGCGTCTGGGTCATCCGACTTCACAACCCCAAAACAACTTTTGCGCTGATCGCGATCTGGTAAAGAATTTGCGTCAGATCCTTGGCGATCTGCCGCGACTTTACGTCGATTTTCGGCAAAACGAGGATTTCATCGCCGGCGCGAACATCGACGGCCTCGTGGCCGCTGCTGAAGAAGCCTTGTTTCTCGCGCGATTCACTGAAACTTCCATCCCGATGCGCCACAACTACGCGCGCCGCGTCGGCGTTCTGCGTGTAGCCGCCGGCGCGGCGGACATAATCGTCCAGAACCAAGGACTTGTCATAGGCGATGGCGTTGGGGAACAGCACTTCACCGCTGACCAGCACCAGACCATCCTTGGTCGGAACGCGCAGAACATCGCCGTTTTCCAGCAGCAGTCCATTGCGCTCTTCCGCTCCGGCAATGACGACCTGTCCGCTAGGTTCGATTTTCCCGGCGCGCTCTACCCATTGCAGGATGAGTTCAGCTTCCTCTTTTCGCAAGCGCGCTTCATCGCTGGTGCCTGAACGAGCGGTGAGAGCGGTTGCCTCGAGGCTCTTGAGCGAGATGTCGAGCATGCGTTTTTGGCGTTCCTTCACGCTGCGCCGGAATAGTTGCAGGCTGTCTTGATCGGAGCGATCGGAGTATTCGATCTGCCGCATCAACGCATCCAGACGGGCGCCATGCGGCAGGACATATTCCTGCGCGCTCTGGTGCTCGCCTTCCACGCGTACCGTGATGGTGCCGGGTTTCTTGTCTGCGGTGAATTCGAGTTCGTCGCCGTTCTGCAGCGACACGCTGGCGGCGTCGACCAGCGGGTAGTACTCCGTGTTTTTGTTGGTGCCGGTATTGCGCACCACGCGCACATGCGTCGCCGCCGCTTTGGGTTTGGCGACTTTCATCAAATCGGCAACGCTGCGCGTAGCGTCGGAAAACTCGAAACGCTTGGCGTTTTCCGCCAACCCGGCAACTTTCACGGAATTCTGTCGCGGTGCGACGAAAATCACATCGCCATCAGCCAGTTGCGTCAACGGCAGCGTGCCGTTGAGCAAGAAATCGTAGAGATTGGCGACGGCGCGAACCTGTTGACCGCGCTTGACTTGTACGGTCAGGAACGAGCCTCGCTCAGGGTCGATACCGCCGGCCTGGTCGAGATAATGCAGCAGGCTGTCCATGCTGGTACCGCTGTAAAGCCCAGGCCGGTTGACAAAGCCGCTGACGAAAATTCGCACCGGTTGCGCGGCGGCAAGGCTGGCGTAACTCGATACGTTGGAGCGAAATACCTTGGCGATCGAGGCTTCCACCTGCCGCTGCAAATCCTGATTACGGACACCCTGCACATGCACCGGCCCGGCATTCGGCAGAAAGATGTTGCCCTTGGGATCGACCGTCAACAACGCATCGAATGAGAATGCCCCCCACAGGCGAACCTGGATGACATCACCCACCGCGACGGCATAGTTCGGATTGAACTGCGTTGCACCCTGTCTGGCGAATGCCCCGGTAAACAGATTGGCGCCAAACACGTCACTACTCAGATTTGCCGTGTAATCGTTGAACTGGGGTGACTGCGCGGGAATATCAGGTGTGGCAGCGGTGCTATTGATTTTTGCCCCCGTCGGCCTTGCCAGCGCCTCACTACCTTGATCGGCGCGCAGGTTGAGCGCTTGATTGACGCCGAACGGATCAACTTCGACGGACTGCGCCGCGACGGCAACCGGCAAGGCGAAAGCGCCGAAGATAACCGAGATGATGTATTGCCTGTACATGAGATCAATCCTTGTGGTCGCGCACGATGGCCGCGAGCAGATTCGCCACACCGGCCAACAGCAAGGCGACCAGCGCAAACACCAGTGAATTGTAATAACGCCGGGGTTCCAGGGGATATTCCGGCAACGATGGCGCCTGTAGCACCGAAACCTTCTTCAGCGTGCGGAGCGCTTCAACCCGCCCTTTTTCCAATGCGATCAAGGCGGTCTTGTAGACATCCTGCGCAAATCCGGCTTGCATTTCCAGGCGCTGGAATTCTTCTACCGTGCGATTCAGAGTTTTTCCGTTGGGCGAAACCAATTTCGCTTGTTCCAGCGCGATCTGCTTGTCGATGGCGGCGGCTTGCTGGTTGAGCTGAACGATATTGGGATGGTCCGCCACCAGATATGCTTGCAGTGCGCTGCGCTGGGTTTCCAGTTCAGCCTTGCTGGCCTGAAGTGTGGCAATGATGCCGGCAATGTTTTCCGCTGTAGCCTGGGGCGACACCAGCCCCTTCTTGTTCTGATAGCTCAATACCGCCTGCCTGGCCTGCATCGCCCGGTCATACATTTGCGAGACCTGTGTTTCCAGAAAGGTGACCTGATCTTGCGCCAGATCACGCGCCATATTGTTCATGAATCGCTCGCCTTCCTTGACCAGCAGGGTGGTGATGTTCAGCGCGGTTTGCGGATCGTAGCCCTGCGCCTTGACCATCAAAACGCCGGCATACTCGTCGAATTCGATGTTGACCCGCGACAGGAAATGTTGGTGGAACCATTCGATCGAGGCATCGCGATTCCACATGCGCGACAGCGGGTCACGCTGCCCATCACTGAAGTGGTCGCGCAGATTCAATTGGGCGTCCAGCTTTTTCAACATATCGACGGAGAGCAGATGATCGCGCAGCAAGAGTTGATCGGCGCGACCGCCATTGCTCGCTCCGCTGAGCAAACTGGTGAAATCCACGCTTGCGCCGGCCGCCAGATCCGTGCGCTGGATGATGATATGGGCTTCCGAGACATAACGGTCGGAGGCGATCACGATCCAGTAACAGGCGGCAAGCAGCGATGCGATGACCGCCACTCCGAAGATCGAAGAGGCATGCGCTTTCAGACGCGCCATGCGGGTCTGTTCGAGATTGTCGTTCATGTGGATGGGTGTTCCTTGTACGCGTTCAGAGCGTCGTCGATCTTGTCGAACCAGTAGGCTTTGCCGGCATGAATCCAGATGCCGGCCGAACAGAACTGTTTGAGCGTGCCTTCACCATGGGAAACCATGATCAGGCTGGCGTGGTCGGCAAGATTCTTGAACGCCGCCGCCGCCTTTTTTCTGAAATTCACATCGCCCGCGGCGGTCACCTCATCGGAAATGTAGACATCGAAGTCGAATGCAAGCGACAGGCCGAACAGCAGCCGGGACTTCATGCCTGAGGAATAGGTCTTGACCGGTTGATCGAACGCCTCGCCGATTTCCGCAAAATCCTGGATATAGGCGATTCGATCCGGAATTTCGTCCTCATAGCCATGAATCCGGCAAACGAACTTGGCATTCTGGCGACCGGTCAACGAGCCTTGCAAACCACCCCCGAACCCCATCGGCCAGGATACTCGACACTGCCGATCAACTCTTCCCTTGTTGGGCTGGTCGACGCCGCCGATGATGCGCAGCAGGGTCGATTTGCCCGCGCCGTTGGCCCCCACCAAACCGACGTTGAGCTTGGCCGGAATGGTGAAACTGACGCCTTGCAGCACCCATTTACCCGGACCTTGGTCAGTCTGATAGCGTTTATGGATGTCTTCGACAATGATCATTGGGTAATCAACTTCAATGCAAAACGACGTTGCAACGCCAATCCAAGAAAAATGCTTAGCAACGCAAATGCAAATATATATCCAATGCTCATTTCCGGCACCGCGTGATAATGCGGCGCGAACCCGACCCGCGCCATCTCCAGGCCATGAGCCAACGGGTTGAGCATTAACCAGTCGCGATAGGGTTGTGGTACGGCTGTGATGGGAAACATGGTGCCCGAGAGGATCATCAGCGGCATCATCATCAACCGAATCAGCTTGCCCACCTCTGGCGCCAATTCAACAACGACCGAGGTGACCAGACCATAACCCAGGCCAGCCAACCAGAGCGCAAGAAAAGCAACCATTACGGCAAGCGGGTCCACAGGCAGCACAGCATGACCGAACAGCGCCAAACCGGTCAGCAGAAGAAGACTGATAAAGAACAGCAAAATACCTTCCAACCCAGCCCTAACCAGCAGCGTATCGATAGGCTTGACCTGCCGATATGCAAACAGCGCTCGGTTGGCATCGATGGCATTCATGGATTGGGTGCCGGTGCGACGAAAGACAAAAAACGCCAGCATTCCGACAATAAGCCAAAGTGTGGTGTCAATACCGCCAATACTGCGAACGCGTATGACGGTGAAGATGAAAGCCATGTAGGAAACATGAAATACGGGTTCAACCAACAGCCAGAACCATGCCCCGCGACTGGCAAACAGACGGCTTAACGATTCACGCAGAAACAGTGCTTTCCAGACTGAAAGCGTTATTGAAAGCGCATTGCGGGATTGATGCAATGAATCACCTGATCCTGAATGAGCGTTGATTCCCACACTAAAACATGTCCTTTTGTTCGAATTGCATGGTTGTTGCTCCCGAACCCTGATCGCGGCAATCTAAGGCTCTGTCGCGCGACTCCGCTCTGATGAACGACAAAATTCACGGAGCATGCGCCATCAACAACCAAGGCCTCCGCGACAGCCTGCATTGTACGATGGCAAATCGCTTTGCCACAGCCGCAAATTCGCCCTCGATATCCGAAATCAGCGATTTCCTTGGGTATCGGGGACACAATCGGCTTAGTCCGGATACGCCCGCCTATCAGGCAGCATTTTCGGCCATGACCCTTGAGGTGGGCGAGTATCCACACATGACGCCTTAGAAAGGCGATCCGCGGCGTTTACATTTCGCGCGGCGTTGCATGCATTCCGACAACTACCGAAAAACGGCCGCAACGTGTGATTATCTGGGGCGATGGATGGGGATCGAACCCACGACCACCGGAATCACAATCCGGTGCTCTACCAACTGAGCTACCACCGCCATTGAACTGGCCTGCCCGACAGGGATCGAACCTGTAACCCCCAGCTTAGAAGGCTGGTGCTCTATCCAATTGAGCTACGGGCAGTTTTTCCCGCGGGCATTCGGAGAATCTATAGCCGGGAACTATTTGGTCGGGGTGAGAGGATTCGAACCTCCGACATCTTGCTCCCAAAGCAAGCGCGCTACCGGGCTGCGCTACACCCCGAAGGCGCAGAAATATAACCGTGCATCGGGGAAAAAGCAACGCTGGCGCGGCTGCATTCGCTAGAATTCAACGTTTTATTTCTTGTGCGCCATGTATCGCGCCTTTCCGCCATGACCGCCCGCTTAATCGATGGCAAGTCGCTTGCCGACAGTTTGCTCCTGGAGATCAAGAATCAGGTCGATGCACGACTGGCATCCGGACTGCGGGCGCCGGGTCTGGCGGTGATTCTGCTGGGCGACGATCCTGCGTCGAGCATCTATGTGCGCAACAAGCGTCTGGCCTGCGAAAAATCCGGCGTGGTCTCGGTTTCGCATGACCTGCCGGCGTCAACCTCCGAGGCCGATCTGCTGGCCTTGATCGATCAGTTGAACCTGGACCCGACAGTGGACGGGATTCTGGTGCAAGCGCCACTGCCGGCGCATATCGATGCCGAAAAGGTGGTCGAGCGCATTTTGCCGGGCAAGGATGTGGATGGCTTCCACCCGTACAACGTCGGCCGTCTGGTGGTGCGCAAGCCCTTGCTGCGCTCCTGCACGCCGTATGGGGTCATGCGCTTGCTGGCCAGCACCGGCGAGCCGTTGCGCGGCAAGCATGCGGTGGTGGTCGGCGCATCGAATCATGTCGGCCGGCCGATGGCGCTGGAACTGCTGCTGGCGGGTTGCACGGTGACCATCTGCCACTCCGCCACGGTCGATCTGGCCGGCCATGTCGGTCAGGCGGATATCGTGGTCGCGGCGGTGGGGCGTCCGGAAATGGTGCAAGGCGCCTGGATCAAGCCGGGCGCGATCGTCATCGATATCGGCATCAACCGTCTCGACGACGGTCGCTTGACCGGCGACGTGGAATTCAAGGCGGCGTTGGACAAGGCCGGCTGGATTACCCCGGTGCCCGGCGGCGTCGGCCCGATGACCGTCGCCACGCTGTTGCAGAACACCCTGGAAGCGGCGCTACAGCATTAACCTCGTCATTCCGGCGCAGGCCGGAATCCAGTGCAATCAATGCGCTGGACGGCATGCTTGTTGCCCCCGGTCAGCCCAGCCAGGTTTGCAAGCGGGCGAGATCGACCATGCCGCGCTCGCCTTTGCCGGCCTGATCCAGGCGTTCATAGGGTTGATCCGGTTCGCCCAGGTCGGACAACACCGCCAATGCACCGCTGAAATCGTGTTCGCGGGTGTAATCGTTGACGGTGATTACCGTGCGCAGCTTGGCGCCCAGCGAGGCTTTGATGCCGTTTTCCGAATCCTCGAACGCCAGACATTCGTGCGCTTGCAATCCAAGCTGCTGCATTGCCCAGACGTAGATATCCGGCGCCGGTTTCTTGGCCGGCACGATGTCGCCGGCGGCGATCACCTGGAACCATTCCGGGCCATCCGACGCCAGGCTGTGGCGCAAGAGTTCGGTGACGTTTTCCGGCGTGGTGGTGGTCGCCACACCCAGAATCAGACCGCGATCACGCGCTTCTTGCAGCAGGCGCTTGACGCCAGGTCGCAAGGGAATGCCGCCTTGTCCGAGCATGCGCGTGTAATGCGCGGTCTTGGCCTGGTGCAGCGCCGCCACCAGGCTGTCGAAATCCACCGGCTTGATGTAGTCCGCGCGGAAATGGTCCACGTAATACTTCATCCGCTCCTTGCCGCCAGTGACCGCCAGAAGCTGGCCGTAGAGCGCCACATCCCAATTCCAGTCCAGACCGAAATCCTGAAATGCCGCGTTGAATGCGGGTCGATGACCGTCGCGTTCGGTGTCGGCAAGGGTTCCATCTACATCGAAAAGCAGGGCTTTGATCATGAGTTTCCTTGAAAGAAGCGTTTATTCAATTGTTTAGCGACGGGTAGAATGCGTATTTTACCTGTACGCGGAATCCCTGATGAACGCAGCCGCCGAACAACTCAACGAATTCGATGCCCTGTTCAATGGCACGCTGTACAGCCTGCTGTCATGGAGCCAACTTGCCGCGTTCTGGAGCAAGGTCGAGCCGGATGCCGGCTGGTACCTGTACGCCATCGGCGAGGAGCGCCCGCTGGCCGCCGCCGACGCCGAACACGTGACGGCGTTCATCCGTGAGATCGATGCCTTGCTGCACAAGGAACATCATGAGGATTATTGCGGCATCGTCTACGCCGACCATCTGGACAAGCCGCGTCTGATCAAGATCTACGACCCCAACCACCTTGGCACCTCCTGCGGTTCCAGCAAGAACCGGATTCTGCCGGGCTGGGTGATGTCGTTGACGCCGCCCAGCGATCTGTCCCCCAGCCACTCCGTGCCGCAAAACCGCAAACGCTGGTGGCAGGGATTCCGTTCCTTGATCGGCGCCAATTGACCCATCTACCGTGACAAATAAAAAAGCGGCCCGCGGGCCGCTTTTTCAATACCGTTCAGATCTGGATCAATCAGCTTCCACCGGGGCTTCGGGGGTGGGCGGAACCGGCACTTCGATCAAGGCCTTCATCGACAGACGCATGCGGCCCTTCTCGTCGGTCTCCAGCACCTTGACCTGCACCGCCTGGCCTTCCTTGAGGTGATCGGTCACGGCATTGACGCGCTGGTGGGCGATCTGCGAAATGTGCAGCAAACCGTCCTTGCCCGGCAACACGTTGACGATAGCGCCGAAATCGAGAATCTTCAGCACGGTGCCGGCATAAGTACGGCCGACTTCGACCTCGGCGGTGATGTCCTCGATGCGCTTCTTGGCCAGTTCACCGGCTTCGGTGCTGGTACAGGCGATCTTGATGTTGCCGCTTTCATCGATGTCGATCTGGGTGCCGGTTTCCTCGGTCAACGCCCGGATGGTCGCGCCGCCCTTGCCGATCACATCACGGATTTTCTCGGGATTGATCTTCATCGCGATGATGCGCGGCGCGAAGGCGCTCATTTCATGCGGGCCGGCTTCGGCCTGTTCCATCAGTTCCAGGATGTGCATGCGGGCTTCACGCGCCTGGGTCAGCGCGACCTGCATGATTTCCTTGGTAATGCCCTGAATCTTGATGTCCATCTGCAAGGCGTTGACGCCGTTCTTGGTACCGGCCACCTTGAAGTCCATGTCGCCCAGGTGATCTTCATCGCCGAGGATGTCGGTCAGCACGGCAAAACGGTTGCCATCCTTGATCAGGCCCATGGCGATGCCGGCGACGTGATCCTTCATCGGCACGCCGGCATCCATCATCGCCAGGCTGCCGCCGCAGACCGAAGCCATCGACGAGGAACCGTTGGATTCGGTGATTTCCGACACCACGCGGATGGTGTAGCCGAAGTCTTCCTTGGTCGGCAGACAGGCGACCAGCGCGCGTTTCGCCAGACGACCGTGGCCGACTTCGCGACGCTTCGGCGCGCCCATGCGGCCGGTTTCGCCGGTAGCGTACGGCGGCATGTTGTAGTTGAACAGGAAATGGTCGCTGTAGTTGCCGGTCAGGGCTTCGACCGTCTGTTCGTCGCGGCCGGTGCCCAGCGTGGCGACCACCAGGGCTTGCGTTTCGCCGCGAGTGAACAACGCCGAGCCATGCGCGCGCGGCAGCACGCCGGTGCGGATGGTGATCGGCCGCACGGTGCGGGTATCGCGACCGTCGATACGCGGCTCGCCGGCCAGGATGCGGCTGCGCACCACTTTGGCTTCCAGCGCGTGGAACATGTCCTTGACCACATTGGCCTGGGAGGTGTTCATGTCGGCGCTGATCAGTTCGGCGCAGACGCGGCCGCGAATCGCGTCGACTTCCTGCTGGCGAGCCTGTTTCTGCTTGATCGAATAGGCGGCGGACAAGGCATCGGCGCACAAGCCGGTCATCTTTTCCAGCAGCGCGGCGTCGGTTTCCGGCGCCGACCATTCCCAGGCGTCCTTGCCGCATTCATCGGCCAGATCGTTGATCGCGTCGATCACCACCTGCATTTGTTCGTGGCCGAACACCACGGCGCCGAGCATCACGTCTTCCGGCAACTGATCCGCTTCCGACTCCACCATCAACACCGCGGTTTCGGTGCCGGCGACAACCAGATTCAATTTGCTGGTGGTCAGTTCAGTGGTGGACGGGTTGAGCACGTACTGGCCATCGACGTAGCCTACCCGCGCGGCGCCCACCGGACCGTCAAACGGCAGACCGGACAGCGCCAATGCGGCGGAGGCGCCAATCAACGCGGGAATATCGGAATCCACCTCGGGATTGGCCGACATCACCGTGGCGACAACTTGCACTTCGTTGAAGAAACCATCCGGGAACAGCGGGCGAATCGGACGATCGATCAGGCGGCTGATCAGGGTTTCCTTGGTCGAGTTGTTCGCCTCGCGCTTCAGGAAACCGCCGGGAATGCGACCGGCGGCATAAGCCTTTTCCTGGTAATCGACAGTCAGCGGGAAGAAATCCTGGCCGTCCTTGACTTCGTTCTTGGCCACCACGGTGACCAGCACCATGGTGTCGTCCATATTGACGATGACGGCGCCGGTGGCCTGGCGAGCGACTTCGCCCGTTTCCAGGGTGACTGTATGACGTCCGAACTGGAATGACTTCTTGACTGGATTCACGCTGCTCTCTTCCTAATCTGTCTGCTTACGAATACCGCGCTGGTTGCGACGTTGTGCCGATGCTCTGTGCTGCTCGCCCGCTGCCGGGCGTATGGCCGATCCAAGCTTACTTGCGCAGACCCAGACGCTTGATCAACGCGGTGTAGCTGGCGGCGCTTTCGCCCTTGAGATAGTCGAGCAGACGACGCCGACGGCTGACCATCTTCAGCAGGCCACGGCGCGAGTGATGATCCTTGGCATGGGTCTTGAAATGACCGGTCAGATCGTTGATGCGGGCGGTCAGCAGGGCGACCTGGACTTCCGGAGAGCCGGTGTCAGCGGCGGCGCGCTGAAAATCCGAGACGATCTGGGCCTTTTGGGTGGTGGTAACGCTCATTTTGGAATACTCCGACGAAAAACGCGGATTCTACTCGCGCGGGGGGAAATTTCTCAAGCAATTCATGGGGGTAAATCAGGTAACGACCAGTCGTCTGGAGGCGACTTTGCCATCTTGATTCACTTCACCGACGCCCAGGAAGCGGCCATCAGGCGCATACAGACGATATTGTTCGCCGACTTTGAGGCGCGGCAGCCAGATCGGCTGACCATGACAAATCTGCCAGGCGGCTTCAATATCAAGCGGCAAGCGCGTCAGACTCTCGGCCAGAATGTCGGCCGGCAGCAGGCAGGCATCGCGCTGGGGGTCATCCAGTTCCCACAAGCTTTCCAGCGTATGCGCCTGTTCGATGTTGAAAGGACCGACGCCGGTTCGGCGCAAAGCGGCGAGATGCGCGCCACAACCCAGCGCTTCGCCCAGATCATCGGCCAGCGCGCGGACATAGAAGCCCTTGCCGGAACGCACCCGCAGGGAACAAATGTCACCGGCAAAGGTGGTGATTTCCAGTTCGCGCACCACCACGCGACGCGCCTTGCGTTCGATGTCGATGCCCTTGCGCGCATATTCATACAGTGGCCGACCGGCGTGCTTGAGCGCCGAATGCATCGGCGGGACTTGGTCGATTTCGCCGATGAACTTGTCCAACGCCGCCTGTAACCTGGGCGCGTCGACATCGACCGGACGTTCGGCGATCACTTCGCCTTCCGGATCGCCGCTGCTGGTACGCACGCCCAGGCGCACCGTCGCCAGATATTCCTTGTCGGCATCGAGCAGGAATTGCGAAAACTTGGTCGCTTCACCCAGACACAGCGGCAACAAGCCGGTCGCGAACGGGTCGAGCGTGCCGGTGTGACCGGCCTTTTCCGCGCGAAACAGCCGTTTGGCCTTTTGCAGCGCGATGTTGGAGCTCAACCCGACTGGCTTGTCCAACAACAGGACGCCGTCAATCTTTCGTTTCATCGGACGCGGGTTTGCTTGGGTCATCCAGGTCGTCATCGTGCGGTCGCAGGCGATCTTCGGCCACCGCCTGGTCGATCAGATGCGACAGATGGGCGCCGCGCTCGACCGATTCGTCGTAATGAAAGACCAGTTTCGGCACGGTGCGGATACTCATGCGCTTGGCCAACTCGGTGCGCAGAAAGCCGGCGGCGCTGGCCAGGCCCTTGAGCGCGGCCTGATGATCCGGGTTGAAGGTGGTGAACCAGACCTTGGCGTGCTCCAGATCGGAAGTCACATCGACAGCGGTAAACGACACGCCGACGCAGCGCGGATCTTTCATTTCGCGCATCACGATCGACGCCAGTTCCTGGCGGATCTGTTCGGCAACGCGGCGCGAGCGGGGATTATTGTTGGACATAAGGGAGTGGAGTCAAGGGAAAGAGAAAAGGTGCGTTGAAAAACATGAACAACCTCAACAAACCGTCATACCGGCGCAGGCCGGTATCCAGAAACCGCTGATTTCGTTGAGCGCTGCGTACTGGGCCCCGGCCTCTACGTCACCCCGGAAGGGGGTAATCCGGGGCGGGGTGACGGTGTGTTTTTCGACACCCTGTTAAGCCCACATCAAAGCGTGCGAGCCACTTCCACCACTTCGTAGCATTCGAGTTGATCGCCTTCCTGAATATCGTTGAAGTTCTTCAGGTTCAAACCGCACTCGAAGCCGGCCTTGACTTCGCGCGCGTCGTCCTTGAACCGCTTCAGCGAATCCAGCTCGCCATCGTGGATCACCACATGCTCGCGCAGCACCCGTACCCGCGCGGAACGCTTGAGCATGCCGTCCAGCACATAACAACCGGCCACCGAACCCACCTTGGTGATACGGAACACCTGGCGAATCTCGGCCAGACCCAGCGCCACTTCCTTCTTCTCCGGCGACAGCATGCCGCCCATTGCCGCCTTCACATCATCGACCGCTTCGTAAATGATGTTGTAGTAGCGCAGATCGACATCCGCCGACTCGGCCAGCTTGCGCGCCAGCGCATCGGCGCGCACGTTGAAACCGATGATCACGGCGCCGGAGGCGATGGCCAGATTGATATCCGATTCGGAAATCGCGCCGACCGCCGAGTGGATGATGTTGACCTTTACCTCGTTGGTGGACAACTTGGCCAGCGCATGCGCCAAGCCCTCGTAGGAACCTTGCATGTCGGCCTTGAGGATGATCGGCAACGACTTGGCTTCCTCGCCCTCGCCCATCTTCTCGAAGATGTTCTCCAGCTTGGCGGCCTGCTTGCGCGCCAGCGTGACATCGCGGAACTTGCCTTGGCGGAACAAGGCGATTTCTCGCGCCTTGCGTTCGTTGGGCAGCACCAGCACGTCTTCACCGGCCCCCGGCACGTCAGACAAGCCCTGAATCTCCACCGGTATCGCCGGACCGGCCGCATCCACCGGCTTGCCGGTTTCGTCGAGCATGGCGCGGACACGACCAAAGGCGGAACCGGCCAGCACCACGTCGCCGCGCTTCAAGGTACCCGACTGCACCAGTATGGTGGCCACCGGACCGCGTCCCTTGTCGAGACGCGATTCGATCACCACGCCCTTGGCCGGCGCATCGACCGGCGCTTTCAGTTCCAGCACCTCGGCCTGCAACAGGATGGCGTCGAGCAGCGCCTCCAGACCCTTGCCGGTCTTCGCCGAGACGTCGACGAACATCGCATCGCCACCCCAGTCTTCCGGCACCACGCCTTCGTTGGAAATCTCCTGACGGATCTTTTCCGGGTTGGCTTCCGGCTTGTCGATCTTGTTTACCGCCACCACGATCGGCACCTTGGCCGCCTTGGCGTGGTGGATCGCTTCACGGGTCTGCGGCATCACGCCGTCATCCGCCGCCACCACCAGCACCACCAAGTCGGTCGCCTTGGCGCCGCGGGCACGCATCGCGGTAAACGCCTCGTGACCCGGCGTATCCAGGAAGGTGACCATGCCCTTGTCGGTTTCGACGTGATAAGCGCCGATATGCTGGGTAATGCCGCCCGCTTCACCGGCGGCCACCTTGGTACGACGTATCGCGTCGAGCAATGAGGTCTTGCCATGGTCGACGTGGCCCATGACGGTCACCACCGGCGCGCGCGGCAATTGTTCCTGTTCGACTTGATCACCGCCGCTCTCTTCGAGATAGGATTCCGGCGTGTCGATCGGCGCCGGCTTGGCGATGTGGCCGAGTTCCTCGACCAGTATCATCGCGGTATCCTGATCCAGCACCTGATTGATGGTAACCATCGAACCCATCTTCATCAGCGCCTTGATCACTTCCGCGGCTTTGACCGACATCTTGTGCGCCAGATCGGCGACGCTGATGGTTTCCGGTACCAGCACCTCGCGCACCACGGCCTCCACCGGAGCCTGTATCACATGCTCGTGATGATCGGACTTGTGGCGCCCCCCTTTTTTGCTGCGCCAGCCATCGCCACTGTCGGCGCCACCGCGGGTCTTGAGACCCGGGCGCTTGCCGGCAGCCGGTTCATCCTTGCCTTTCTTGGCCACCGCCTTGTCCGGCTTCGGCTTGACCGTGGGTTTGACGCTGGGCCGCACTTCCGCAGGCTTGGCTTCCACCGGCTTGACGGCCGCCGGGGGCGCATCTTTGGCGGCCTTGGCCGCTTCTTCAGCCCGTCTGCGGGCGGCTTCGCGGTCTTGCTTGGCTTTGTGCTCGGCTTCCTGAATCGCGCGCAAAGCCGCATGACGTTTGGCCTCCTGTTCGCGCGCTTGACGTTCGGCGGGACTCAATATCGACGGCCTTACCGGCGGTGCCTGCACGGGCTCAACAGCCACCGGAGCGGGCTCCTCAACAGCGGGCAATTCGGCACTCGCAAGCACCACAACCTCCGCCGCGACCGGCTCGGGCTCGATCGGAGCAAGCTCGACCGGCTCGACCGGCGCCGCAACAGGTTCCTCGACCGGCGTCGGCGCTTCGACGACGACCTCCGCCAGGTTTTCCCGCATCGTTTCGATCGCCACGACCTGCACCTCGTCGGCGGGCGCTTCAGGCAGTTCGGAGGAAGTCCCCGCTTCAGAAGTCGCCGCTTCCAGTTGCGGCGCATCGTGGCTGACGCCTTCGCGCTTGATCAACACCCGTTTCTTGCGCACTTCGACCTGCACGGTGCGCGTCCGCCCAGTGCTGTCCGCCGTCTTGATTTCGCTGGACTGCTTGCGTGTCAGGGTAATTTTGGTTTTGGGTTCCTGGGCGCCATGTTTGCCGCGCAAATAATCCAGCAACAACGATTTATCGGTATCACTCAGCGTATCACCCGCGCTTTTGACGGTGACTCCGGCCGCCAGCAACTGCTTGATCAGCAGCGCCGGGTCAACCTTGAGTTCAGTTGCGAACTGTTCGACGTTCATGATTTCCTCGTCAAGTCCCCGCCAGAATTGGCGCACGTGCTGTCATGATGAGCGTCTTGGCCCGCTCATCGTCCATACCAACCAGATCGACCAACTCATCGACTGACAGGTCGGCCAGATCGTTGGCGTTGTTGATCCCGTTGGCGGTCAGCAGGGCGGCGGTTTCATCGTCCATGCCCGCCACGCTCATCAAGTCGGCGGCGGCGCTTTCCACCGCCTCTTCGCGCACGATGGCGGCGGTCAGCAACGCATCTCGCGCCCGGGAGCGCAGTTCATTGACGGTTTCTTCGCCAAACGCCTCGATTTCCAGCATTTCCGCCAGCGGCACATAGGCCACTTCCTCCAGGCTGGTGAAACCTTCTTCCACCAGCACCTGGGCGACATCCTCATCCACATCCAGCTTGACCATGAACATCTCGAGCAAACCCGACGATTCCTGTTCATGTTTCTGCGCGGCTTCTTCCACCGACAGAATGTTGATCGTCCAGCCGCACAACTCGGAAGCCAGGCGCACGTTCTGGCCGTAGCGGCCGATCGCCACCTCGACCTGTTCGGGCTCGACGACCACGTCCATGGCATGCTTGTCTTCGTCTACCACGATGCTGGACACCACCGCCGGGGACAGCGCATTGATGACGAATTGCGCCGGGTCGGACGACCACAGCACGATATCGACTCGCTCGCCATTGAGTTCATTGGTCACCGCCGTGACGCGGGTGCCGCGCACCCCGATACAAGTGCCTTGCGGATCGACGCGCGGATCGTTGGACTTGACCGCGATCTTGGCGCGCATGCCGGGATCCCGCGCGGCCGCCTTGATTTCGACTATGCCCTCCTCGACTTCCGGCACCTCCAGGCGGAACAGTTCCATGATGAACTGCGGCGCGGTGCGCGACAGCAGCAACTGCGGGCCGCGCCCGCCGCGCTCGACGCGCATCAGATAAGCTCGCACGCGGTCGCCGACACGCAGATTTTCCTTGGGAATCATCTGGTCTTTTTCCAGCCGACCTTCGATGCGGCCCGACTCGATCACCGCGCTGCCCCGCTCCATGCGCTTGACGGTGCCGGAAACCAGGGCATCGCTGCGCGCCAGGAAGTCGTTCAGCACCTGCTCGCGTTCGGCGTCGCGGATCTTTTGCAGGATTACCTGCTTCGCGGCTTGCGCGCCGATCCGACCGAAGTCGACCGCCTCGATGGGCTCCTCGATGAACTGACCGACTTCGATATCCGGATTGATTTCCCGGGCTTCGAACAGCAGATATTGCTGATCGGGGTTCTCCAGACCAGCCTCGTCGGGCAACACTTCCCAGCAGCGGAACGCATGGTATTCGCCGGTCTTGTGGTCGATTTCCACCCTGACGTCGGCATCTTCCGTAAATTGCTTCTTGGTGGCATGAGCCAGCGCCGACTCCAAAGCGCCAAACACCACTTCCTGCGCCACATTCTTCTCACGCGCCAACGCATCCGCCAGCATCAAGATTTCCCGACTCATCGCTTCCTCCGGGTCATTTTCAAAGTTGAACCACTGTCATGTCGCATATCGCGGCGGGACGGGACAAAGCCAACCATTTGCTGTCGCAGGGTCATTTTTTGCCTCGCACGGTTTTTTTCCCCGGCTTGTCGAAGTCCGGCGCCAGACGCGCCGCATCGACATCGGCAAACGGAATGGCCAGCACAACGCCATCGACCTCAAGTTGCAGCACACCAGCCTCTTCGCCACGCAGTATCCCGGTAAAACGCTTGCGCCCTTCCAGTGGCCCATGCAGCTTCACGGTCGCGCGCTCACCGGCAAAGCGGACGAAGTCCGCCGGCTTGACCAATGGTCGGTCGATACCCGGCGAAGAGACTTCCAAACGCTCGTAATCGACGTTCTCGACCATGAACATGCGCGTCAACTGATTGCTGACGCGCACGCAATCATCCACAACAATACCTTCCGGTCTGTCGATATAGAGCCTCAGCAAGCCGCCGCCAGCGCGCTCCAGCGCAACCAGCTCATAGCCCATGCCAGCCAAAGTGGGTTCGATTAGTGTCTGCAAATCCATGATGTGAAATAAAAAATGGGCCGAAGCCCATAGAAAACTTGCTGATTATATACGAATCCGTCTTGATTCCGCTAGAAACCCTCGTCGCGGAATAGCAACCCGCCGTCAACGTCCGTGCAGTTCGCGTTCAAACACGATATTTTCGCCCGCGTGCGCCAGTCGCAGCACCGCCAGCCATTCACCCGCGCCGGGCAGCAGGACTTGCGCGACATGGTCGCCGTCACCGAGCGAAGTCAAATCAAACATCTTTTCCGCCGGCTGCCCGGGACGCCCCAGCGCCATGGTGACAGCGACATTCACCACACCGCCGCGCCGCTGGTCGCGCAGCTTGACGCGGACCTCCCCGGGCACGCCGGTTTGCAGGTCATCCAGGCCTGTCACTTCGACAACCCAGCCGAGTTTGGTCAATTTGCTGTCCATCGAGCGATAGTGGGCAATGCTCTTGCTGGCCTCTTCGCCGTGCGCGACCACGCCGGCAAAACCGGTGTACACGGTTTTGCCCTGGGCATTCGGCAACAACCATTGCGCCACGGAAGGCGGCACGCCATTGCCGGCGATATACACAAACCCACCCAGAATGATCGTGATGATCACGAAAAAACCGATCATCAATTTCGGTGCCCAATGAATTCTCTGGTAAGGCGCATCCTTCGAGCCGCCAATCTGAAACAGCAGCAGCGCCACGGTAGGAAATGCGACGATATGCATGGTCAGCACATCCAGCCCCGGCCAACTGACGACCGCGTAAATCATGTAGGCAAAACTGGGCAGAGCGGCGGCAACCACGGCGGCCCAGAAATTCGACAACCGTAAACTTCTGAGCAAACCAAACAGCATCGCGGTCAACAACATGCCACCGAAGATCGACACAAACATATTCATTCTTGAATCCTCTATTGACCGCCTATTGCCGGGTGAAGAAATGCGCCGGATCGATCACCGTTTCACCCGAACCGCTACTGATCACGAATTCAAAATCGTGTATGCGTTTCGCGCTCTGCGGATCCAGCATGACGCTGGCCTGCACGATCACGCTTTTGCCGTTGCGTATCCCGACCTCGCGAAAATGCCCCAGGTCCAGCGCGCCATCCGGCAAGCCGCGCGCCTCGATACGATATTGCTCATCCTTGCCGGAGATATTGGTCAGACGAATCTGATAACGGTTACGTATCGTGCCATCCGACAAGGTGACGAACAGCGGCTGCCGGACTTGCTGAATGCTGTGCTCGAAACTGTTGCGATGCGTCATGTCATAGGCCAGATAGGCCGACATCAACACCAGCGCCAGGCCATAGCCCAGCACCTTCAGGCTCTTCCAGTGCAACTTCACCGGCTCGGGCGCGGGCTTGGCCAGATTCACTTCGGAATCGTAGCGAATCAAGCCGCGCGCCCAGCCCATCTTGTCCATGATGGTGTTGCACGCATCGACACAAAGCCCGCACGAGATACATTTGTATTGCAGACCGTCACGGATATCGATGCCCACCGGGCAGACCTGGACGCACAACTTGCAATCCACGCAATCGCCATGCCCCAACGCGCTTCTGTCCTGTTGCACGCGCAATCCGGCGCGGGCCGCGACGCGGCCGGCGGAGCCTTCGCCGCGCCGCTTGTCGTAATGCACCGCCAGGGTTTCGGGTTCGTACATGACACTCTGGAAACGACCATAGGGGCAGATGAAAGTACAGACATGTTCGCGCAGCACGCCGGCCGCCAGGTATGTCGACGCGGTCAGGGCCAGCGTGGTGATATAGGCGGCGGCGGCGGCCTCGCCAAGAAAAAAAGCCGACAGCATGGCCGGCGCATGGGAAAAATAGAACACGAAGGTCAACGCGGTCCAGAACGACGCCAGACCCCAGATCAGGCGCGTGCCGCCGACCTTGAGCAACTTTTCGCGTTTGCTCCAGGGCTCGCGAGCGAGTCGCAAACGCGCCGGACGTTCGCCCTGGATCAGATGCTCCAGCCAGATGAAGGCATCGGTCCACAAGGTCTGAAAACAGAAGTAACCGCAAAATGCGCGGCCTACCAGCGCGGTGGCGAAAAACAGCAGCACCGCCGCCATGAACAACAGGATCGCCAGCCAGAAAATATCCTGCGGATAGACGGTCAGATCGAACAGGTAGTAGCGGCGACCGGGGATATCGAACAGTACCGCCTGTGAAGGCGCGTCGTTGCGTGCCCAGGGCAGCCAGGGCAACAGAAAATAGACCGCGAATCCCAACCAGAGTATCGCCGTCTTGAAGCGACGAAACGGACCTTTTACCGAACGTGGAACAATAGGCGGACGTTTGAAGTAAAGATCATGGCCTGCGTGCTGGTTGTCCACCGGAATTCACCCACTTGATTGGCCGGCAAAGTCAATTCGGTAATCTGCCAGCAGATAAAAAACAAAAACCCCGGCTTGCCGGGGCCAGCCCCCATCGGATTGGAGGTCATACGACTCTGAAACAACGCGGGCGTTCAGCGCACCGCGTCCGCGATCGGCAAACTACTTGCCGCCGCCCAGTTCATGGACGTACACCGTCAACAATTTGATCTGATCGGCACTCAAGCGACCCTCCCAGGCCGGCATCACGCCGCGATCCAAGCCGCCGGCGATGATTTTTTTGATCGCGTCGATCTTCATCACATCGTCAGATGCGCCGGGAACGTCGGCCCACAGCCAGACCTGGTCGGTCAGGTTGGCGGAGCCCAGTATCTTGCGGCCCTTGGCATCGTCGCCGTGGCAGTAATAACAAGCACCAGCATGGGCATGGAACAACTGCTTGCCCTTCGCCGCTTTCTCCGCGTCGGCATTGCCGCCGGACAGCGAGAACACATAGTGCGCGAGCTGGTCGATCTGGGCGCCGTCCAGTGCTTCGCCATAGGCCGGCATGTAACCATGGCGCCCCTTGGTCAGCGACGCGTTGATCTCTTCGTAACTACCACCGTACAACCAGTCGTCATCGGTCAGATTGGGGAAAAACCCGACTTTGCCCTGACCGCCGGACTGATGGCAGGCCGCGCAATTATCGGAAAACACCGCCTTGCCGGCCGACAAAATGAAACTGCTCAGTTCCGGATCGTTGGCGATCTGTTCGTAGGAAAGACTGGCAATCTTGTCGTAGTAGGTTTTTTGGGCGATCACCGCATCCTGGGTTTCCTTCAGAAGTTTGGCGCGCGTATTCCAGTGCCATGACTCCTCTTCACCTGCGGCATTGACATAAGAAATGCTGTTCATGCCGGGCAGGAAGCCCTTGCCGATCGGCCAGGACGGATAAACCAGCCAATAAACCAGGGCAAAAACCATGGTTGCGTAGAACGTATACGTCCACCACACCGGCAGTGGATTGTTCAATTCCTGCAGGTCGCCATCCCAAACGTGGCCGGTTGTTTGCACACCCTTGGATGACTCTTGGCTATGGGTATTGTCAGCCATTCGACTTGTCCTTCACTTCATCTTCATCGTCAAGAAACGGAATGTTCTTGTGCTCTTCCAGCTTTTTGCCGCGCTTCTTGCTGCCGTACACCCAGAGCACGATCGCGCAAAAAGTGACAAAAAATATCAGCAAGCCCAGCGGCTTGGTGTTTTCCGGGTGAGCGAACCAATCCATCAGCGGAATTTCACCAGGTCTTCAGGTTTGATCTTGCTGAAATCAACCATCGTGCCAAGCACCTGCAAATAGGCGACCATGGCGTCCATTTCCGACACGCTGGAACGATCACCGTCAAAATTGCCTTGCTGCGCCTGACCCACCAGATTTTTCAGCGCATCCGGTATATGCAGGGTTTTCGCCACGTCTTCGCCAAACGTCTTGACGTTGCGCTGATACTCCTCGTCGTTCGCGGAATACGGCACGCCGGTCATGCGCAACGCGCGCAAACGGTCGCCGATGTCCGACACGTCCAGCTTGGTCTCCTGCAGCCAGGGATAGTTGGGCATCACCGATTCCGGCACCACGGACTTGGGCTTGATCAAATGCTGCACATGCCATTCGTTGGAATATTTGCCGCCCACGCGCGCCAGATCGGGGCCGGTGCGCTTGGAACCCCACTGGAACGGATGGTCGTATTTCGACTCCGCCGCCAGTGAGTAATGTCCGTAACGCAATTGCTCGTCACGGAACGGACGGATCATCTGCGAATGGCAGGTGTAACACCCCTCGCGTATGAAGATATCCCGTCCGCGTGATTCAAGCGGGGTATAAGGGCGCACGCCATCGACGCTTTCCACGGTGTCCTTGAGGAAAAACAGCGGCGCGATCTCCACCAACCCGCCGATGCTGACCGCCAACATGGTCAACACCAGCAGCAGACCGGCGTTGGTTTCGATTTTTTCGTGTTTGAAATTCTTGAACATATGCGGACCCCGTTCCCTATCAAGCAGCGGCGGCGGCCGAGCGCGCCTGAGTCGCGTCGGCGTCGCGCACGCCTTGACGTATGGTTGCGAAGATGTTGTAGGCCATCAGCAACATGCCGGACAAAAAGAACATGCCGCCTATGGCGCGCATGGCGTAGAACGGGTGCATCGCGGCGACCGACTCGACGAAGGAATATTGCAGGTTGCCGAAGTCATCGAAGGCGCGCCACATCAAACCCTGCGAAATCCCGGATATCCACATCGCGGTGATGTACAGCAAGGTGCCGATGGTCGCCAGCCAGAAATGGGCGTTGATCAGGCGGACGCTGAATATCTCGGTTTTCCACAATTTCGGAATCATGTGATACAGCGAACCGAAGGCGATCATCGCCACCCAGCCCAGCGCGCCGGAGTGCACATGGCCGACCGTCCAGTCGGTGTAATGCGACAGCGCATTGACGTCTTTCAGCGACATCAGCGGGCCTTCGAAGGTCGACATGCCGTAGAACGACAGCGCGACGATCATGAAGCGCATGATCGGATCGGTGCGCAATTTATCCCAGGCGCCGGACAAGGTCATGATGCCGTTGATCATGCCGCCCCAGGACGGCAGCAGCAACATGATCGAGAACGTGGCGCCCAGCGTCGAAGCCCAGTCCGGCAACGCCGTCCAGTGCAGGTGGTGCGTGCCGACCCACATGTACATGAACGACAGCGCCCAGAAGTGGACGATGGACAGACGATAGGAGTAGATCGGCCGGCCGGCGTGCTTGGGCACGAAGTAATACATCATGCCGAGGAAGGCCGCGGTCAGGAAGAAGCCCACCGCGTTGTGGCCATACCACCATTGGGTCATCGCATCCTGCGCGCCGGAGAACAGGCTGTAGGACTTGAGGCTGAACAAATTGACCGGCACCGCGAGGTTGTTGAAGGTATGCAGCAGCGCCGTGACCAGAATGAACGACAGGTAGAACCAGTTGGCAACATAGATGTGCGGCTGCTTGCGCTTCATCAGCGTGCCGATGAACACCGCGCCGTAAGCCACCCAGACGAACAAGATCAACAGGTCGATCGGCCATTCCATCTCGGCATATTCACGCCCCTGGCTGAAACCCATCACATAAGACAACGCCGCCAGCACGATCACCGCCTGCCAGCCCCAGAACGTGAAGGTCGCCAGTCCGGGCGCGAACAGTCGCGTCTGACAGGTGCGCTGCACAACGTAATATGAAGTAGCGAACAACGCCGAACCGCCGAAACCGAAAATCACCGCGCCGGTATGCACGGGACGGAAACGACCGAAGGAGAGATACGGACTATCGAAATTGAGAAACGGCCAAGCCAACTGGGAGGCGATGAACACCCCGGCGGACATTCCCACCACGCCCCAGACGATGGCCATGATGGAAAACTTCTTGATGATCTCGTAGTCGTACTGCTCGGCCGCAGCCACGCTGGTTGCAGACATAAAGCCTCCTAAGTTACTGCCGCGCCGGGGTTGCCCGGACAGGTTGATTCAGTGCCGCAAAGCCGGCGAAAAAGACGCGGGAGTATAGTGCGCCGTAGCCTTCTCCCGCAAGATTGCCGGCGCATCAGCCGGCCCTCAGCAATGCCGCCAGATCATGCGCGACATCTTCCGGCGGTGACGCAAACGGCAAGTACACCCGCAGTCGTCCGCGCGCATCCAGAATGTAGCTGCCCGCCGAGTGATCGATCAGATAATCATCAGCGCCGGGCTCCACATGTTTGCGATAAACGATTCTGAACTCACGCGCGGCCCGCGCCACCTGCTCCGGCGTGCCGCGCAAACCGAGAAAATCAGGATGGAAGAATGGTACATAGGCTTTCAATACTTCCGCCGTATCGCGCTCGGGATCTACCGTAACGAACAACACCCGCACCTGCTCGGCGTCCTTGGCGGGCAACAGCTTCAAGGCCCTTGCCATATCGGCAAGCGTTGTCGGACAGACATCGGGACAATGCGTGTAGCCGAAAAACAACACCACCAATTTGCCTTGGAAACTGTCCAGCGTGACCGGGCGATCGTTATGATCGGTCAATGCCAGCCGCGCGCTTCCCGGTGCGGCGGGGGCGGCAAAATCGGTCGCCTGGGAAATATCCACCCCCTTGAGCGTCAAGGGGGGTGCCTGAGTCGTCTCCGCGCCGCATGCCGTCAACAGTGCCAGCAGGACAATCCAGAATATTCGCTTCGGCATCGCCAACCGGCAATCAGACTGGCAGCGCCGCCGCCGGCAGATCGGCCAGCCGATATTTACCGGTCATAACCGCCTTGGCCAGCTCTTCCAGATTCATTTCATTAAGCAGGCCGAGTATCTTCTTTTTCACCGGCACCCATTTGAAATGCAACGGACAAGCGGTTTCATCGGAACAGTCCTTCAAGCCCAGCAGACAGCTCTTGGTGAAATCCGGGCCTTCGGTGAGCAGCAGCACCTGCATCAACGTGGTGCGATGCATGCCATCGCGCAAACAGAATCCGCCTAGTCGGCCGCGAAATGAATCGAGCAGCCCGTGCTTGCACAGATTCTGCAAGATTTTCGCCAGATAGGCGGCGGGGACATTCAGTCGGCTGGCGATGTCACGATTCAGCACCGGCTCGCCGATAGGCTGCGTCGCGATATAAATCAACGCCTGGACGGCATATTGACTGGTGCGGGATAAGACCATATCTCACTCCACTAGAGTTCTTTGTCTTGAATAAACGCCGCAATATTCGCACAAAAAACGGGAGATTCGGACATACAGGTAGCAAATTAACGCCGATATCCCGCCATTCAGGTGCTACTGATCAACAACTCCAGCTTTTTCGGCGAGAACAACGCCGACATGGCTCGCGCATCGGGTCGCTCGGCATACGGCAGTTCGGCCAGCATCGGGCAGTCCAGGCGCAAGCGCAGCGTGGCGAGATTCTCGTCGATCGCCGCCATCCGCGGATCGATTCGATTTGCCACCCAGCCGGCCAGTTTCAGCCCGCGCGCCGCAATCGCCTCGGCGGTCAGCAAGGCATGATTCAGACAGCCGAGACGCATGCCGACCACCAGAATCAGCGGCAGGCCGAGATGCATGACCAGATCGGCGCTGTCACGGGTCGCCGACAACGGCACCTTGAAGCCACCCGCGCCTTCGACGATCACCACCTCGGCGACCGCCGCGAGATGCAGATAGGCATCGCGTATGCGCGGCAATTCGATGCTCACGCCTTGCCAGTCGGCGGCGATATGCGGTGCGACCGGCTGGCGCAGCAGATAGGGGTTGATCCAGCCCGGTTCATCTATCGCCACATTCGACGCCGCGCGCAACTGCCGCACATCTTCATTGCTCCAGATGCCGTCGATCTGCTCCGCGCCCGCCGCCACCGGCTTCATGCCGACCACGCGATAGCCGAGTCCGGCGTAGGCATGCAGCAGGGCGGCGCTGACCAGCGATTTGCCGACGCCGGTATCGGTGCCGGTGATGAACAAGCCGTGTGCGGTCATCGTCCTGGATGCCGACGAAATTCAATGATCTGGCGCCCGTCGGCCAGCGTGCGCGCCGGGTCGGCCCAGGCATGGCCGTAGACCACTTCGTAGGTCGCCGGCAGGCGATCCTGCTGGCGGAAGGCTTCATAGTTGTCGCGCAAACGGCGCCAGGCGGATTTGCCCATTAGTCCGGCGCGCCGACCTTCCAGCACGGTATGCGCGCCGATCTGCTTGAGGTCGCGCAGCAACGCGGCCAGATCGGCATAGGTGAGCGTGATGCGCTCCATTTCCATCACCGGATTGCCGAACCCGGCATGCACCAGCGCATCGCCGACATCATGCATGTCGATGAAGCGATTGACATGCTGATGACCATCGAGGTCGGCCGAAGCGGCGCGCAATTCGCGCAGCGTATCCGGCCCGAAGCTGGCGAAAATCAGCAGCCCGCCGGGTCGCAACACCCGCCGCAGTTCCTCGAAACCGGCCTGCAAACCGGCGATGCCGCCACCCACCCATTGCAGCGCCAGGCTGGACCAGACCATGTCCAGGCTGGCGCGCGCCAGCGGCAGTTGTTCGAGGTCGCCGCACAGCGCCTGAAACTGCGGCGTATTGGGTATCAGCCGGGCGCGCAACTTTTCCCAGGCGCCGCCGCGCTGGCGCGCCAGCGCCTGACGCAGCATGGCTTGCGCCAGGTCCAGCCCGATCACATCGGCGCGCGGATAGCGGGCGCGCAGCAGGCTGACGCCGAACCCGGTGCCGCAGCCGGCATCGAGGATACGTCGCGGCTCGATGTTGACGCCGTCGAGATGATCGTCGAGACGCCGCGCCACCTCCTGTTGCAGAAAAGCCGCCGCGTCGTAATGCGCGGCGGCGCGTTCGAAAGAAAGGCGAATCGAGCGTTTGACCACTTGATTGACCATGTCATTCATGCAGAAACCCCCGCAACTCGGCGGCAAACCAGTCGGGATGCGACAGAAACGGCGCGTGCGCGGCGCGCGCCTGCAGCGCCAGACGCCCATTCGGCAGGTGCTCGGCCAGCCAGCGCGCC
>JAGUXX010000046.1 GCA_020061585.1 Betaproteobacteria bacterium | reverse complement strand
GACCCGCTGCCGTATGGGGTATACGGCAAGGGACCGCAACGACGCATGGCGGAAAAAGCCGCCGTTTTATGGGCTGGATAGCGTGCAACACCACACTAGCTTTCACGAAGTCGGGGCAGCAACCGCCAGGCCACCCAACCGCGCCGCAGCCATTTGATACTGTTGCCGCGCAGAACTGCCACAAGCAACAAACCACCGACGATCCACACCGGTTTGTGCCGGATCACCCGCAAAGCGGCCAAGCCCCGGTCAACCCGCGCCAAAGGTATCCGCCACGGCTCGATGTTTTGCGCCAAAGCGGACCGTTGCGCCGCCGCCAGACTGATCAGGCGTTGACGGTGGTCGGCCAGACGGATGGATTTGTCGTTCATGGGCGGGATACGAGCTGCTGCCGGTCTTTCAACAATTCCGCCATGCTTGTCGCAAAAAATCTCGGTTTGGCCCGCGCTTTGCGCAGGGCGATTCGCCAGGCGGCGATACCCGCCAGCAGAAACAGTCCGGCCAGCGCGGCCAGCGCCAGGAGACGGTAGCTATCCCAGAATGCGACCACCAGGAGCAGCGTGGACAGCAGCACCCCAACCCCCAGGCAAAACAACGCGACCAGCGCCAATGTCAGCAGCGACAGGAAATGCTCGCGCTCCGCATCCAGGTCCGCGGACAACAGATCGAGACGGGTATAGGCGATGTCCAGCAGCGTGGCGGTCAGCGCGCCCAACGAGTCAAGCAGTCCCCGGCTTGCGCCGGGCTTTGTCTCCGACATGACCAAGCGCCTAGCGACGGCCGAGCAGAAAACCGAGCAACACCCCCAGACCGACGGCGGCGCCGATCGCGTTCCAGGGATTCTCGTGGACATAAACGTCGGTTGCCCTGGCGGCCTCTTTGGTTTTCAGCAGCAAGGCTTGCTGCGCATCCAGCATCCTGGCTTTCGCGATCCGCAGCGATTCCTCCGCCTTGGCGCGCACCTCGGCCAGCTTCTCGCCGCCTTGATTGGCGGTGGCTTTCAGCAGCGCTTCCGCGTCCGCGACCACCACATGGAAATCGGCGATCAATTGTTCTTTCGAAACTTCATGGGATAACGCGTTCATTTATTTCTCCGTTGTGGGATGAATTTTCAAGGATCACAGACGCCGGCCTTGAATGAGGCGCAGCAGGACCATCACGACCGCAATGACGATGAGAATGTGGATGAATCCACCCATCGTGTACGAAGTGACCAGCCCCAGCGCCCACAGAACAATCAGCAGAATCGCAATGGTTTCGAGCATTTTTTCTACTCCTGAAAAACGCCGTGAATCAGGCCGGAATCCAGTTGAACAAAGCGCTGAATTCCGGCTTTCCGACTGCAACGATGCGCTATATCGCCGCGCCGCTCTGTACGCTGGCGAACGTAGCAAGAGATTATTTCTGAATGGCGCCCCCCGCCGCATGCTCGCCAACCGGATAAATTTTCACCAGCGTATGTGTGCCAGCGTACAGTCGGCTGCCCGAGCGACTGCGACACTTGCGCATCCATCGCGGGACCGTTCCGCTCCTTGCACGGAATTCATCATGCCCGAAACACACACACTCTCTCCCCTCCGCAGCGGTGAAGCGCGTCGTCAGGAGGCCTTGTTCAAAGCCGGGGCCTTGCAGAACGCCATCCTCACCAGCGCCAATTTCTCGATCATCGCCACCGACGAGAAAGGCATCATCCAGTTATTCAATGTCGGCGCCGAGCGCATGCTGGGCTACCAGGCCGCCGAGGTGGTGAACCGGATCAATCCCAGCGACATCCACGACCCGCTGGAAGTGATGGCGCGGGCTCAGGCGCTCAGCCTGGAACTCGACACGCCCATCGCGCCGGGTTTCGAGGCCCTGGCGTTCAAGGCTTCGCGCGGCATCGAAGACATCTACGAGCTGACCTATATTCGCAAGGACGGCGGCCGTTTCCCGGCCATCGTGTCGATCACGGCGCTGCGCGATGATTTCGGCGAACTGATCGGCTACCTGTTGATCGGTACCGACAATTCGGTGCGCAAGCAGGTCGAAGCGGAACTGAACCAGGCCCTGGCCGCCGCGGAGACAGCCAACCGCGCGAAAACCGATTTTCTGTCCGGCATGAGCCATGAACTGCGCACGCCGCTGAATGCCATACTCGGCTTCGCCCAACTCATGGAATCCGGCGTACCCAGCCCCACGCCTTCGCAGCAGCGCAATCTCGATCAGATCCTCAAGGCCGGCTGGTACCTGCTGGAACTGATCAACGAGATTCTCGACCTGGCACTGATCGAATCCGGCAAGGTGACCTTGTCCCGGGAAGCGGTGTCTCTGGCCGAGGTCATGCTCGAATGCCGCGCGATGATCGAGCCACAGGCCCAGCAGCGTGGCATCGGCATGACTTTCCCGCGCTTCGAGACGTCCCACTTCGTCAAGGCCGACCGCACCCGGGTCAAACAGGTGCTGATCAACCTGTTGTTCAACGCCATCAAGTACAACCGGCCAGGCGGCACGGTGGCCGTGGAATACAGCCTGTCGACACAATCGCCGGCCCGTTCAGGTGTTGTTTCCGAGCCGGGCGCGCAATCCACCCCGCCGGATACACTGAGAATCAGCGTGCGCGACAGCGGCGACGGCATCGCGCCGGAACTCATCGAACAGTTGTTCCAGCCGTTCAATCGGCTAGGCCGCGAAACCGGCAAGGAAGAGGGCACCGGCATCGGCCTGGTGGTGACCAAGCGGCTGGTCGAGCTGATGGGCGGCGTCATCGGCGTGGACAGCGCCGTTGGCGTGGGCAGCGTATTCTGGGTCGAATTGAGCCTGACCAGCGCGCCGCGACTTGCGGCGCAAGAAGCCGAGCAAGCGGCGCGGGCGCAGGCGCGGTTGCCGGACGGCGCACCGCGGCGCACGCTGCTCTATGTCGAAGACAATCCGGCCAACCTGGAACTGGTCGAGCAGATCATCGCGCGGCGGTCCGATCTGCGCCTGCTCACGGCGGCGGACGCCAATCTCGGCATCGAGTTCGCGCGCGCCTATCAGCCCGAGGTGATCCTGATGGACATCAACCTGCCCGGCATCAGCGGCGTCGAAGCCATGAAAATCCTCCGCGCCGACCCGCTGACCGCGCATATTCCGATCATCGCGCTGAGCGCCAATGCCTTGGCGCATGACATCGAGAAGGCGCTGGCGGCCGGGTTTTTCAACTATCTGACCAAGCCGATCAAGGTCAACGCGTTCATGGATGCGCTGGACGTGGCGCTGAAATACGCGCAGACCAACCGTCTGGCCGGCAAGGGGGCTGCATGATGATCAGCGAGTCGGAGATCTTCAACGCCAGCATCCTGATCGTTGACGATCAGGAGTCCAACGTCATGCTGCTTGAGCAATTGCTGCATGAAGCCGGCTACCTCCACGTCGATTCGACAATGAATCCGCGTGAAGTCTTCGCGCTGCATCGCCAGATCCGCTACGACCTGATTCTGCTCGACCTGCAGATGCCCGGCATGGACGGCTTTCAGGTCATCGAAGGCCTCAAGACCAACGAAGTGGATGCCTACCTGCCGGTGCTGGTGATTACCGCCCAGCCCGGCCACAAACTGCGCGCCTTGCAAGCCGGCGCCAAGGACTTCATCAGCAAGCCGTTCGATCTGGTGGAAGCCAAGACGCGCATCCACAACATGCTGGAGGTACGACTGTTGTACAAGAGACTGGAAAACTACAACCGGGAGCTGGAGCAGACCGTGAAGGAACGCACCGCCGAATTGCGCGAGAGCGAAGCGCGCTATCGCAGCCTCACCGAGCTGGCTTCCGACTGGTACTGGGAGCAGGACGAGAACATGAACTTCACCAAGGTTTCCGGTCCGGTCCTGGAAATGCTCGGCATCCGCGTCGACCCGCTGGCCGGGGAAAATGACAGCGCTCAGGTCGCCGGCTGGAACGAGGCGGAACGGCAACAATTGCAGGCCACCATCGCGGCGCGCCAACCGTTTCTGGATTTCGTCTTCAGCCGCGTCAATGAGGATGGCTCACGGCAGCGCTTCAGAGTCAGCGGCGAACCAATGTTCACCCAGGCCTGCCGGTTCATCGGCTATCGCGGCATCGGGGTGGAAATCACCAGCAAAACATAACACCGCGAGTGCCACGACCAAGCATGAGTACACCTTCTAATCCGAGCCAGAATTTTCTGCTCGCCGCCCTGCCCAAGGCGGAATTCGACCGCCTGGTTGATCATCTGGAACGGGTCCATCTGCCGCTAGGCGAAATGCTCTACCAGCCCGGCGAGCAGTTGTTGCATGCCTATTTCCCCACCACCGCCATCATTTCGTTGCACTACGTCATGGAAACCGGCGCTTCGGCCGAATCCGCCGGGGTAGGCAACGAAGGGGTACTCGGCGTTTCATTGTTCATGGGCGGCGACACCACCTCCAGCTCGGCCGTGGTGCAGACCGCTGGCCACGCTTACCGACTGGCGAGCGACATGCTGATGCAGGAATTCAATCGCGCCGGTTTGCTGCAGCGCGTGCTGCTGCGCTACACCCAGGCGTTGATGACGCAGATGGCGCAGACGGCGGTGTGCTACCGGCACCATACGGTGGAACAGCAACTCTGCCGCTGGCTGTTGCTGACCCTGGATCGCTCGCCTTCCAACGATTTGGTGATGACCCAGGAGTTGATCGCCAACATGCTCGGCGTGCGCCGCGAGGGGGTCACCGAGGCCGCCGGCAATCTGCAGCGCGCCGGCCATATCAGCTACCGCCGCGGCCATATCGCGGTATTGGATCGAGCCGGTCTGGAACAGCGCGTATGCGAGTGCTACGCGGTGGTGAAAACGGAAATTAACCGTCTGCTGAGCGATGTACGGTACCGGCAGAACGGCGCTGAAGAATAACGCCGTCCGCGCGGCCAATAGAAAACGGCGCGATCTCGCGATCGCGCCGTTCGGGTCGGACTCAGCTTACCAAAGCAATACTAGTTGCTGACCAGCACCGCGACGCGGCCATAACGCCTGAGCTGCGGGTCGCCGTAAGGGCCGACTTGCATCTTCCAGGTCGGTACGCCGGCGTTGATCAGCGCTTGGCGAACGACTTCCGTGCGTTGCGCATCGGCGCCGTCGATGCCGACGACGCGGGTCTGGTTTGTGCTGACGTAATTGGCGATATCGCCGGCCATTCTCTTGTCGAAATGCAGGATCTCGTTGCTGTCGCCATTGAAGGTGTAGTCCCAGAAGCCGCTCCAGGCGCTGCTGCCGACATTCATTGCCGTCGACATCGCCATCGGGCCGCGCACGCCGGTCGGGCCGACCGGGCCTTGCGGGCCTGCCTCACCAGCGCTGCCGGCGGGGCCGACG
>JAGUXX010000091.1 GCA_020061585.1 Betaproteobacteria bacterium | reverse complement strand
GGCGCCAGACGCGCGGCGCGGAAAATCAGGCGCCTGCTGGCCGCCGCCGGTCATCGCCATGCGCGCCGGCATTTCCATATTGCTCCAGCGCAGGCGTTCCATGCCGCCCACCCATTGATTGACCAGCTCGACCAAGGCCACGAGCGGATCGCTGGTGGTCCGCGAGGCGACCGACAGCGCCGCCGCTTCGCGCTGGATTTCCGCCGCGACCTGCGCGGCATAGCGGCATTCCTTGCTGGCCGGCTGAATCGGCTGGACCCACAACAGCCACTCCAGCGCCGGCAGCCCTTTGGCCGGTGTGCCGATCAGCTCCATGGCGGCGGCATCGGCCGGCGCGGCGTTGACGGCTTTTTCGATCATGCGCGGCCGGGTCGGCGTGAAATCGATCTGGCGCTGCGCGCGACGCTCCAGCACCGGGCCGAAAGCGACGCCGGACAAGCGTTCCCATTCGATCAACGTGGCGCGCCAGCTTGAGCGCGCCTGTTGCAGAGCGGGCTCGGCCTGCTCGGCCGACGCGTCGCACAGCGACTGGATCGCCGGCGTCAATTGCGTGGCGACGCGAGCGAACTCGGCGGCGCGCGGGGCGCTCCATTCAAGGTGCAGACGTTCCGAGAAGTTGGCGGCGCCGGCAATGCTGGCGATGCCGAGCAAGCCAGCCCCTACCCATCCTTGTAGGGTGCGCCGCGCGCACCAGGGCGTTGGATCGGTGCGCATGGCGCACCCTACAGTCGGGACATTAAAGTCCATCACAGCGACTCCACAAACTTCACCAGCGCGTCGCGCTCGGCCGGGCTCATGTTCAGCACCCGCGCGCGGCTGGTTTCCGCTTCGCCGCCATGCCACAGCACGGCTTCCAGCACGCCACGCGCGCGGCCGTCGTGCAGCAGGCGGTCATGGCCGTTGACGTCCTTGATCAGTCCGACGCCCCACAGCGGCGGCGTCTTCCACTGGCGGCCGCTGGCCTGACCATCGGCACGGCCATCGGCCAGCGCCTCGCCCATGTCGTGCAGCAGCAGGTCGGTATAGGGCCAGATGCGCTGGCCGTTCAGCGCTGTGCTGCTGAATTGCGGATTCGGGCTGGCCGTGGTGACGTAACTCGGACGATGGCAAGTGCCGCATTGCGCCTCGGCGAACAGCTTCTGCCCGCGCAGCACTTGCGCGTCGTTCGGCGCGCGGCGCGCCGGCGGCGCCAGCGTGGCCTGGTAGAACACCACATCGCCCAGGGTCTGGTCGTCGATTTCCGGGGCTTTGCCTTGCGCGCCCTGTTGTTGGCCGCCACTAGTCGCGGCCAGACAGTCGTGCTGCGCGGCAGTGCAGGCTTCGTCCGGAAACACGCTGGAAGTGATGCCGATATCGCCGTTGAACGCGCCGGCGGTCTGGTGCGCGATGCTGGCGACATTGGCCTTCCAGCCGTACCGGCCGAGCATCATCTGGCCGGAAGGCGCGTCCCAGACCTGGTTGGCGACGCCCTTGATCGGTCCGTCCTGCAGCGACTGCCGGCGCGCGTTGTCCTGTATTTCCGCCGCGTCGATGGCTTCCAGCAAGCCGACGCCGATGAGCTGCGGCGCGATGCGCGGGCTGATCAGCAGGTTGTCGGCCATCGGCCCATAGGCCAGATCGCTGAAGCTGTAGTGCGGTAGATGCAGCGTATACGGCGTGCCGTCGGCGAACACACCGTTGATTTCCGTGTGCGTGATGTTGACCTTGCCTTCCGGTTTGACGCCGCGTATCGCCGCATTGTTGAACTGATCGCCATACACCGGCTCCGCCACCACGCCGCCATGCGCCCCGACGCCGGGAATCGACAAGCGCAGCAGCAGGCCGACCGGTTGTTCGCCGGCCTCGGGCGGCGCGCCGCGACCGTCGTTGAAATGACAGCCGCCGCAGGAGCGGGCGATGAAATGCGGCCCGAGTCCGTCGCGCGCCTTGGTCGAGGCCGGCGCCTGCACCCAGTTGCGCTTGAAGAAGGAGTTGCCGATGACGAAGCGCGTTTGTTCCGGGTCGGTCAGATTGGCCGCCGGAAACGAAAAGGCGTTGCGGCCGGTGGCGTAAACGGTGGTGTCGCCACCGACTTTTTCGCCGAGCGGATCGTCGGTCGGCGCCGCCTGGGCAAAGGTGGAAAACAGAACGAGGGAGACAAGGCTTTTAGGGTTCATGGTGTTTGGGATGGCTGGCGGTCGGCTGGCTATTCGTCATTCCCGCGAATGCGGGAATCCAGATCGTTTATCTGATTGTTTCAAAGGCCAATTGGATGACTGCACTGGATTCCCGCAGGCGCGGGAATGACGGTCAAGGTTATGGCTGCACCAAGGTCAGCTTGGTAATGCCCACCGCATTGGCGGCGGCGACCAGATCCTTGCTCTGCTGCACCAGGCTATTCACCGTGGCTTGAACGCGCTGGCGACCGGGGGCGTCCTTGGCGCCGACGATTTCGCGGTCGAACGGCGCCTGGATGGCCTTCGCTTTGGCTACCGAGTTGGCGATTTGGGTGCTGGTGCGACTGGCCAGTGCGGCGTCCTTGGCTGCGACCAGATCACGCGGCGACGGTCCCAGCAGCAGCGTCCCGTCGGCGCGTTGGTAGCGGCCCAGCCAGACGTTCTCGATGCCGGCGGCGTTGAGCACCGCATCGCGGTGGGTGTTGTCGGAGAAGCAGGAATGCTCGTCTTCCTGATCCTGGCTGTTCAACGCCACTTCCAGGCGTTCGCCGGCCAGTTCACCACGCGACAGCGAACCCATGGCGACGAACATCTTGCGCAGCGCTTCGTTGCCTTCGGTCTCGAACCGGGCGCGGTAGTTCAGCTTGCTGCCGGGACGCCAGGCCTTGACCAGGGTGGTCAGATCGTCGATCAGCAGTTCGGTGACGACGCTCAGATACTGGCGGCGGCGGTCGGCGTTGGGGGTTTTTCCATCGACGAAATCGTTGAAATCGCGGTTACCCGGACCGGTCTCGCTCAAGTCCTGGCCCCACAGCAGAAATTCAATGGCGTGATAACCGGTGGCGATGTTCTCCTCGCCGCCGCGCTCGTTCTGGCCGGCGATGGCATCCTTGCTGATGACGAAAGCGCGGTCGTTGATCAGCCCGGCGTTGTCGTCGCCGGCCACCTTGTCGACAAACGATTCGTCCATCGGCCAGGCATTCAGACGGCCTTCCGGTCCGTTGTCGTCATCGATCGGGCCGCCATAGAAACGGAACGCCTCGGTGGTGCCATAGAATTCGCGCGCAGCGCGCCAAGCCTGCTGCGCGGCCTGCTGGGTCGCCGCATTCGGGCTGGCGAGGAAGGCATTGATCGCGCCTTGCATTGCTTTTGCCGCGCTCAGCGTGTCTTCGTAATTGGCGTAGACCAGGCTGGCGTAGTGCTTGACCACCGGGTTGACGTCCATTTCCGCGGACAAAGCCGGCTGGCTGCCGAAGGTGGCTGCCAAGGCGAGGGTGAGGATGAGTTTTTTCATGGGTAGTCCTTTCAATTTATCGGCGTCATTCCGGCGAATGCCGGAATCCAGTACCTGTAACGTCCTGGACCCCGGCCTGCGCCGGGGTGACGGGGTGTTGTCAATGGGTGAGAGTCATGCGGTCAAAATCAATTTGCCGGCGCTGGTGATGCGCAGCCAGTATTCGCGGCCCTGATGCACGATGAGCACCACCTTGCCGCCCTGGAACAGGTCCTGGCTTTGATAGGTGGGCGGCGGCTGACCGGTGTTTTCCGGCGCTTTGACGGGTTCGCTCATGTCTGGCTGTGGATGTCGGCGCGGCCTTCGGCCAGGCGGGTCAACGCGGCGGCGAACCCGGCGACGCCGGAATTGCGGGTCAACACGCAGGGTTTGCCGTTCTGTTTGCAGTGCTTCTTGAGCTGGTAGTAGGCGAGATGGCCGACGCAATCGGTCGGACAGATCACCGCATCGGAGGCGTTCAGCAGGTCGGGCAGCCGCGCCAGCGCTTCCTCGCGGCCGCCATCGTGATGAATCAGCCGCACGCCGAGCCGTTCCGCCAGCGCCCGGTATTGCGGCAACAACGGCGTGCGACCGCCGACGCACAGCACACAACGGCCGCGCAGGCTGTCCGGACAAGCGACACAATCGCCGTTGCACGGCGTGTCCGGCATCTGCTCGGCGCTCCAAAGCTGCTCCAGCGCATCGCGTTCCAGGCTGACTTCCTGGTATTCCCGCGTCAACCGCGTCTGGCCGGCGCGCAACACGCCAACCTTTTCCTCCAGCGCCCGAATCCGCGCTTCCGCCTCGCGGGCGCGGCTGGCCTGCGCCGTCGCCAGCAGCAACTGGCGGCCCAGGCCGACCATCGCCTGCCCCGATTCGAGTTCACGCACGCGCTGCAACAGCGGCTGCAGATGCGCGTTTTGCGCCTGCGCGTCGCGCAGTTCGCGTTGCAGTTGTTCGAACTGCTCAGCCTGGCGATACATTTCATCGCGCAGTCGGCGATTCTCCGCGGCCCGTTCGGCGTTGTCCCGTTGCAGGCCCTCCAGCCGCCGCAAGTCCGCCGCCTGGCCGGCGCCGATCTGGTGCGACAACATGTGGACCGCGCCATAGACGAGCTGACGCGTGTCGTGGCCGGCATATTTATGGGTCAGCACCGCCCACATCGGGCCGGCAACCTCGCCACGCTCCAGCCCGGCCTGCCACAACGCCCGCACCTCGGCGTCACTGCGCGCCTGATCGAAGCGCCGGATGACCAGGGCGTATTTGCGCTCTAGCAGCTTGTGCATGGCTTCGGACGCGGCATTCCTTGAGCAGGACAGTGAAACCGCCTCGACATGCAAGCGATAGGCATCGAACTGCTTGCCGCTGAAGCCACCTCTACGGGCGATCTTTTTCAGTTCGTCGAGGTTCAGACAGGTGCCGATCACCGGGCAATGGAGTTTATCTTCCAGCTCCCACAATTTTCGCCGCCGCGCCGGCGGACATTTGACCGGCTCCGGCGCCGGCGCGGTGAGTTCCGCCGGCATCGACACCACGCCGGCGCGGGTCATCAGTCCGGCCAGCAAACCGCGCGATTCGCAGCGATCACACATGGCCCGCTTCCAGGCATTCACTCATGCGGCCGCACAGACTGCGCATCTCGCGATCCAGATCGGCGCGTTCCGACAGCACATCGAGCAATTGCGCGGCATGATGCGCGGCGTGTTCACAACCGGTCAGCGTGTGCCGCATCAGGTGGTCGAGCGCGCCGGCAATGAGAGCGGTCTTGCTGTCCATGGTGATCTCCTGTCGTTGGAAGGTTGCGATCAGTACGCCAGCTTGGCGCGCAGACCCCAGACTTTCAGGTCATCCGCGCCGCTGCCCGAGGGGTTGTCGATGTATTGCAGGCTGGGCGTGAGTTGCAGGCTGTCGTTGGCCTGCCAGGCGTAGAACAGTTCGTAGATCTTCTCGCTGCCGGAGCCGCTGCCGGCATTGACGTATTCCGAACTGGTCTTCAACGCGCCATAGGCCAGGCCGAGGCGATCGCCTTCCCGACCCCAAACGCCACCATCGATCTGCGCGCCGAGCGTGTAAGCGCGGTCGAAGTTCAAATGGCCTTTGGTCGAGTTTCCATAACGGGCGAACAGCGTGGTGTGAGCGGCGACCTGCTGATCGAACGAAAGCCCCCAGCCGTTGTGTTTTTCGTCTCCGGTGTTGATCTGATCCTCCGCCCGCCCGTTGTTCCAGGCATAGATCCGGTACGCGCCAGCCAGTCCCGGCCAGGTCTTGCCGGCGTATTCCAGTTGCGCGATGGTCAGTGGTTTGGTGAAGGTATCCAGGTAATCCGCACCGGACCCGGTGCCGAACACCCCCAGCGACGCGGTGAGGTTGTTGCCGCCATTGACGTCGCTGACATAGGCGACGCGCACCCCCGGGCTGGCGCCGTGCGTGCCGACGCCGATGTCGCCGCCGGCATCGAGCAGCGGGTTGTGCACGAAGGCGAGATTCATGAAGCCCTCCGATTCGTCGTCGGCGATGTTGTTGCCGTCGAAGAAGCCGAACGGATCGATCTTGCCGGCGGTCAGTTCGACTTGGCCCAGATTGCCGCTGGCCGCGCCGACCGGGATATCGAGTTGATACCAGGCCTGCATCAGTACCGGCCGGGGCTCATTCATGAATACCGTGGCGTTGGTGGTAGCGAATGTCCCCGGCGGCGTGGCCGCGCCGTCCAGTCCGTCGCCATCGCCGGCGCGGAAATGCGCAAAGATCTTGCCCTCGGCCTGGCCGATCGAGCCGCCCGGCAGCTCGACTTCGACATCGGCGCGGGCGCTCAACTCGGTGGCGGAAACCGCGCCGCCCTTGGCATGCTGCGCCACCACCGTCAGACTGGCGCCGACCGCGACGCCAGCGAATTTTTCCAGCGGATCGGGTTTCCGGCTCAGACTCAGCACCTCGGTTTCGACATCCTCCAGGCGGGCGCTGACGCTTTCCGGCACTCGCAGCGGCTCGGCCAGACGCCGTTCGAGCTCGGCATTCCGCGCTTCCAGGCGGCTCAAACGATCCTGCAAGGATTGCAGCAACCGGGTCACATCGGCATTGGCCGGCGAGACGGGCTCATTGGCCTGGGCAGCGCCGGACAAACCGGCAACAACGCACAACAACGGCAGCGCGCGGGGAATACGCATGGTACGACTCCATTCAGTAAGCTAGTCATGACTGGCTGGCTACCGGGGTCGACGCAATCGCCCGTTGGCTGGCTGGTTGGGGTATCGGTTGGGAGAAGTTATTTGGTGAGGATCAACTTGCCGTTCTTGGTCAGGCTCAACCGGTATCGCTCGCCGCCATGCTCGATGACCAGCTCGCGCCGATCGCGCAGCAGGCTCGCGGCGCTGACCACCTCGGGCGGCTGCGGCGTTCGAACAACGGGTTTGGCGGTAGGGTTTTGAAGCATGGCTGCATGCTACATGAGAACCATTCGTAATTGCAATCTGTTCTCATTTAAAAAAGAGATTTAATTGCTGTCAGCCCGGAGACTTCATCGCCCCGACCAGCTCGCCCTGGCGCTGAAAGCAACTTGCCAAACGCTTGCGCAATCCAGCGCCAACACCCGCCGTCCTCGCATACGTCGACCAGCCGCGATACACGATGTCCACCAATTCGTCGGCGATGGCATGGGCCTGATCAGTCGAGAGATCGAAGTGGGGGGCCGCCAGAATCGCCAGATCGAGGTGTGACGCGTGGGTAGTGCCATCTATCGAGAGCATCTGGTAACCCAGGTTGGTCAGTTGCGGCACCAGATCGAAAGCCGGCGACAGACGGTAGCGACCGTTGCCGGCATACCGGCGCGTCTCATGTGCCGCTGCCCATCAGCTCGGGCAGGCGCGCCGCCCAGAGTTCCACCCAGTTCGCGACTTCCGCCGCGGGCATCGGCCGGGCGATGTAATAACCCTGCGCCAGGTCGCACCCCGAGGCGCGCAGAAACAACCAGTCGGCGGCGTCCTCGACACCCTCGGAGACGCTGCGCATGCCGAGTTGCCGCGCCATGCCCAGGCTGGCCTCGAAGATGGCGCACAGCGAAGCGTCGCGACAGGCGCTGTGCACAAAGCCGCGGTCCACCTTGAGTTCGTTGAACGGCAGGTCGCGCAATTGGGTCATCGTTGAATAACCGGTGCCGAAATCGTCGATGGACAAGCCGACTTGCTTCAGGCGCAGGCGCGAGAGGATGTCCAGCGGCAACAGCGGATTCTTGCTCAGACGGGACTCGGTCACTTCCAGCACCAGGCTGGTCAGGGGCACGCCCGCGCGTTCAGCCTCGCGGACGACATACTCGGGAAACGCCAGATCGTCGAGATCGTCCATCGACACGTTCACCGCGACGTGCAGGTCCAGCCCCGCGTCGCGCCAGAGCCGGGCCTGCGGCAGCGCGGCGGCGAACACCGCGCGGGTCAGCGTGTTGATCAAACCATGTTCCTCGGCGGTGGTGATGAAGCGGTCCGGATAGATCAGCGTGCCGTCGGCCTGGCGCAGCCGCGCCAGGGTTTCGACGCCGGTCACCGCGCCGCTGTTCACGGACACCTTGGGTTGGTAATGGCACTCCAGCCGGTCTTCGGCGATGGCCCGGTCCAGTTCCGCCGTCGTCAATGGCGCGCTTGCGCTCGCCCGCGGCCTGGCGTGGCGTGGGCGTTGCTGGTCCATGACGCGTTGCAGGGCATCGGGCGCCACCGGCTTGCGCAGCGCGCCCAGCACGTACAGGCCATGCTCACGCGCCAGCCGTTCGCTGGTCTGCAGGATGCGCGCATCCTCGCCGCTGACCAACACCAGGCCGCCGGTAAAACCGATCCTGGCCAGATGCCGCACGAATTCGATGCCATCCATTTCCGGCATCCGCAGGTCGCACATCACCGCGTCGAACACCTCCTCGTTGCGTTCCAGCCGCGGCAACGCCTCGCCGGCCTGTTCGTGCGCCACCACCATATGGCCGAGGTTGCTCAGTTGACGCCCCAGCAGCTTGAGCGTGAAAGGATCGTCGTCGATCAAAAGAATGCGCATGGTGACTCCCTATTTGTTGATGACCGGATGAAGCAGATTGTCGATTTCGAGCGTGACCCGCGCGCAATCGTCATTGAACACGGCCATGCCGCGCGCGATGCTAGCCGTATCGTTGACCGACGCCGCATGTTCCAGAGCGGCGCAAGCCTCACCCAGGCCGCGCGCGCCCACGGATCGGGACGAGGATTTCAGCCGATGGGCGATGGCAGCCACTTGCGCTTGATCGCCGGCGCGCCAGGCGGCCCGCAG
>JAGUXX010000216.1 GCA_020061585.1 Betaproteobacteria bacterium | reverse complement strand
GATATCGACGTCGCGACCCCGCATGCCGAAATGTTCGCGGATGCCGCCACCGGTTTCGCCCATGACACCGAGCGAATGCGCTTCGTCGACCATCAGGAATGCCTTGTGGCGGGTCTTCACCTCGGCGAAGCGCGGCAGATCGGGAAAGTCGCCATCCATGCTGTACAAGCCTTCGACGCAGATCAGCACCCGCTCGTAGCGGCCGCGGATCTCGGCCAGCAACTGATCCAGACTTTGCCAGTCATTGTGCGGAAAGGCGCGCCGCTGCGCGCCGGAAAGCTGGATGCCCTGCAGGATGCTGTTGTGGATCAGCGCGTCATGCAGCACCAGATCCTTGGGCCCGAACAGGTAGCCGATGGTAGTGACATTGGTGGCATGGCCGCTGACGAAGGCGATGCAATCCTCGATATCGTGATATTCGGCCAGCGCGGCTTCGAGTTCGCGCTGGATGGCGCGCTCGCCGGACACCAGACGGCTGGCCGAGGCCGATGTGCCCCAACGATCAATGGCGTCGCGTGCCGCCTTGCTGACCCGCGGATGTCCGTTGAGGGCGAGATAGTTGTAGCTGGAAAAGTTGATGTACGGACGACCTTCGATCAGGCTGGTGGCGCCGGCAACGCCGTCGTGTACCTTGAAGAACGGGTTGTCGATGCCCATCCGCCGCGCCGCCGCCTGCGGCACCAGCAGTTTCTCGTAACCGGGAAAACGATCGAAGCGACAAAATGCATCGGGTATGCCCTTGGCCGAAGCCCGCGCCCGCAAGGCGGCGGCCTGATCGGCATCGGTTTCGGCGGCATTGCCCGACCCCTTGCGGTTCAGAAAGCGTTTGATCAGCTCGTCCTTGGCCTGGCCCGACAGTCCGAACAGACCGCCGGGCGACTTTTCCTTGATCATCCTGGTATCCTCATGAAATCAGCCGCGCGCCCTGGCTGACTTGCTGGCGCATGTCGCTGATCGTATCCGCCACCTGATCAGGCGACATTTCCACGGCATGGCGCGCCGCCAGGCTGGTCACCATATCCATCAGTTGCGCATCCTGGCTGATTTCCGCGCCGCTCAGGCTGGCGACCAGTCGCTCGGCGATGCGCTGGATGCTCGGACCTTCATTGAGGGCCATCACCGGCAGCGCGACGCCGAAACGTTTTTCGATGCCCAGCACCAGTTCCATGCCCATCAACGAGTCCATGCCCAGGTCGTACAGCGAGCGGGATCGATCGATGCGTTCGGCCGGAATCTGCAGGATCTGCGCCACCTCGTTGGCCAGCAGGCCGGCGACGATATCGAGCATTTCCTCGACGGACTTGCCGGCCAGCAGAACGCGAATGTCTTCGCTATGCTCGCCGCCGCCACTTTGGCCCGCCGCGCGGCGCAGCAGGTCGAACCTGGGCATCTGGGTTGCCGGCAGGAAGCGTTGCAGGGTGTGCCAGTCGAAATCGAGCACCGCCAGACCGTCCTGATCCGTCGCCAGCATTGCCCCGAGCAGCGTCAGCGCCTGGTCGGACGCCAGGGCCTCGCCGCCCAGACGCGCCTGCAAGCCGTCCTTGACCGCCGCGTGCCGAGTCAGATAACCGACATCGCCGATCGCCCCCCAACACACGCAGGTCGCGGCGAGGCCCTCGGCGCGACGCAGCGCGGCGAGCGATTCGAGGAACAGATTGGCCGCCACGTAATTGGCCTGTCCAGGATTGCCGATGTAAGTGGTCGCGGAGGAATAAAGTATGAAGAAATCCAGCGCCTGATCCTGGGTGAGTTGATGCAGATTCCAGGCGCCTTGCAGTTTCGGCGCCAGCGCGGCATTGAAGCGTTGCGCGTCGAGGTTGCGCAGCAGCGCGTCATCCAACACCATGGCGGCATGCAGCACGCCGCGCAACGGCGGCAGATCACGGCGGATCTGATCGAGCACGGCGGTCAGCGCGGCGCGGTCGGTCACGTCGCACTTGAACACATAAACGCTCGCGCCGCGCGCTTGCAGTTCCGCGACGGCTTGCGCGATGCCTGGCGTATCCAGTCCGCGTCGGCCGAGCAGCACCAGATGGCGGGCGCCCAGGCCGGCCAGCCATTGCGCGGACTTCAGCCCGAAACCGCCGACGCCGCCGGTGACCAGGTAGGTGGCGTCCGACGCCAAGGCCAGCGCCGCCGGCAAGGCCGCGCGCCGGGGTTCGTTCACCGGCGGATCGATGTCGTTCAAGGTCACCACGATCTTGCCGATCTGCCGCGATTGCTGCATGTAGCGGAAGGCGTCCACCACCCGCGTCGCCGGGAAAGCGCGGTAAGGCAAGGGGCGCAGCACACCCTCGGCGAACAGCCCCATCACCTCGCGGAACAAGCGCGTGGCCAGCGCCGGACGCTCGACCATCAACTGGTCGGCATCGATGCCGAAATAACTGATGTTGTCCTTGAACGGCCGCAAACCGATGCGGGTGTTCTCATAAAAATCGCGTTTGCCCAGTTCCAGGAACCGGCCAAACGGACGCAGCACCCGGAAATTGCGGTTGATCGCCTCGCCAGCCAGCGAATTGAGCACCACGTCCACGCCTTCGCCTTGGGTCAGCGCCAGAATTTCATCGGCATAGGCCAGGGTGCGAGAACTCATGACATGATCGGCACCCAGCAGATGCACGAAATCGCGCTTCTCGTCGCTGCCGGCGCTGGCGAAAATCTCCGCGCCGAGAAAGCGCGCGACCTGGATCGCCGCGATGCCGACCCCGCCCGCCGCGCCATGGATCAACACCCGTTCGCCGGGTTGCAGGTCGGCCAGATGCTTGAGCGCGTAATACACCGTAAAAAACACCGTCGGCACGGTTGCCGCCTGTTCGAACGACCAGGCCGGCGGCTTGGCGGCGACCGAACCGACCTGGGTGACGACATGACTGGAGAAACAGGCCGGGGCGAACGCCACCACTTCGTCGCCGACCGCGAACTCATCCACCCGGCTGCCGACGCGCGATACCCGGCCAGCCAGTTCCAGGCCCAGCGATGCGCCGGAAAAACCGTTTTCCACGGCTTCATCGGAGAGCAGGCCCATGGCATACATCACATCACGGAAATTCAGGCCGGCGGCAACCGGTCGGATTTCGATCTCGTCCGCCGCCAGATCCCGCTCCGGTAGCGGCCGCCATTGCAG
>JAGUXX010000256.1 GCA_020061585.1 Betaproteobacteria bacterium | reverse complement strand
GAAATGTGAAATGTGAAATGTGAAATGTGAAATGTGAAATGTGAAATGTGAAATGTGAAATGTGAAATGTGAAATGTGAAATGTGAAATGTGAAATGTGGGCTACACACTTTTCACGTTTCACCCGAGCCGCGCAGCGGCGAGTCACATTTCACCGCATTTGTGCATTGCATCATTAAAAAGACCAATGTTCAAGATTGAAATTATTGGTCAGTCATCGGTCTGTCATGTCCATACACTGTGCACCGCAGCATTTTAGGACTTGATGGTCTTTAGATTCTCGACTTATTTTGTCAAGTAAAGGCGCGCAGATGGAGATGCTTACAGGTGTGGCGATGGCGGGGGCCTTTATGGCGGTCCTGGGCAGCGCTTTGGCCTGGATGCTGGCATTGGCCAACAAGCGTCTGTATGTCTACGAAGATCCGCGTATCGGCGAGGTCGAGGAAATGCTGCCGAAATCCAATTGCGGCGCCTGCGGTACGGCGGGTTGCCGCAACTTTGCCGAACAGGTGGTGGCGGGTGACATCATTCCGGCCAAGTGCACGGTCAATTCGCCGGAGATGAATACGTATATCGCACGCTTTCTCGGGGTGGCGCTGGGCGAGATGGAAAAGCAGGTGGCGCGCCTGGCTTGCGCCGGCGGCAGTCATGTCGCCTGGCAGCGCGCCAGCTATACCGGGCTGGGCACTTGCCGGGCGGCGGCCACCGTGTCCGGTGGCGGCAAGGCTTGCGCCTGGGGTTGCCTGGGCTTGGGCGATTGCCAGGTCGAATGTGATTTCGACGCCATCAGCATGAACAAGCAGGGTCTGCCGGAAGTGGATGTCGATCGCTGTACCGCTTGCGGTGACTGCGTCGATGTCTGCCCGAAAGATCTGTTTTCTTTGCAGCCCGTGAGCCACAAGCTCTGGGTGGCCTGCAAGAGCCGGACGGACGGCGATACCGCCGAAGCGCAATGCCAGGTGGCGTGTACCGCCTGCGGCAAATGCGTGATGGACGCCGCCCCCGGTTTGATCCGCCTGGACAACAACCTGGCGGTGATCGACTACACCAGGAACCACCTGGCATCGCCTGTTGCAATCGAGCGCTGCCCCACCGGGGCCATCGTCTGGCTGGATGACAGCCGGATGCTGAAAGGGCGCGAGGCCAAGAAGATCATCCGCATCGAGTCGCTCCCGGTGAGCGCCAATGTCGTCTAGAAAAGGTACGCCATCATGATCAAGAACCCCCTCTCCAAACTGCTCGGCAATATGCACCTGATCGAACCGGCATTGGGTGGAAAACCCGCGGCCAAGACCAACGCCAAGAGCGTCAAATATCCCGGCGTGCGCGATGCCATCGACGGCAACACCGCCGTGATTCTGGTCGAGCGCGAAGCTTCCGACGCCGCCGGCGCCTACCCGATCACCCCGTCGACGCAGATGGGCGAGTACTGGGCCGAGGCGGTTGCCGCCGGCCACGTCAACATGTCCGGCCGGCCGCTGATCTTCCTGGAACCGGAATCCGAACACGCCGCCGCCGGGGTTACCGCCGGCATGGCGATGACCGGCCTGCGCGCGGTGAATTTCACCTCCGCCCAGGGCATGGCGTTCATGCACGAATCGCTGTACGGCGCGGTCGGCAAGCGTCTGCCCTATGTGCTCAACCTGGGTTGCCGGGCGATCACCAAAGCCACGTTGAACGTGCATTGCGGCCATGACGATTACCACTGCGCCGACGACACCGGCTTCATCCAGGTGTTCGCCAAGAGCGCCCAGGAAGCCGCCGACCTCAACCTGATCGCGCGCAAGACGGCGGAACTCAGCCTGACCCCGGCGATGGTGGCGATGGACGGCTTCCTCACCACCCACCTGATCGAGCCGGTGCTGGTGCCGGAAAAGCAATTGGTGGCTGAATTCCTCGGCCGCCCGGACGACTTGATCGCCACGCCGACGCCGGCCCAGGAAATCATCTACGGGCCGATGCGCCGCCGGGTGCCGGCGATCTGGGACGTCGATACACCGATGGTATCCGGCGCCGTCGCCAACCAGGACGCGCACATGCAGGCCACCGCCGCGCAGCGTCCGTATTTCTTCGAACACATCCCGGCGCTGATGGATCAGTGCATGGCCGAATACGGCGAACTGACCGGCCGCAACTACGGCCGGGTCGAGGCCTACCGCTGCGCCGATGCCGATTACGTCATTCTCGGCATGGGCTCGATGTGCGTGCAGGCCGAAGCCGTCGCCGATTGGCTGCGCGACAACCGCAAGCTGAAGGTCGGCGTGGTCAATCTGACCTGTTTCCGGCCGTTCCCGGGCGATCTGCTGGGTGAAATTCTGAAAGGCAAGAAGGGCGTCGCCGTGCTGGAGCGCACCGATCAGCCGCTGTCGGAAGATCTGCCGTTGATGCGCGAAGTGCGCGCCACGGTCAGCAAGTGTCTGGAAAACGGTGCCGTAGAGAACGACAAGACCGCCGGCAACAAGCCTTATCCCGGTTACGCCAGCTATGCGTCAACCAAGGACATGCCGCGCCTGTATTCCGGTTGCTATGGCCTGGGATCGCGCGATCTGCAACCGGAAGGCTTGCTGGCCGCCATCGAGAACATGCTGCCGAACAGCGCGCATCGCAAGTTCTTCTACCTGTCCATCGACTTCGTGCGCGACCAGGCGGCCAACCCGAAGCAGGAAATCCACCAACAGGACATCCTCGCCGCCTATCCCAAGATCAAGGATCTGGCGCTGAAGGGTACGGAGAATCCCAACCTGATGCCCAAGGGCGCCATTGCCGTGCGGATGCACTCGGTCGGCGGCTGGGGCGCGGTGACCACCGGCAAGAACCTGGCGATGACGCTGTTCGAACTGCTCGGCTGGGACATCAAGGCCAACCCGAAATACGGTTCGGAGAAGAAGGGCCAGCCCACCACCTATTACCTGTCCGCCGCGCCGGAACCGATCCGCGTCAACTGCGAATATTCCCAGGTCGATGTGGTGTTGTCGCCCGACCCGCAAGTGTTCCTGCACACCAACGCGGTGGCCGGTCTGAAGAAGGATGGCGTGTTCATCATCCAGAGCAATCTGCCGGATGCCGCCGCGCTGTGGGCTACCTTCCCGGTGCAAACGCAGAAATTCATCGCCGACAATCAGATTCGCGTGTTCTATCTCGATGCGTTCAGCATCGCTCGCGAGGAGTCGTCCAACCCGGATCTGCAACTGCGTATGCAGGGCAACGCTTTCCAGGGCGCGTTCTTCCATGCCTCCGACGTGCAGCAGCGCGCCGGCCTGAACGAGGAAACCCTGTTCAAGGCAATTGAAAACCAGCTCAACGACAAGTTCGGCAAGAAGGGCAAGCGCGTCGTCGACGACAACCTGCGCGTGGTTAAGCGCGGTTATACCGAAATCCACGAGATTCCGGCCGAGGTGAAACAGGTCGGCGCGCGTCAGGCGGGCGGCGCAAAGCTGGCGCCGCCGTTGCCTATCATGCTCAAGCGCCTGCCGGACAACGAGAACGGTCTGCCCAAGGCGGCGGATACGCATCGTTTCTGGGAACAAACCGGCAATTTCTACGTTTCCGGCAAGGGTTCCGACAACCTCGCCGATCCGTTCATGGGCCTGGCGCTGATTCCCGCCGTCACCGGCGTCTATCGCGACATGACGCAGATCCGCTTCGAGCATCCGGTGTGGATCGCCGAGAACTGCACGGCTTGCGGCAATTGCTATACAGAATGTCCGGATTCGGCGATTCCCGGCCTGGTTTCCACGGTCGGCGATGTGCTGAACAGCGCCATCACCAATATCGAGATGAGTGGCCGCCCGACCCGCTTCCTGCGCAAGGGCGCGCGCAACATCGAAAAGAAATTGCGCGGCGTGCTGGACAAGGATGGTGTTGATGTACGCGCGCTGCTGAAGCGTTCCATCGACGAGGCGATGCACGAAGACCCGAACCAGGGTAACGCGGTGATGGAAGAGGAATACCACCTGCTCGAAAAGCAGATCGGCGAGTTCCAGTTCGCCACCACCAAGCCGTACTGGACCAACAAGGAAAAGAAAGCCAAAGGCGCCGGCGGTCTGTTCTCGATTACCGTCAATCCCTATACCTGCAAAGGCTGCGCGCTGTGCGTCGAAGTCTGCGAGGACGACGCGCTGAAAATGGTCAAGCAGACCGACGCCAGCATCGCGCAACTGCGCCAGGACTGGAAGTTCTGGCTGGACCTGCCGACCACGCCGAAGGAATACAACCGCATCGACGATCTGGATGAAAAGATCGGCGCGCTGGAAACCCTGCTGCTGGACAAGAAGAACTACAGCTCGATGGCCTGCGGCGACGGCGCCTGTCTGGGCTGTGGCGAGAAGACCGCGATCCACATCTTCACCAGCACGGTTACCGCGCTGATGCAGCCGCGCGTCGCCGCCTTCGTCGAGAAGCTGGATGGCCTGATCGATGGCCTGGAAAAACATCTGCGCATGAAGCTCACCGAGAGCGTCGATCTGGGCGATACCGGCGCGGTGATGCGCGCCGTGGCCGCGCATCAGGGCAGTGATCTGACTCTGGCCAATCTGTCGGAAAGTTTGATGGGCGACCGCGCGGCGCAACCGATCGACCCGCAATGGCTGAAGTGGGTGACGCAGTTGCTGGCGCGCCTGAAAGACCTGAAATGGCGTTATGTCGAAGGCCCGACCAAGCGTGGCCGCGCCGAGATGGGCATCGCCAATTCCACCGGCTGCACCTCGGTGTGGGGCTCCACCTTCCCCTACAACCCCTATCCCTTCCCGTGGACCTCGCATCTGTTCCAGGATTCGCCGTCGGTGGCGATGGGCTTGTTCGAGGGCCATATGTCCAAGATGGCGGACGGCTTCAAGGCGGTGCGCATGGCGGAGCTGGAGTTGAATGGCGGCTACAACCCGGCCCAGCATGACGCCGAGTTCACTTACTACAACTGGGAAAAATTCAGCGAGGAAGAATGGCATCTGTGCCCGCCGGTGGTCGCCATCGGCGGCGACGGGGCGATGTACGACATCGGCTTCCAGAACCTGTCGCGCGCGTTGATGACCGGCATGCCGGTGAAGATCCTGGTGGTCGACACGCAGGTCTATTCCAATACCGGCGGCCAGGCCTGTACTTCCGGCTTCATCGGCCAGGTGGCGGATATGTCGCCGTACGGCAAGCGCGATCACGGCAAGAAGGAAATCCGCAAGGAGATCAGCGTCATCGGCATGGCGCATCGCTCCGCCTTCGTCGCCCAGAGCGCCATTTCCAACCCGACCCACCTGATCGAAAGCTATGTCGACGGCCTCAACAGCCGCCGCCCGGCGCTGTTCAACATCTATGCGGTGTGCCCGCCGGAACACGGCGTCGGCGACGACATGGCGGTCGAGCAATCTAAGCTGGCGGTCGAGTCGCGCGCCTACCCGCTGTTCCGCTACAACCCGGATCTGGGCGTGACCTTCAGCGACTGCGTGACGCTGGAGGGCAACCCGGAGATGGACGCCGACTGGCCGAGCTATACCCTGGCCTATCAGGATGAAGCCGGCGCCGAACAGAAGATGGAATTGCCGATGACCTTCGCCGACTTCGCGTTGACCGAAGGCCGCTTCGCCAAGCAGTTCCGCAAGGCGCCGCCGGAGACCTGGAATGACGACATGGTGTTGCTGGCCGATTTCCTCAAACTCGATGCCGATGACCGCGACGGCAAGTTCCCGTTCATCTGGGCGGTGGACAAGAAGAACCGTCTGATGCGGGTCATGGTGTCGCAAGAGCTGGTGAATTCCTGCGAGGAGCGGCAGCAGTTCTGGCAACAGTTGAAGGATGTCGCCGGCCTGAATCAGCCGGTGGTCGATGTCGAAGCCATCGCCGAACAGGCGCGCGCCGAGTTGCTCGGCAAGATCAGCGCCAGCCTGGCCAGCTTCGGTAGCGGCATCGCCGTCGGTGCGCCCGCATCGACAGCCCAGGTTGCCGCCAAGCCGGCAGCCGGCCCGGATGGCTACGAGCCGGTCTATATCGACACCCCGGAATGCACCGCCTGCGACGAGTGCACCAAGCTCGCGCCCAAGGTGTTCGCCTACAACGAGGAGAAGAAAGCCATCGTCATCAACCCGCAGGGCACCAAGTTTGCCGACCTGGTCAAGGCTGCCGAAAAATGTACGGCAAGCTGCATACACCCCGGCACGCCGTGGAACCTCGGCGAACCTGGTCTCGACAAGCTGGTCGCGCGGGCGGCGAAGTACAACTGATGAGAACGTGAAAAGTGAAAAGTGAAAAGTGAAGCAAGGCATCCCGTTTCACCTGAAGCCGCGCAGCGACGAGTCACTTTTCACGCCTCACCCGAACGGTAAACGCATGTTTTCCTTCTTCCATCGCCACACATTCGCGCGCGGGGTACACCCCGATGCGCACAAGAGCACTGCCGGCAGTCCGATTCGTCGGATGCCGTTTGCGTCACGCATGATCCTCCCCCTCGCGCAGCACATCGGCAAGCCGGCAGTGCCCCTGGTCCGGGCTGGTGAAGAGGTGGTTCGGGGTCAGCCCATCGCAAAAGCCGACGGTTTTCTGTCGGTCCCCATTCATGCCCCGGCCGATGGCGTCATCGAGGCCATCGAGCTGAAGGCCAGCGCCCGCGGTCCGTGGGTCGAATCCATCGTGCTGCGCGTTTACGAGGCTTCCACCCAACAGGTCGGCTGGTCGCAACCGTGCGATATCGACAACGCCTCCCCGCGCGACATCATCCAGGCCATCCAGGACAGCGGCATGGTCGGCCTGGGCGGCGCGACTTTTCCCAGTCACGCCAAGTTGACCGTGCCGGCCGAGCACAAGATCCACACGCTGATCGTCAACGGCTGCGAGTGCGAGCCGTATCTGACTTGCGACCATCGTTTGATGCTGGAATATCCGGCCGATCTGATGATCGGCACGCGGCTGGCGATGCGCGCCATCGGCGCCGAACGCGCCATCATCGGCGTCGAGGACAACAAGCTGGACGCGGTCGAGGCGATCCGCCGATGTCTGCCGGCCGACGGCCGCATCACCGTACAGGTGGTGCCGACCAAGTACCCGCAGGGCGCCGAGAAGATGCTGATCAAGTCCTTGCTCGGCGTCGAAGTGCCGCCCGGCAAGTTGCCGATGCATGTCGGCGTGGTGGTCAACAACGTCGGCACGCTGGCGCAACTGGGCCAGTTGCTGCCGGCCGGCGTAGGCCTGACCGAACGGGTGGTCACCGTCACCGGCCCCGGAATCAATAAGCCGGGCGACTACTGGGTGCCGATCGGCACGCCGATGCGCACGGTGCTGGAATGGGCCGGGGTGCGGGATGTCGATGCGCGCGAGATCATCCTCGGCGGCCCGATGATGGGCCAGGCCGTCGCCTCGCTGGATGTGCCGGTGACCAAGGGGGTGTCCGGCATCCTGGTGTTCGACAAACTGCACGTCGAGGCCGAGCGCAAGATCTGGCCGTGCATCAAATGCGGCGAATGCGTCAAGGTCTGCCCGATGGGGCTGAACCCGTCGATGCTCGGCATGCTGGCCGCCCGGCGCGAATATGAAGCAATGGGCGCCGCTTATCACCTGGGCGACTGTTTCGAATGCGGTTGCTGTACTTATGTCTGTCCTTCGCATATCCCGCTGGTGCAACAATTCCGGGTGGCCAAGGGCATCCTGCGGAGCAAGTCGGCCTGACGCCGGCGCTCCTTCATCCATCGGACTTGCCGCCATGCAACTCACGCTGTCTCGCGAATTCATCAACGATGCGCTGTCCCGTTCCAGCCTGGATCCCAAGGTCAGGGCTTTGTACGAACTGTGTTTCATGTACCGCCACCACCTGCGCGATGAGGTGGTCGTCGACAAGCTGCGCCTGATCGCCCGGCTGCATGACGATGCCATGGCCTGGCGCGGCGAAAGGCTGTCCGCCGAAACCGCCGCGCATCGGCTGTCGCATTCGCAGGTGGACCGCTGGTTCGGCGCGCTGGCCACCGCCGAGCGGCTGGATACCGGCTTGCTGCTGGAATTGCACAAGCGGCTGATGGGCGTGTTCGGCGAATTGGGTGAAGACGCGGCGCGGGGATTGGCGTCCCGTTATCTGCATTTCCATTTTCCGGAATTGTTCCCGGTCTACGACAGCCGCATCGCCGCCGCCATCGGTTTGCTGGTGCGCGGCGATTGCGGTTTCCTGTCGCTAGCTGAATTCGATTCGGCTTATGGCCGGTTTCACGCCTGCTGCCGCAAACTGACCGAGCGCATCGCGCCGCTGCTTGGTCGTCACCTGAGTCCGCGCGAACTCGACCTGGTGTTGCGCGCCTGGCTAGACGAAGCCGACTACGGTTTCGAGCCGCCGCCCGTCGCCGACCCGGTAGAATCTCGCCGGTCCGCTTTGCACGCCTGAATCCGCTCATGACACCCCGCATCGAACTGCGTACCTCGCCGCATGTAGTGCAAGGCGGCAGCGTCGAACAGATCATGTTGCACGTGGTGCTGGCGTTGCTGCCGATCGCCGCCTTCTCGGTCTGGCAATACGGCCTGTCGGCGCTGGCTTCTTTGGTGACCGTGACCCTGGCCTGCATCGGCAGCGAACGCCTGTTCAACCGGCTGGCCGGAAAACCCGGCACGTTGACCGATTGGTCGGCGACGATCACCGGCCTGCTGCTGGCGCTGAGCCTGCCGCCGGCGTTTCCGCTGTGGATGGGGGCGGTTGCCGGATTCGTCGCGATCGCGCTGGGCAAGGCCTTGTTCGGCGGCATCGGTTACAACGTGATGAACCCGGCGCTGGTCGGCCGCGCCTTCGTCCAGGCGGCGTTTCCGGTCGCCATCACCACCTGGATTCCGGCTTTCGCGCCACAGCGTTTCAGCGAGTTCGCGCCGACCACCTTCACCGCGCCGCTGATGCAGCCGCCGGACATCTCGGCCTGGGCCAAACAGGCGCTGGACGGCTTTACCGGCGCCACGCCGCTGGCGAGCTGGAAATTCGACAATGTGCTGACCACCCCGACAGATTTCCTTACCGGCGCGGTCACCGCCAGCGCCGGCGAAACCTCCGCGATCTTGATCCTGCTAAGCGGCGGCTATCTCGCTGCGCGCGGCTTTCTCGACTGGCGCATCCCGGCGGCCATCCTGGGCAGCGCCGCGCTGGCCGCGCTGCTGTTCCAGTGGCTCGATCCGGCGCGTTATCCCGATCCGCTGTTCGTGCTGCTGTCCGGCGGCCTGATGCTGGGCGCGGTGTTCATGGCCTCGGATATGGCGACCTCGCCGGTGACGCCGAAAGGCGTGTGGATCTACGGCGCGCTGATCGGCGTGATCACGGTGATGATTCGTTACTTCGGCGGCCTCACCGAAGGCGTGATGTACGCCATCCTGATCGGCAACGCCCTGACGCCGTTGATCGACCAGGTGACGCAACCCAAGCTGTTCGGCCAGACCCGGGGGAAACGCGCATGACCGCCCTGACGCAACCCGCGCCGCCGCCCGCCACCTCCAGCCTGGCGATGATCCGCACCCTGGGCGTGGTCGCCACGGTGTGCGGCGTGCTGCTGGTGCTGACCTATCAGAATACCCTGGAGGCGATCGAGGCCAACAAGCGCATCGCGCTGCAACGCGCGGTGTTCAAGGTGATTCCCGGCGCGGCCACGATGCAGGCCTATTACGTCAGCCCGACCGGCGTGGTCGAGGCCAACGGAGCGCCGCCGCCGGGCGGCCTGAAATTCTTCGCCGCGCGCGATGCCGCCGGCCAGCTCAAGGCTGTGGCGGCGGAAGCCGGGGCGATGGGTTATGCCGACATGGTGCGGGTGCTGTACGCCTATGACCCGGACCGGCAAGTCATCAACGGTTTCGGCGTGGTGGCGCACCGCGAGACGCCGGGCATCGGCGACAAGATCATCACCGACCGGGGCTTCCTGGACAATTTCCGCGCCCTGGATGCGCGCCTGAATGACGCCGGCACCGCCTTGGTCAACGCGATCAAGGGGGTCAAGCACGGCGCCCGCCAGCACGCCTGGGAAATCGACGCGATCTCCGGCGCCACGGTGACCTCGCGCGCGGTCGCCAAGGGCATCAACGACAGCGCCGGCAAACTGCTGCCGCTGCTGCGGCCGCATATCGAGAAGCTCAAGGAAGCGCCATGATCCCAGGTCGTCAACAGCCCACCAATCTCGAAGAATTCCTCGAAGGCCTGTGGAAACAGAATCCGGTGTTCGTCATGGTGCTGGGCCTGTGTCCGGCGTTGGCGGTCACCGTCTCGGCGGTCAACGCGCTGGCGATGGGCGCCGCCACCACCTTCGTGCTGCTCGGCTCGGCGCTGCTGGTCTCGCTGCTGCGCAACTTCATTCCGCGCGAAGTCCGCATCGCCACCTACATCGTCATCATCGCCACCTTCGTCACCATCGTCGATTACCTGATCGCCGCGATCAGCCTGACGGTCTACGAAGCGCTCGGACCGTTCATTCAGTTGATCGTGGTCAACTGCATGATCCTCGGGCGCGCCGAGGCGCACAGCTCGAAGAACCCGCCGCTGCGCGCCTTGACCAACGCGCTGGGCATGGGCCTGGGTTTCAGCCTGGGGCTGTTGGCGCTGGGTTCGGTGCGGGAGATTTTCGGTTCCGGTTCGCTGTTCGGCATCGCCCTGTTCGGCGCGGATTTCCAGCCCTGGGTGGTGATGCTGCTGCCGCCCGGCGGCTTCTTCGTGCTCGGTGCCTGGCTGCTGCTGTTCAACTGGTGGCGCGCGCGCACCCCGGCGGCGCTGAAAGCGGCGGAGGTGCAGAGTCATGGCTGATGCTTCGCTGAGCCAGATCTTCCTGGCCACCGTGCTGGCGAACAACTTCGTGCTCGCCATGTTCCTCGGCCTGTGTCCGTTCATCGGCGTATCCGGGCGCCTGAATACCGCGCTGCCGATGGGCGCCGCGACCACCTTCGTGATGCTGGTCGCCAGCCTGTGCGCCTATGGTCTGAACTATCTGGTGACCGCCTTCGGGCTGGAATTCCTGCGCCTGATCTCCTACATCGTGGTCATCGCTTCGGCGGTGCAGCTGGTGGAAATGGTGCTGAAGAAATACAGCCCGACGCTGTTTCGCGCGCTGGGCATCTATCTGCCGCTGATCACCACCAATTGCGCGATCCTCGGCGTGGCGTTGTTCCAGACCGCGCGCGAATACAGCTTCATCCAGGCGCTGGTATTCGCCATCGGCGCCGGCGTCGGTTTCACGCTGGCGCTGGTGTTGATGGCCGGGCTGCGCGAACGCCTCAACCTCGCCATCGTGCCCAATGTGGTGCAGGGCGCGGCGCTGTCGCTGATGCTGGCCGGCCTGCTGTCGCTGGCGTTCATGGGCTTCGCCGGCCTGGGGATGGGCGGATGAGCGGATGAGCCTGTATCTGCTGACCATCGCCTTGATCATGGGCATCGCGGTGCTGGGCATCGCGGTGGATCGCGTCTATCGAGGCTTCGCGCGCGACAACCCGCAATTGGGGCCGTTCCGCGACAGCGACCAGGGCTGCGGCTGTTGCGCCGCGAAAGACGCCTGCGGCACGGGCAGTTGCGCACCAAAGCATTGATCGATGCGCTGACCGAACAGGCGAGGAATCGGTAGGGTGCGCCGTGCGCACCGCTTAAGGTGCGCACGGCGCACCCTACAAAACAATTTAATGCGCGGCGCGTCAGCGCAGCAATGCGATGATCGCCAGCAGCGCCGCCAGTACCGCCAAGCCGGCGATGGAATATTCCCGACGCCGTTCGACGCCGCCCTGGCGTTGGTATTGCAGTTCGAGTTCGCCGATGCGCATCTGTAGCGCGGCGGTCACACCATCCAGTCGGGTGATCTGCGCCTGGGCCTGATTGGCGATGCCCTCGGCGCGCGCCACGCCGTCATGCAGCCCGGCCAGTTGCTGGGTCAGGCGTTGCGCCGCTTCGGCCTCGCCGGTTTCCAACGCCTTGAGGGTTTTTTCGACCTGCGCGGCAAGCAGCCGCACGGTCTCGGCATTGCCGGTCACCGCTTCCTGCAATTCGGCGATCTGCCGAGTGACCAGTTCCTCGGGTGGTTCGCCGGTCTTGCGGCGAGTGAACGCGGGAATCGCCGCCGCGACGATGTTGCTGACGTAGGGCAAGGCGATCTTTAGTACGGGAAGCCAGGCGGCCATGATGCGAAGTCCGATGCGTGACAATTACTGACGCGACTTTTCTTCTTTCTTGATCTTCTTTGCTTCCTTCTTCTCCTTCATGGTTTTCGCCGGTTCTTTCTTCGGTGTTTTCTTGCTTTCCTGGCCCTTCATTTTCGGTACCTCAATGTGTGGTTTCCTGGAGCGGACGAGCGTCCGGGCTGAGCGTCATGACGCCACAGCATCATAAGCGCGGTTCGCTTTCAAGTCCTGAAGATTTGGCGTCTGGCAAGCGGTTCAGTTGTTTGAACGCTTCCGAGCGAGGATCGCATGTGATAGTTCAATGACCGCCCGAGATAAAATTCAGTACAGGTTTCGAATAGACTGGTGACCATGCAACAAACTCGCATACTGCTCGTCGACGATGATCGGCTGATGCTGACCCTGCTGCTCGGCGTCCTGCGACACGAGGGTTTTCATCATGTCGAGAAGGCGGCCAGCGGCAAGGAAGCCTTGGAAAGATTTCTGCTCCATCCACCGGAAATTGTCTTTGTCGATATCGAAATGCCGGTCCTTGACGGGATTCAGACGCTCAAGGCGATCAAGGCGTTCGGCACCGTAGCGCAAGTCGTCATGGTTACCGCCACGCCGACCGCGCAATACGTCAAGGCGGCCAAGGCGGCCGGCGCGGCGGGATTCCTGGTCAAGCCGATCTCGCCGGCAAAGGTGGTCGACGCGGTGCGGGATTGTCTTGAGCGGATACGTCAGGAAGAAGGGTCGATCGATCTGTTCAGGCTCGATTGACGTCGCCTGGGTACGGCGCGGCCTGTCATGACTTGTCATGACGTTGACGGTGGCTGGTTGCTGAAACGGCTTGCCATTCTCCACCATTTGATGAATTTGGCTTTAAAAACAATGGTCAATTTTGTGGCAACAGTTGGCATGTGGATTGCTCTTGATTGCTTCTGGCATGGCCGGATGCAACGGGCGATGCCGGAAGTGGCGGGAGTTTGATCAACCCATCTTTCTGGAGTTCTTATGAAAATTTTGCGCAGGAATGTACTGAAGGGCGCCGGCGCCGCCGGCGTGGTCAGCGTTGCGGTTGCCGCGGGCCTGTTGAAGCCTGGCATGGCTTTTGCCGCCGACTGGAACAAGGAGCTGTTCGAGAACAAGGATCTGGGCGGCGTCATGGGGGCGGTGGGCGGTGCTGGCGCGGCGCCGGGCGATATCAGCGTGAAAGCGCCGGACATCGCCGAGAACGGCGCGGTCGTGCCGGTGGAGATCACCTCCAACATCGCTGGCACCGAGTCGATCAGCATCATCGGCGAGAAGAACACCCTGCCGATGATCGCCCAGTTCGACCTGTCTAACGGCGCTCAGGGATACGTGTCCACCCGCATCAAGATGGGCAACACCTCCAACGTGCGCGCCGTGGTGAAAGCCGGCGGCAAGCTGTACACGGCGGCCAAGGAAGTGAAGGTCACCATCGGCGGCTGCGGCGGCTGATCGACTCAAACACTGACCGAACCCCTAAAGAACACAGGAGCAAGAACATGGCAGAACCGATGAAGATCCGCGCCTCTGTAAAGGGCGATGAAGCCGAAGTGAAGTGCCTGATGAATCATCCAATGGAAACCGGCAGTCGCAAGGATGCCAAGACCGGCGCCTTGGTGCCGGCGCACCACATCACCAATGTCACCGCGACGCTGAACGGCGCGCAAGTGCTGAACGCGCAGTGGGGCGGCG
>JAGUXX010000082.1 GCA_020061585.1 Betaproteobacteria bacterium | reverse complement strand
GGGCTGGCGCCGCCGCGTTGTTGCTGACCGCCGCGTTGCCGCGCCTGCTCGGCCAGCGGCTGGATCGGGGACTATGGGGTTACCTGCCGTTCGGCGTCGGCGCGGTGGCGCTGATCGTGGTCGGCGCCGGGCGCGAAGCCTTGCGCTATTTCACCTTGTTCGGCGCGCATGGTTATGACGCCCTGGATTACAAGCTCAACATCGACTGGTACAGCACGGTGCTGTTCTTTGTCACCTTCGCGGTGCTCGGCGGCGTGGTGTTGAGCTATCTGCTGACGGTGGCCTGGAAATCCGGCCAGACCCCCGGCGTCTACACCCCGTCGCCGGCCCTGACCCGGCTCGGCAATTTCGGCATCGGTCTGTTGCTGCTGTGGATCGCGCAGTTTTTCGTGATTGGATTTTACGTATGGGCCCGCTGATGAAATCGCCATTTACCCGCTCTCCCCTGTTCAAACCGTTGTTGCTGGCCGCCGCCATCGCCGTGCTCACCGCCTGGCTGACACCGGCGCAGGCCGCGCAACCAACCGGCGCGGCGATGGCCCACACCTGCGCCGGCTGCCACGGCACCCAGGGCAAGCTGGGACGCGTCGAATTCGTGCCGCTGGCCGGCATGGCGGAAACCGAATTCAAGCGCGCCATGCTGGATTTCCGCGCCGGCAAACGCGCATCGACCCTGATGGGTCATGTCGCCAACGGCTTCAGCGACAGCGAGATCGACGCCATGGCGCGATATTTCGCCTCAGTTAAATAACGGGGAACAGCCATGTTGAAACGACGAGAATTTCTCCAAGCCGGCGCCGCGCTGTTCTGCGCCGCCGCCCTGCCCGCCCGCGCCACCGGAGCCACCCAGGCGGGTGCCGGGCATGTCGTGGTGATCGGCGGCGGCGTCGGCGGCGCGACCGCCGCGAAATATCTGAAACTGGCCAATCCGGCGCTGCGGGTGACGCTGATCGAGGCCAACCGTACCTACATCCGGCCTTACGGTTCCAGCGAAGTGCTCACCGGACATGTCGGCATGGACGATCTGAACGTGTCCTACGACGCGCTGCGTTCACGCTATGGCATCGAATTTCTGTTCGATCGCGTGGTCGGCTTCGATCCGGCGCGGCGTCGGGTGCGCACCGCCGGCAAACGCGACATCGCCTACGACAAACTGATCGTCAGCCCCGGCATCAGCCTGCAATACCAGGCCATCCCCGGCTACAGCGAGGCCGCCGCCGCAAGCCGCGCGCCGTCGGGCTGGATCCCCGGCCCGCAGACCGCGTTGCTGGCGCGGCAACTGCAAGCCATGCGCCCAGGCGGCCGCTTCGTCATCGTCGCCCCGCCGTCGCCGTATCGCTGCCCGCCCGGCCCTTACGAACGCGCGGCGCTGGTCACCGAATGGCTGGCCAGGCACAACCCCACCGCCAAAGTCATCATTGTCGATCCGAAGGACAGTTTCGTGACCGACGCCGGCATGCAACTGGGCTGGCATCGTCTGTACGGCTACAACATTCCGGCCGACTACCTGAAGGACATGCCGGCCGATGTCGTCAACAGCGGCCGGCCGGCGCCGATCGAATGGCTGCGCGCCAAGGATGGCGGCACGCCGCGCGGCATCGACAGCGCCGCGCTGCGCGTCGCCACGGACGCCGGCTGGATCAAAGCCGATGTGCTCAACGTGATTCCGCCGATGCGCGCCGGCAAGCTGGCGTTCGACATGGGCCTGACCGACGCCGGCGGCTGGTGTCCGGTGGAGCGCCGCACCTTCGAGTCAACCGCGCATGAGCATGTGTTCGTCATCGGCGACGCCAGCATTGCCGACGCCATGCCGAAATCCGGTTTTTCCGCCAACACCCAGGCCAAGGTCACCGCTCAGGCGGTGGTCAATCAACTGGCCGGCCGCGAACCAGGTGAACCGATCTGGGAAAACACCTGCTACGCCCTGGCCGGTTCTGATTACGGCCTGTTCGTCGCCGACGTGTTCCGCCTCAAGGACGGCAAGATCGCCCAGATCTCCGGCCAGCGCTATCTGCCGCTGGACGCTTCGAAAACCCGCATCCGCCTCGCCGCGCGCTATCAGCAGGCCTGGCTGAAAACCTTTACCGAGGATTGTTTCGCATGAGACGAGTTCGCTTGCTGGTGCTGGGCATGTTGTCCCTCAGCCTCGCCGCCCCCGGCTACGCCAGCCGCCCGGCCACCGATTCGGCGGCAACCCCGCGCAGCCCGGTCGCAGCCGAACTGCGCGCCACGCTGGCCGCGCAGCCGCGCGGCGATCTGCAACGTGGCAAGGCTTTGCATCAATCGCTGATGTGCGCCGCCTGCCACGGTGAAACCGGCGTCGCGCCGACCGGCAACTGGTCCAGCCTGGCCGGTCAACGCGCCGCCTACACCTACAAGAGCCTGCTCGACTATCAGCGCGGCGACCGACATGAGGACGATCGCGCGAACCTGATGGCGGTCGTGGTGCGCGACATGACGCGCCAGGACATGGCCGATGTCGCCGATTACTACGCCAGTCTGCCGCCGCCGCCGGCTGCCGCGCCGAAGCTGACCGGCGAAACCCGCCGCCACATCGAACAACTGGTCCGCCGCGGCGACCCCGCCCGGCTGCTCACGCCCTGTGCCTCCTGCCACGGCGCGAGCGGTCAGGGCGGCAACAACGAAACCCCGGCGCTGGCCGGACAGAGTGTCGGCAGCCTGGCGCAGACGCTGCACGATTACCGTTCCGGACGCCGGGTCACCGACGCCAATCAAGGCATGCGCCAGTTCGCGCAACGTCTGACGCCGGACGAGATCGAGGCCCTGGCGAAGTATTACGCCAGTCTGTCCGGAAAGCGGCGCTAAGCCATGCGCCAACTGTCATTGCTGACAGCTAACAGTCATGAATGTCAGGCGGATGAACAGAATCCGTCGATTCGTCGTCCGTCCTGAACCCGTCCACCCCGCATCAAGAGCGGCTTGCGGCGGGGTGGACGAACAACGATAAAACTTGGCGTGCTAATTGCATGTCAATGCAGCTAACGACCTTTCAGGACCGGACTCGACCATGAAAATCGCCGTCACCAGCGAAAACCGCAACACCGTGACCGACCACGCCGGACGCTGCGCGCGATTCTGGGTCTACCAGACCGAATTCGCCGATGTCGTGGACAAACACCTGGTGGAATTGCCCGCCGGACAGAACTTCCACGCGCTCGACCTGCCGCCGCCGCTGCGCGACATCAATGTGCTGATCACCGGCGGCATCGCCCGTGAATTGCGTTATCGCCTGAAGCAGATGGCGATCCAGGCGGTGGCGACGCCGGAGACCGATCCCGATCGCGCGGTCAACGCCTGGCTGAACGGCACGCTCAGCGAAATGCCGCCGGTACCGCACTGCGCAAGCCGCGAGCATTGATCCGGCGCGGCGGCGAGTTAGTCCCCGCCGCTGCTATATTCAGCATCCCCGCGCCGGCGGGATAACTTTTCAACACATCCAAGACGAAGACCTCGACCATGAAACTGTCCCGCACTCTCGCCTCCCTGTTGTTCGCCGCCAGCCTGGCCACGCCGCCGGCCATCGCCGAAACCGCCACCGAACCTGTCGGCAATCCGCGCGCCATTGTCATCGACGATGTCAGCCACGTTGATTTCTCCACCACGCTGACCCATCTCAAGCAACAACTGCAGGCCGACGGCTGGAATATCGTCGCCGAGATCAATCTTGGCGAAGGCCTGGCAAAACGCAATGTGCGGATACCGGGCGGCATGGTGGTGCTGAAACTCACCAGCGGCAAGAATGCCGTGCCGCTGCTGAAGGACGAAGCCACCCGCTATGTCTCGGCCATGATCCCCTGCGGCGTCTCGGTCTACGGCATGAGCGACGGCAGGGTGATGATTTCGCGCCTCAACGCCGGCCTGATGGCCGACATGATGGAACCCGGGGTCGCCGAAATCATGCGCAAGTCAGCAGCCAATCTGGACGCGTCGATCGCCCGGGCGCTGGCCAAAGCGCACTGACAATCCGGCCAACCAGCAAACCCATGAATCCCACGCCTCGCATCGTCATCCTCGGCGCCGGCTTTGCCGCGCTGACCGCCGTGCGCGAACTGCGCAAGCGCGCGCCGCATGCCCGCATCAGCCTGATCGCGCCGAAAGCCGAATTCGTCTATCTGCCCAGCCTGATCTGGATTCCCTCCGGCTTGCGCAACGGCGCCGACCTGATCCTGCCGCTGGAACGGTTTCTGCAAGACCATGCCGTCGACTTCATCGCCGCGCGCGTCACCGGCCTCAAGGACGCTGGACGCACGGTGCTGACCGATGCCGGCGAGATCCCCAACGATGCCTTGATCATCGCCACCGGCGGCCGCTTCATCAAGAAACTGCCCGGCATCGAACATGCCTTGACGCTCTGCGAAGGCGTCGCTTCCGCCGAAGCGATCCGTGATCGGGTCACTGCCATGACCCGCGGACGCATCGCGCTCGGCTTCGGCGGCAACCCCAACGAGCCCTCGGCGATGCGCGGCGGACCGATGTTCGAACTGCTGTTCGGCCTCGACACCTTGCTGCGCCGGCAAGGCAAACGCGACAACATCGAACTGACCTTTTTCAATGCCGCCGCCGAACCCGGAAAACGCCTGGGCGAGAAGGCGGTATCCGGGCTGCTGGCGGAAATGGCCAAGCGTCGCATCGACACCCATCTCGGCCACAAGCCGCTCGGCTTCTCGGAACAGGGCGTCGACACCGAAGGCGGCCATATCAACGCCGACCTGATCCTGTTCATGCCCGGCCTGACCGGCCCGGCCTGGGCGGCGGAGTCGGGGCTGAAGCTGTCGCCGGGCGGCTTTTTCCAGGCCGACGAATTCTGCCGCGCGGCCGGCGCGGACAAGGTCTTCGTGGCGGGCGACGCAGGCAGCTTTCCGGGGCCGGACTGGATGCCCAAGCAAGCCCACATGGCCGATCTGCAAGCCCGGGCGGCGGCCGAGAATCTGCTGCTGGCGCTGGACGGCAAGCCGGTCAAGGCGCGGTTCAAGGTCGAATTGATCTGTATCGTCGACACCATCGACCAAGGCATTCTGGTCTACCGCGACCTGAAACGCTCCTTCCTGTTGCCCTCCTCGCGCCTGTTCCACTGGGCCAAGCGCTATTTCGAAGGGCATTATCTGAAAATTTTCCGTCAATAAACCATTCGACCTTCCCATGCTCCCCCAGACCCACTACCAACGCATCGGCGGCGCAACCGCGATCCAGCAACTGGTGCAGCGCTTTTACGATCACATGGACGAACTGCCGGAAACCTACGGCATCCGCAAGCTGCACGCCGAAGACCTGTCCGGCTCACGTCAGAAACTGTTCGACTTTCTTTCCGGCTGGATGGGCGGCCCGCCGTTGTATACCGACAAGCACGGCCACCCGATGCTGCGCCAACGGCATCTGCATTTCGCCATCGGCGCCGCGGAACGCGATCAATGGATGCACTGCATGCAACTGGCGCTCGGCGAAGTCGTGGCCGACGAGAAACTGCGCCAGGAGCTGTATCAGGCCTTCATGAAAGTGGCCGATCACATGCGCAACCAGGCGGCCGCCCAACAATAGCCAAGCTCAGCGCGGCGGCGGGCGGGCCGGCGTCGAGGTGTCGCTGAAATAGCTGATGCGGGTGCGCGGACTCAGATAGTCGAACACCGGTTTCGGCAGCTCCCCGGGGCGCAGCGTGCCGGTCACCGACAACTCCGGCGTTTCGCTCAGATCCAGCAGAACGGCCTCCTCTTTCGGTATCGCCGGGTCGTACAGCATCAGCCGCGGATGCAGCAATTTCCGCGGATTGACGCTGATCACCAGACCGATCGCGTCATTGTTGAGGCGCACGATGCTGCCCGGCGGGTATACCCCCAGGCAACGCACGAAGTGCTGCATCAAGGCCGTGTCGTACTTCGCCCCATCGCGCTTGAACATCACCGACAAGGCCTGTGACGGCGCCAGCGAATCGGCCGGATTGACGCGGTTGCAGGCGTTGTCGAAGGCGTTGGCGATCGCCGCGATGCGCGCCAGCATGCCGATCCGCGAGCCGGACAGTCCACCGGGGAAACCGCTGCCATCGAGCATCTCATGATGCCGCGCAATGATCTCCAGGGCGCCCGCCGGCAGTTTCAGCTTTTCAGCCATTTCCACGCCGTAAACCACATGCTGCATATAGAAATTGCGCTCGGCTGTGGTCCAGGGCGTCTTTTTCAGCAAAATCTGGCTCGGCACCCGCTCCTTGCCCATATCGTGCAACAACGCGCCCAGACCCAGCGCAGTCATCTCCGCCGAACTCAGCCCCGCTTCACGACCCAGCATCAGCGCCAGCATGGTGACATTGAGGGCGTGGTAATAGGCGCCCTCATCGCCATTCTTGGCATTCATCAGATGCAACAGCACATCCTTCTCGGCCAGCAGTGAAGCCACCATTTCAACCACCAGCGACTGGGCCTGCTCGATCGCCGCCTCCGGCTGCGCGAACAGATTGCGCAGCAGGTGTTTGACGGTCGAGATACTGCCGACGAACTGCTTTTCGCAACGGCCGTAAGCTTCGCGCTGCCGCGCGATGTTTTCCCGGCGTTCGCGTTTTTCCTGCCACATGGCCTGCATCATTGCTTCGGCTTCCGGATCCACCGGCGGCGTGACCGGCGGCGGATCATCCGCCCTGGGCGGCGGCAACGGCGCGACATCGCTTTTCTCCGGCGAATACAACACCTCGCTCAAGCCCAACGAGCGCAAGGCCTGCAGCTGTTTGTCGTTGCGCACCTTGAAGCTGCTGAACAGAAACGGGTGATCCATCCAGGTTTCGAGGCGAACGAACACCCCTATCCTGACCTGATCAATTGCAATACGCTTTTCACCCGGTTGCATAGGCCGTATCGAATTTCGAAGATGCCGTGATTATCGGCGGAAATAGCCAGAACCTGAGCGCCAAGCGGCACTCCAACTGTTCCATCTCTCGGGAGCCCGACATGAATCGACAAATCGCAACTTTCGCCGGCGGCTGTTTCTGGTGCCTGGAAACCGCCTACAACAAACTGGAAGGTGTGGAGCGGGCCATTTCAGGATACATGGGCGGGGCGTTGCGGAACCCGACCTACAAGCAGATTTGCGGCGGCGACAGCGGACATGCCGAAGTCGTGCAAATTCATTTCGACGCCGACCGAATCAGCTATCGCGAGTTGCTGGAGATATTCTTCACGCTGCACGACCCGACCACGCTGAACCGCCAGGGCAACGACACCGGCACGCAATATCGTTCCGCCATTTTCTGGCACAGCCCGGAACAGAAAGCCCAGGCCCAAGCGCTGCTCGCGGAACTGGCCGAGGCCCGGGCTTTCGATCGCCCGATCGTTACCGAACTCACCGAAGCCGATGTGTTCTGGCCGGCCGAGGACTATCACCAGCGCTACTATGAGCAAAACCCTCGGCAGCCCTACTGCATGTTCGTCGTGGCGCCCAAGCTGGAAAAATTCCGTGCTCGGTTCGCCACGCGTCTGAAGGCGGAAGACTGAGCCTTGCTTACCAACGTGAACGACCGCCTCGATCATCATGTCGGCCATTGTTATCCCGACGCTCGAATCGACCGTCATGGCGACCATCATTGCGACGGTCGTCGCGATCATGACGCCAGTGCGGCGGCGCCGGATGCACTTTGACGTACGCCGGCGGCGCGACATAACGCACCCGCGGCGGCGCGTGGTAGACAACCTGAGGCGGCGCGTAATAGACGACTGGCGGTGGCGCATAATAGACACGGGCATGGTCTCGATGGACTGGCACCGGCTGATGGACATGGCGTACGGTCACCGTGCGACGGTCATCGTCGCTGATCGCCGCGCCCAGAATGGCGCCAAAAATGCCGCCGACGATGGCGCCATCCTGACGATCGATGGCATTGCCGATGATCGCGCCGGTGCCGGCGCCGATCAGTGTGCCGGCCAGTTGATCGGCGGCCGACGCGGCGGAACCGAAGGCGGTCAGGCCAGACAACAGAACGATGCGGAAGACTGATGGGGTTTTCATGAGTGACTCCTTGGTTGAACTACGCACCCAGAATAGGCAGTCGGGGTTGCCAGCCGGTTTCCCCGGTGTTAGCGGGTGTTACAAACTGTTTCCGGCCGGCCAGACCCGGGCTGCGCAAGATTCATTCATATTCATAAAAGGAGAACCGCATGGCGGGACAACCGGAAATTACCAACATGGCCTTGTTCTGCGATTTCGAGAACATCGCCCTCGGCGTGCGCGATGCCAAATATCCGCCATTCGACATCCGCGGCGTGCTGGAACGTCTGCTGCTGAAAGGCAGCATCGTGGTCAAGAAAGCCTATTGCGACTGGGAGCGATACAAGGAATTCAAGGCCACCATGCATGAGGCGGCGTTCGAACTGATCGAGATTCCGCATGTGCGGCAGTCCGGCAAGAACTCGGCCGACATCCGCATGGTGGTCGATGCGCTGGATCTCTGCTACACCAAGGCGCATGTCGATACCTTCGTGATCATCAGCGGCGATTCCGACTTCTCGCCGCTGGTGTCGAAGCTGCGCGAGAACAACAAGCATGTGATCGGCATCGGTGTGAAGGATTCCACCTCCGACCTGCTCAGCGCCAATTGCGACGAGTTCATTTTCTACGACGATCTGGTGCGCGCCCAACAGACCCGCCAGCCGGCCGTCAAGAAACCGGCCGCCAAAGCCAGCGTCGGCGCGCTAAACGGCGCGCGGACCCGCGGCGAGGAAGCCAAGCACCAGGATGCCCTGGATTTTCTGGTGGAAACGGTGGAAGCCCTGATCACCGAGCGCGGCTCAGATGAAAAAATCTGGGGGTCCCTGGTCAAATCGACGCTGCAACGCCGCCGCCCGGGCTTCGCCGAGTCTTATTACGGCTATCGCTCGTTCAAGGAGTTGGTGGAAGACGCCCAGAAACGCCAACTGCTCAGCATGCGGCGCGACGAGAAATCCGGTCAGTACACGCTGCGCCTGCCGGGCGAGGAATAAGCCCGGTTCGCGCCGCAAGTGGCGGGGCTGAGGAAAATTCGATCGCGCAGCTTCGATCGCGCCTATCGCGTCACGCTCTAAAGTTATCTCTAGATCGGCTAAATAACCCGCGTATTTATCGCGGCTTGCGTTGCTTCTAATCTACGTCTCAACCCGGCTCGGACACGCAGCCGGGCGGAGCCGGAGGCCGTCCCTGATCCATGGATCGGGAGATGCTCAGATAGCGAGCGGAGGGAAGCGACATGCCGAATAGTGACAAACAAACATCCAGCGCCGGGCAAGCCTTGGCTGTCCGGACCAAGTGGTCTGTAACAGCCATCAAACCACCCGCTGCCATGGTTGAAAACCACCGCGAAGCAATGCGGCTGTTTAGCTGACCAGGGCAAGCCGATGCAAACCCAATCCGAAGGCCGAGGGCGTCAGACCGTCCTGCACGCCCCGTCAAGAATCACCCCAGTTGGCGACGGCTTGCTGCTGGCGCTTGATGGGCATTGTCTGGGGCGCCCGGCACTGACGTCGATGATTGAACTGTGCCAACAAAATGGCAATCGTCTCGACATCCTGTTGCTGAACCCGCCCCAGCCGGCGACGTTGATGCTGGGAACCCTGCTGCGGAGACTGGAACAATGCAACATCGACTATCGACTGAGCCGCGGCGAGGGCGAGTTGGCGGATGAACTCGCGCTTTACCTGCACCGATTCAAATCGATTACCTCCGTGGTACTGGGATGTCTCGACCATCGGGACGCAAAACTGCACAACCAACTGAATACGCTGCGCCAGGATGGCTACAAGATCCTGGCGCTGGTCGAACGCGACACAAGCACGCGAGGAGTCGGTATCAATGCATCATGATAGCCGCGGGTTCGCCGTCACGACCAAACCTGTGTGCGCGAAACTGCTATGGGGGGCGGTGGTCGTGCTGGACAGCCTGGATTGCCGTTTCGTGCGCAGTCTGCTGAGTCGTAAGGGTTACTTCCGCATTACGGCGGGCGGGCATATGCCGGTTGCTCTGCCGGATGCCAATGCCTGCACATCCTGGGTGGTCAGAACCGGCAAGCGTGGTCAGGCGACAGCCAGACACAACGCCGAGCAAATTGACTGCGCGGCGCCGGAAATGCGCGCATTGCAAGAAACGATTTGACCCTGGCGCACGCCGCAACCCGGCAATGCGTCCAGCCCGGTCAATGCGTTTTGACTGTATCGGCTGGTTCGTGCCGGACCACCCAGTTGAAACCATAGGTGTCATCCGGAACACTGTCCTCCGCCGCTTCCCGCAGCGCCGACTCATCGACTCGATGCGGTTGCCAATCGTCGTTCCAACCGCGCTGCTGCTGCTCGACCACCTCCGGATGTTGTTCCAGGTACTGGTTGATGAAAACAGTGAATTCGGAAACATAACAGTCGTTCATCATGACCTCCTTCGACGCACTTGCGGCAAGTTAGCTCGCCGTGCGCGCTGACATATCCACAACCGTGGCTTGGACGAAAGTCCGTCCAGACTCCTCGAAACTGGCCAGGCTGACCTGTATCGGAAAATTGCCCGCGCTTTTGTGCCGCCCATGCAGTACCAGTCCAGCGCCCATGGTCCGGATCACCGGATGTTCCAGATACTGCGCGCGCAGATTGACGTGATGCATCTGGAGTTCCGAAGGCACCAGGGTTTCCAGGGGCATTTCGAGCAATTCTCCCGGCGCATAGCCGAACATCTTGTCCAATGCGGGGTTGGTCATCTGGATGCGACCGGTGTCATCCACCAGCAGCAGACCATTCGGATTGGTTTCCAACAACAGCCGCAACCGGGTTTCGCTTTGCCGATGCAGCGCCTCGACCTGTTTACGCCTGGAGATATCGGCGACAAAAGCGTCGACATAGCTTTCGCCATCCTCGGTGAACGGACTGAGGCTGATTTCCACCGGAAATTCGCCGCCATCCTTGCGGCGACCGTGAAGTTCCCGGCCGGACCCCATCGGTCTGGCAAGCGGCGCGTCCATGAATTGCGTGAATTTTTCGGCATGCCCGGCTTTGACGCTGTCCGGCAACAGCATGCTCAGCGGCTGACCGAGCATTTCCCCGGGCTCATAGCCGAACATGCGCTCCAGCGCCGGGTTGGTCAGCACGATACGGCCGGTCCGGTCGGCAACCAGCAGACCATTGGTGTTGGCTTCCACCACCAGTCGAAACCGGTTCCGCGCCGCCGCCAGTCGGTTGGCTTCCGCGGCTTTGACCAGCGCCTCGGCGGCGGCGATCCTGGCACGGGTCCGGCTGGTCATGGCGCGCGCCAGCCAGGCCGCGAGTATGCCGAACAGGATCAGCAGAACCAGGGTATTGATGCCGACCGCTTGCCAGGCGCCCTGGCGGATCAGCGTCATCTGGCTGGCCGGCAGATGCGCGACCACCAGCCAATTTGGAATATCGGCTATGGCCCGGCTATCAATGTCCTTCAGCGGATAAACGCTGCTCCAGGTCCACAGCCCGCCGGCGTTTTCAACCTGCCCGGAAGGAATCTGAGTAATCTCCCGCCAGGCCTCCGGATGCTCGCTGGCCAGCGTTTTTTCGCGCTGGAACATGAAACCCCAGGCTTCATCGGCATTCGGACTCACCAACCAGTGGCCGTCGCTGTTCAGCAGCATGACGTGATCTCGGGCGCCGACCAGACTGTCGGTAAAGGAATCGAGCAGGTGCTTGGCGGCCACATCCAGGACCAGCACGCCACGTGCGCGACCAAGGCCATCCTGTACCGGCGTCGCCAGACGCAATATCGGTTTGTGCGGGACTTCCACCATGCCCTGCTCGACATTCAGGTCCAGCGGCGAGATGTACACCTGCCCCGCCGTCAAACGCATGGCATGGCTGAAATAGTAGCTGGCGGATTGGTCCTGCAAGCGCTCCCGCGCGACAATCTCCGAATTGCCGGGCAGCGCATTGACGCGCACCTGTTCCATACCAGTCTGATCTATCCAGCGCACCTTGTCATAGATCCGGTTGTAGCGGATCAGGCTGGCAAACGCGGCGGCCATGCCGTCAACCGAGCCGCTGTCGGCGTCGATAGCCCGCTTCACGTTCGCCTCGTCCAGCAACGCAAGCAGATGATGAAACGGCTGGTGCAGTTCGTCGTCCAGGCGACGCACCCCCATCACGACACTGCCGATCTCGTTCGATTGAGTGATTTCCAGTTCGCTGGAAATACGTTCATGACTGACATACCAGGCGCCGCCCAGAATCAGCAGGGCAAGCGCGGCAAACAGCAGAAAAAACAGGCGAAACGGAAAACGGTCGTTCAAAGTCGTGCTGGCCATAGATGGCTCCATAAGTTTTTTTTAGGCTGAAATCGTTCCCAAAGCGTCCGACCCGATCATAGCGCGCTTGGGCGCAAGCGCCGGATAGCGGTTGAACATGCCAATCACCCATTCCGGGTGCCGGCGTTGTAACAGACTGTTGATTCCTTTTCATGAAGATGATCACAGTTGCATTGCGTCTGAAGATGCCACGCCGCACACCTCACTTATAGCCTCTTATCCGACTTTTATGATCAAGTATTTTTCGACAGCCCTGACGACGGCGAAACCGCCCCGCGTTGGCTTCCACCATCCCTGACTGGCGGCGGAAAAGACCCGAACCGCCGGCCACCTGCCAGCCATGGGTGACAACGCTTATACTTGGCCCCATCCCGCAACCATGCATAGCTCACGATACGCGGTCGCCGCCAAACACCGATGGCAATGACGGCACACGTCGAGCTACCGGCACACCGGGCATCGATGTTGCCCGCCCTTTTCCGCCTTTTCCGCCTTTTCCGCCTTTTCCGCTCAAATTACTCAACCCATCTGGAAAACTGTTCTCCATGTCCGACTCGAACGCCCCCATCCCCGCCCACGACGAAAACCAGATCATCGCCGAGCGCCGCGAAAAACTCGCCGGCATCCGCGCGCGCGGCATCGCCTTTCCGAACGACTTCGAGCGCAAGGACTACGCCGCCGAGATGCACGCGGCGCATGGCGAAACCGCCAAGGAAACGCTGGAAGCGACAGCCGTGGATGTGCAATTCGCCGGCCGCATGATGTTGAAGCGGGTGATGGGCAAGGCCAGTTTCGCCACCTTGCAGGACATGAGCGGGCGCATGCAGATTTATGTATCGAAGGAAGCACTCGGCGAGGAAGCCTATGACGCCTTCAAGCGCATGGACCTGGGCGACATTCTTGGCGTGGCCGGCTACCTGTTCCGCACCAAGACCGATGAGCTGACCGTCCACGCCACTTCGCTGCGACTGCTGACCAAGGCGCTGCGACCGCTGCCGGAAAAATTCCACGGCCTGACCGATCAGGAACAGAAATATCGTCAGCGCTACCTCGATCTGATCACCAACGAGGAGTCCCGCCGCACCTTCATCGTGCGTTCAAAAGTGGTCTCGGCGATGCGCGAGTTCTTTACCGCGCACGGCTACCTGGAAGTGGAAACGCCGATGATGCATCCGATCCCAGGCGGCGCCAACGCCAAGCCGTTCGTCACCCACCACAACGCGCTCGACATGCAGTTGTATCTGCGCATCGCGCCGGAGTTGTACCTGAAGCGGCTGGTGGTCGGCGGCCTGGAGAAGGTGTTCGAGATCAACCGCAATTTCCGCAACGAAGGCATCTCGACCCGGCACAACCCGGAATTCACCATGGTCGAGTTCTATGAGGCCTACCGCGATTACCGCTACCTGATGGATTTCACCGAGCGCATGTTCCGCGACATCGCGCAAACGGTGCTGGGCACGACTTTGGTGCCGTATCAGGGGCATCAGATCGACCTCGGCGCGCCGTTCGCCCGCCTGACCGCGCTCGACGCGGTGCGCCATTACCACCCGGAACTGCGCGACGCGCCGCTCGATGACCAGGATTTCGTCATCGCCGAACTGCAGCGCCGCAAGATTGCCTTTCGCCCGAAGGATGGCCTGGGCGGTCTGCAACTGACCTTGTTCGAGGAAACCACCGAACATCTGCTGATTCAGCCCACCTTCATCATCGACTACCCAGCGGAAACGTCGCCGCTGGCACGCCGCAACGACATCGACCCGAACCTGACCGACCGCTTCGAGCTGTTCATGGTCGGCCGCGAGATCGCCAACGGCTTCTCCGAACTGAATGATCCGGAAGACCAGGAAGCGCGCTTCGACGCGCAGGTGGAAGCCAAGGAAGCCGGCGACGAGGAGGCCATGTTCAAGGACAAGGACTACATCCGCGCCCTCGAACACGGCCTGCCGCCGACCGCCGGCGAAGGCATCGGCATCGACCGCCTGATCATGCTGTTGACCGATTCGCCCAGCATCCGCGACGTGATTCTGTTCCCGCAGTTGCGCCGCGAGGACTGAGCACGGCGGCGTTACCGCGATTGCAGCAGCGCAACCCAGGCCTGTCCCAGACTCAGGCCGCCGTCATTGGGTGGTGTGTTGAGCGGCATCAGCACGGTGAGCCCGGCTTGTGTCAGCAAGCAGCCCAGATCGCGGGCGACAATGTGGTTGAGGAAACAGCCGCCGCCGAATGCGATGCTGTCCAGATCCTCTGCTTGCGCCGCCCGCCGCGCCCAGTCGGCCAGCGCCTCGACCAGCGTGGCATGGAACAGCGCCGCGCCGAACCCCGGGTCCGCCGTGTCGGCCAGGCGTGCCATCAACGGCAACAGATCGAGCTGTCCAGCGTCGCTCAACAAATAACCGCCCGGCATCGCGTCGACTGGGCCATGGGCTTCGGCCAGGCCTTCCAGCAACATCGCCGCCTGCCCTTCGTAAGCCATGACCTGACGCGCGCCGAGCAGGCCGGCGGCGGCATCGAACCAGCGGCCGAGACTGCTGGTGGAGGGACAATTCAGTTCGCGTTCGAATAGCTGATGCAAATGCCGCGCGGCGGGCTGCGCCACGAAACGCGTGGCGATTTCATCGCCGCGCCCGAGCCGCCACAACACCGCCGCCGCCATCCGCCAGGGTTCCTTGGCCGCCTTGTCGCCGCCGGGCAAGGCGATCGGCGCGAGCT
>JAGUXX010000241.1 GCA_020061585.1 Betaproteobacteria bacterium | reverse complement strand
GGATGTGGAAAGTATTTCGCTTGATCTCGACAACGATCATCTGAAGGTCAAGTCCGGACGGAGTCGCTTCAACCTGCAGACCTTGCCCGCCCGCGATTTCCCCAAGCTACAGATTCCCGAAGGTCAGGGTCTGAATTTCAGTCTGCCGCAAGGTCTGGTCAAACAATTGCTGTCACGCGTGCAATACGCCATGGCGGTGCAGGACATCCGCTACTACCTGAACGGCATGTTGTTCTCGGTGCAGGGCAAGCGCCTCACCGTGGCGGCCACCGATGGCCATCGCCTGGCGGTGGATGGAACCGATATGGCGGAGGAAGTCGAGCAAGGCGTGGACGTGATTCTGCCGCGCAAGACGGTACTCGAATTGGGCAAGTTGCTGGGCGAGGGCGAAGATCCTGTGCATATCCAGGTCAATCAGAATCAGGTGGTTTTCCGTAGACCGGATTTCGAACTGCGCAGCAAAGTGGTGGATGGAAAGTTCCCTGATTGGCAGCGGGTCATCCCGATCGATCACGACAAGAGCTTCGCCATACAACGCCAACGTTTATCGCAATCGCTGAATCGCGCCGCGATTCTGACCAATGACAAATATCGCGGCGTGCGCATCGCCCTGACCCCGGAAAGCTTGCGCATCGCTTGCAGCAACAACGAGCAGGAAGAAGCGCAGGAAGAACTGGATATCGATTACCAGGGCGATCCGCTGGATATCGGATTCAACATCCAGTATTTGCAGGATGTGCTGAATAACCTGGTCTCCGAGTCGGTGCTGTGTTCGTTCGGTGACCCGACCAGTTCGCTGCTGATCACCGTGCCGGGAGAAGAACACTTCCGTTATGTCGTCATGCCGATGCGAATTTGAACGCAGCCGGCGGCAATCCGCGCGGCGCTGGGTAAATTAGCCAAGCGCCGCTCGACCAATCAACAGAAAAAGGTTTCACGTGGAACATCCAAGCGGTAACGGCGGCTACGACGAGGACAGCATTCAGCAACTGGAAGGCCTGGAGGCGGTGCGTAAACGCCCCGGCATGTACATCGGCGATACCTCGGACGGCTCCGGACTGCACCACATGGTGTTCGAAGTGCTGGACAACGCCATCGATGAAGCCTTGGCCGGCTATTGCGACGACATCAAGGTCATCATTCATCCGGACAACTCCATTTCCGTGTCCGACAACGGCCGCGGCATTCCAGTCGGCGTGAAACTGGACGACAAGCACGAACCCAAGCGATCCGCCGCCGAGATCGTCATGGTCGTGCTGCATGCCGGCGGCAAGTTCAATCAGAACAGCTACAAGGTTTCCGGCGGTCTGCATGGTGTCGGCGTGTCCTGCGTCAACGCCTTGTCGAAATGGCTGCGCCTGACCATCCATCGCGATGGCAAGAAGCATTTCATGGAATTCAATCGTGGCGCGCCGATCAACCGCTTGATCGAAGTCCACAACGGCATCGAAGTCTCGCCGTTGAAGGTGATTGGCGACAGCGTGCGGCGCGGGACTGAAATTCATTTTTCAGCGGATGAGGAAATCTTCGGCAATGTCATCGATTTCCACTATGACGTGTTGTCGAAAAGAATTCGCGAACTGTCGTTCCTGAACAATGGCGTCAAGATCGAGCTGATCGACGAGCGCGACGGACGTACCGAGAACTTCGCCTTTTCCGGCGGCGTCAAGGGTTTCGTCGAATACATCAATCGCGCCAAGACGGTGCTGCATCCCAACGTGTTCTACGCCACCGGCGAATCCAAAGTGGGCGACAGCGGCGTGATGATCAGCAGCGAAGTCGCCATGCAGTGGAACAGCGGCTACCAGGAACAGGTGCTGTGCTTTACCAACAACATCCCGCAATCCGATGGCGGTACCCACTTGACCGGGTTGCGCGCGGCGATGACGCGGGTGATCAACAAGTACATCGAAGAACATGAAATCGCCAAGAAGGCGAAAGTCGAAATCACCGGTGACGACATGCGCGAAGGTCTCGCCTGCGTGTTGTCGGTGAAGATGCCCGACCCCAAGTTCGGCTCGCAAACCAAGATGAAGCTGGTGTCTTCGGAAGCGCGTCCGGCGGTGGAGGAAACCGTCTCGCAGAAACTCTCGGAATACCTGCAGGAACGTCCCGCCGACGCCAAGCTGATTTGCGCCAAGATCGTCGAAGCCGCGCGCGCCCGCGAGGCCGCCCGCAAGGCGCGCGACATGACCCGCCGCAAGGGCGTGCTGGATAACGCCGGCCTGCCCGGCAAGCTGGCCGACTGCCAGGAAAAAGACCCGGCGCTGTGCGAACTTTATCTGGTCGAGGGCGACTCCGCCGGCGGCTCCGCCAAGCAAGGCCGCGACCGCAAGTTCCAGGCCATCCTGCCACTGAAGGGCAAGATCCTCAACGTCGAGAAAGCCCGTTTCGACAAGATGCTGTCGTCGCAGGAAGTGGTCACGCTGATCACCGCGCTCGGCACCGGCATCGGCAGCGGTCTCGGCAAGGACGACTACAACCCGGCCAATCTGCGTTACCACCGCATCATCATCATGACCGACGCGGACGTGGACGGCTCGCACATCCGCACCCTGTTGCTGACCTTCTTCTATAGGCAGATGCCGGAACTGGTCGAACGCGGCCACATCTACATCGCCCAGCCGCCGCTGTACAAGGTCAAGCAGGGCAAGCGCGAGACCTATCTGAAGGACGACACCGAATTCAAGCAATATCTGCTGCGCGAAGCCCTCAACGGCGCCGAACTGATCCCCGCCGCCGGCGCCGAAGCGTTGAGCAAGGAAACCTTCGAACGCATCGCCCGTGAATTCCTGCTCGCCGACGCGATGATCGAACGTCTGGCGCGCCGCATCGACCCGGACGTGCTGTACAGCCTGTTGAAGATTCCCACCATCAGTCTGAACACCGAGGCGGATGCCCAGTCCGCGGCGCAACAACTGACCACGCAACTATCCAAGCTCAGTCCGGTGAAGATCAACCCGCTGCAATATGAAGGCGATCTGGGCTGGCGTCTGGAAATCATCCGCAGCAAGCATGGCATCGGCCACACCAGCTACCTCGACTACAACTTCGTCGAGGGCGGCGATTACGATCAACTCCGCCGCACCGCCGAAATCCTCAGCGGCCTGCTGTTGCCCGGCGCCGAAATCCGCCGTGGTGAAGCCCGCGCCCCGGCTTACGACTTCAAACAGGCGCTCGACTGGCTGTTGAATGAAGTGAAGAAAAACCTCGGCGTGCAACGCTACAAAGGTCTGGGCGAAATGAACCCGGAACAACTCTGGGAAACCACCATGGATCCGCAAGTCCGCCGCCTGCTGCGGGTGCAGATCGAGGACGCCATTGCCGCCGATGGCATCTTCACCACGCTGATGGGTGAAGAAGTCGAACCGCGTCGGCAGTTCATCGAGACCAATGCGCTGGGGGTCAGAAATCTGGACGTGTAAGGTAGGAAACTCCGCCACTTGGTTTCTTGCTATGACTATCCCTGACGATCAGATCCGGCTTGGCTGGGCAAGAACCTGCTTCGAAGAAGGCTGAGCAACGGCGAGCCTCTTGCTGTTGGCGAGCATTGACCTTTCATGCTGCTTTATCTCCTCCGCCACGGTGAAAGCGAAGCCAATGTCGATGGCTTCATCAACGATGATCCGACTCGGCCGGTGATGCTGACTACCAAGGGGCGCGAGCAGGCGGCAACAGCCGCCCAAGCTTTAAGCGGCATCGGTTTCAGCCATGCCTATGCTTCGCAGTTTCCGCGCGCACGACAGACCGCCGAAATCATCCTGGCGGGCCGCAATTTGCCGCTCATTGTCGATGCTCGCTTGAATGAACGTCGTTCCGGCCTGGATGGTCAGCCGGTGGAGGCGTTCAATGGTTTGGTGCGGCCGGATCCCGTGCGCATCAAGCCGCCGAATGGCGAGTCGTTCCTGGAACAGATGGCGCGGCTACGCGGTTTTCTCGACGAAATCGCACAGCTACATCCCGCCGGGGTTGTGCTAGCGGTTTCACATGAAAACCCGATTCAGGCCGCTGCCGCGCTGGCCGGTCAAGATGTGGAAACGGCTGTGCGCGGCGGGCTCTCCAATTGCGAGTGGCTGCGTCTGGAATGGCCGCGTCAGTCGCCTACTGCTTGCGTAAATGCCTGATCTTCAGGCTCAACACCAGGCTGGCCAGCGCCAGTGTTATCAGGTTGGCGAGGATGATCGGCCAGCTTCTTAACAAGATTCCGTAGATCAACCAAAGCGCCACGCCGAGCGTGAACAGGCTGTACATGCCCAAGGAAATGCCGGAAAGATCGCGGCTGCTCCACGATTTCAGCGCCTGCGGCACGAAAGCCGCGGTAGTGAGCATGGCCGCGCCGTAGCCGATGAGGTCGGGCGACATGCTTCAGGCCTGACCCAGCAGGCGGACTTCGCGTTGCGGGAAGGGAATCGTAATGCCGGCTTCGCGGAAACTGGCCAGAACCGCCTGATTGATTTCACCCGCGACAGTCGGAAATGCGTCGACCAATACCCAGGGGCGAATCGCGATGTTGACCGACGAATCGGCCAGCCCGGCAACCTGAATCAGCGGCGCCGGATCGCGCAGGACCTGTGGGTTGGCGGCAAGCAGACGATCGATGCGGGCCAGCGCGGCGGGTACATCGGTGTCGTAAGCCACGCCTACCGTCAGATTGACCTGTCTTACCTGGCCGTAATTGTGCAGAATTTCGCCGGCGATCTTGCGGTTGGGAATGACTACCCGCGACAGATCGGGATGGCTCAGGATGGTGTTGAACAGACTGATGGCTTCGACCTGGCCTTCTTCCCCGACGATGGATATGTACTCGCCAACCTTGAACGGTCGGGTGAAGATGATGGTGAGTCCGGCCGCCAAGTTCGACAACACGCCTTGCATGGCCAACGCCAGACCGGCGCCGGCGACGCCGAGGCCGGCAATCAGCGGCAACAGTTCAACGCCGAGATTTTGCAGCGCGAGAACCGCGAACAAACCAAGCACCAGAACACGTACCAGGCGCACCAGCAGGATGCGCAAGGTGACGTCGAGTTCGATTCTTTGCAGCAGACCTTCGGTTACACGTCCGATCCATCGGCCGAAGAAGTAGCCGGCCAACAGGATCAGGCAAGCGACAAAAAGTTTGGGGCCGAATTTGAACGCGAGGTCGATGGCGGTACTCTGGATCTGTTCCAGGGCCGCGAGGTTTTCGACGATGGGACTGTTCATGATGGCGATTTTCCGAGTTACGAAGCGGAAGGATTCTAAGCCTGGGCAAGTTAAAATCGCGGCCTCGATGATCCACCCATCGCGCTTGGCTGTGCGCCAGTAGCGGTTCACTCATGTTGCGGCTAACCGAAGTCAAACTCCCTCTCGATCATCCGGATGGCGCCATCGCGGCGGCCATTCTGAAAAAACTGGCGATTCCGGCAGAGCAGTTGATTCGCTTCGACATTCATCGGCGCGGTGTCGATGCGCGCAAACGCGCGGTGATCGCGTTGATTTATACGCTCGATGTCGAGGTCAGGAACGAAGCGGCGGTGTTGAAGCGCTTGCGGGCGGACAGGCATGTCATGCCGACGCCGGATATGGCTTACCGTTTTGTCGCCCGCGCCCCCGAGGGACTCGTTGCGCGGCCGTTGGTGGTCGGCGCCGGTCCGTGTGGATTGCTCGCCGCCCTGATCCTGGCGCAGACCGGATTCAAGCCGATCGTGCTGGAGCGCGGCAAGGCGGTGCGTGAACGCACCAAGGATACCTGGGCGCTGTGGCGCAAGGGCGAGTTGAATCCGGAATCGAATGTGCAGTTCGGTGAAGGCGGCGCCGGCACGTTTTCCGATGGCAAGTTGTACAGCCAGATCAAGGATCCGCGGCATCACGGCCGCAAAGTCCTGGAGGAGTTCGTCAAGGCCGGCGCGCCGGCGGAAATCATGTACGTCAGCAAGCCGCACATCGGCACCTTCAAGCTGGTGTCTATGGTCGAGCACATGCGCGAGACCATCACCCGACTGGGCGGCGAGATCCGCTTCCAAAGCCGGGTGGTCGATCTGGACATTGATGCCGGCCAGATTCGCGGCGTGACGCTGGCCGACGGCACGCGCATCGCCGCCGATCATGTCGTGATGGCCCTGGGCCACAGCGCCCGCGACACCTTCCGCATGCTGCATCAACGCGGTGTTTACATCGAGCCGAAGCCGTTTTCAGTGGGTTTCCGCATCGAGCATCCGCAATCGCTGATCGACCAGTGCCGGTTTGGCGATTACGCCGGCAATGCCCTGCTCGGCGCCGCCGATTACAAGCTGGTGCATCACGCCGGCAATGGCCGCACCGCCTACAGTTTCTGCATGTGTCCGGGTGGTACCGTGGTGGCGGCCACGTCCGAGGAAGGTCGCGTGGTGACCAACGGCATGAGCCAGTATTCGCGCAATGAACGCAATGCCAACGCAGCGATCGTGGTCGGTATCGAACCTCAGGACTTTGGTGACGATGTCAAAACGAACCCGCTCGCCGGCATGGATTTTCAACGCCATTGGGAACAACGCGCATTTATTGCCGGCGGTGGCGGTTATCTGGCGCCGGCGCAAAAGGTGGGTGATTTCCTCGCCGGGCGGCCGTCGACCGGCCCGGGATCGGTGCTTCCGTCCTACACACCCGGCGTGCACTGGACCGATCTGTCCACCTGTCTGCCGGATTACGTGATCGCCACCATCCGCGAGGCGCTGCCGGCATTCGACAAGCAGATCAAGGGATTTGCGATGCATGATGCGGTGTTGACCGGGGTCGAAACCCGCACCTCCGCGCCGATACGCATCACCCGCGGCGACGACTGCCAAAGCCTGAATACGCGTGGCTTGTACCCGGCCGGCGAAGGCGCGGGTTACGCCGGCGGCATCCTGTCCGCGGCGGTCGATGGTATCAAGGTCGCCGAAGCGCTGGCATTGAGCCTGGTCGAGCGTTCAAGCCGTTAAAAAATGCATCATGAAAGGAACAACGCGGGCAACCGACCCGGCAGCCCCGCAATCGGGCGCGTAGCGGGGTCACCCAGTTGGTGAGCGTGATCGAAGTCGCCAGCGCCAATATCCATGGCACATCTCGGAGACTGATGAGCGCGCTACAGGGGAATCGAGGGTGATCCGTTCTCCGCGCCTCTGGCTACATCGCCGCCGCTACCCCGAACGCTACGCCCAGCTTGAGATCCTGCTGCGCAATCAGGCATTGAATCGGGAGCAGTTGCTGCAAAGGCAGAGGGCCGATTTCGACGCTATGCTGGCGTTTGCCGCCGCCAACGTGCCGTATTACAGGGACCGTCTGGGCACGAATCCGGGGGTGATTCCGATCCTGGAAAAGGACGCCGTGCGCGAGCGGCTGGACGATCTGCTGGCGCGCGATGCCGATCCCGCCCGGGTCAAGCTTGGTCATACCGGCGGTTCCACCGGCAAGCCGCTGGCGTTCTGGTATGACGAGACCAAGCACGAGCTGATGCGCGCCGGGATGATGCGCGGTTTCATGATGTCGGGCTGGCTGCCGGGACAGAAAGTGCTTAATTTTTGGGGCGCGCGCCAGGATGTGGCGGCCGGCGGCGTGTTCGGTTCCAACTGGTCCGACCTGATCGCCGCCGAGAAGACCATAGGCGCCACCGAGTTCGGCGCGGCGAAATTGCGGGAATGGGCGCGCTGCATACAGCGCTATCAGCCGGTGCTGTTGTACGGCTATGCCTCGGCGATGAGTGAATTGGCGCGCTTCATCGTCGCCGAGGGCATGCGCATGCCGAGCAGTCTGATCGGCGTGTATTCCACCGCCGAGGTGCTGACCGATACGCAGCGCCAGGTGATGCAACAGGCCTTCGGCTGCAAGGTGTTCAATCAGTATGGGTGTCGCGAAGTGCCGAACATCGCCTGGGAATGCCGCCATGGCAACATGCACGTATTCGCCGATCTGGTGGTGCTGGAGTCGATCCGCGTCGAGGCTGACCAGCAGTTGCTGGTCACCTCGCTGACCAATCGGCTGATGCCGTTCATTCGTTACCGGCTGGGTGACTCCGGGCGGCTGCTGGAAGGCGAATGCGCTTGCGGTTCAGCGTTGCCAATGATGGAAATGGGCCTGTGTCGGCACAACGATTTGATCCGCACGCGCGCCGGCAACAGCCTCCATCCGGGATTTTTCAACCATCTGCTGGATGGTCAGGCATCGATCCGGCAATTCCAGTGGATACAGCGCGAGCTGGATCGCATCGAGCTGAATCTGGTGGCCAGCGCGCCGTTGAGCGCGGCGGCGCTGTCCGGGCTGAACGAACAGATCCGCCTGAAGATGGCGGATGAAGTGACGCTGGAAGTGAACTACGTCGCGGACATTCCACGCACGGTTTCCGGCAAACAACGTTTCGTGATCGGCATGGGTTAGTCGCGCCCCGGCTCAGTCCCGGCCTTGCCCGCGCGATACGCCGCCAACAGGGCATCCAGGAGTTGCGGGTTTGACGCCGGATCGGTCAGCCCCAGTATGCGTTGGGCAATTTCCCGGATCACCAGGAGTTCCAGGTCTTCCCGCTTGTGCCGCGTGTATTGCCACCAGTCGAATTGACCGTCGCGACAGGCGAGCGCGGCAACCCCGGTCGGCTCGGAAAACTCGATGTCGTGCGATTCCAGAACTTCATACAGGTAGGAGTAGGGATCGATGCCACGCGTTTTGGCCAGCAGCAGATGGAAGTCCGGCGCGGTGTCGGCGTTGGCCAAGGGTTGATCCAGATCGATGACGCTATCCAGGTCGTAATGCTCGGCCTTGAACGAGAAGGCTAGACGGGCGCGGATGCTGTTGTGGCTCATGTCGCGTGGTTCAGGTGAGGGAAAGGCTAATCGAAGTCAAAGCGCACGCCCAGGGTCAGCGCATTCGATCTGCCGCTGTCGCCGAACAGGCCGTAGGCGGTGGAGCGATGATGCAGGCGCAGCATGGCCTGCCAGTCGTCGTGCGGCGGGCCGAGGGTCAGGTCGATATGCCAGTAGGCGAGCAGTTTCTCGCTGGCGTCCTTGATGAGGGTGGCTTCGGCTCGCGGAATCTCGCTGGCCCGGGACAGCCCCAGACCGACGCCGACGCTGGAGTTCAGCGTGCTTGTCCAGGGCAGACGATGCCGCCGGACGCCCGCCAGCAGGTTGAATTCGGTGTGATCCTGAATACCCGAATGTCGCCCGATCTGGCCTTCGATTTCCCAGGAATAGCGCCGATCCGGCGAACGGCCCAGGGTATGGCTGAGCGCCGCTACCAGGATATTCGAGTCGAGGAAGTGAGACCCCGGCCCGAACGATTGATACCAGGGATCGCCGGTCAGCTTGCCGGCATAGATCAGCAGCGCGTTGTCACGGCCGTTGCCGGCCTGGTCAGCCGCGCCGCAGGGCAACGCGCCGAGCAACGCGCCGAACGGCACCGCCAGGCAAGCCATCCAGTGCTTGCGCGGCGGCATGTTGTGGCGCATCTCAGTCATCGGTCTGGCGTGATGCGTAAAGTGTGGTTTCATGCGTAGCGGGTTGGGCTCGGCAACCCTGTCGGAAATCGGACAGACTGCTTTGTACTTGCTATAAATGAAGCAGCGCAAGGCCTCGCCCGGCGAATGTCCGGCGCGCGGACCGAATTGGCTATCAAGAATTACAACCTGGAGGTGCATCATGGTTCAGACCAGTCCGGAGCGTCGCTTGAGCGATCGCATTCCCACCATCTTCGGCATCCAGCTATATGCCTACGGCATGTTGATCGCCAACGGGCAAACCGTGGACATCAGCGACCGCGGTTTATTGATGCGTATCGAGCGGGATTATTCGGATGATGAACTGCATCCGGGCAAACATCTGGACATCATGTTTACATCCCCCGCCGAGCGATGGTTGCCGATCAAGGTGGTGCGCAAATGCGAGCGCGGCATCGCCGCGTTGTTCATCGGTGTCGATCCGTCGGAATATTGCATGCAGTGAGGTTCAAGGTTCAAGGTTCAAGGTTCAAGGTTCAAGGTTCAAGGTTCAAGGTTCAAGGTTCAAGGTTCAAGGTTCAAGGTTCAAGGGGCGGGGGTCATGTGCGGGCTAGGCGGGCTTCCGTCATCAGCCGCTTCATCTCCCGCACCGCGCTTTCCCAGCCGACGAAGATCGCCTGCGCGACGATGGCGTGGCCGATGTTGAGTTCCTCGACGCCGGGCAGCGCGGCGATGGCCTGCACGTTGTGATAGTGCAGGCCATGGCCGGCGTTGACCGCCAGGCCGAGGGCAACACCGGTTTCCACCGCTTGCTTGATGCGCCGCAGTTCATGCCGCATTTCGCTGGTGGTGGACGCGTCGGCATAGCGGCCGGTATGGATTTCCACCACCGGCGCGCCGGCGGCGCGGGCGGCTTCGAGTTGTCGCGGGTCGGCGTCGATGAACAGCGAGACGCGGATGCCGGCTTCGCCCAAGGTTCGGCAGGCGGCTTGCACGCCGGCGAACTGTCCGGCGACGTCGAGGCCGCCTTCGGTGGTCAGTTCCTGGCGGCGTTCCGGCACCAGACAGACATCCTGGGGTTTGACCCGCAAGGCGATGTCGATCATCTCGTCGGTGACCGCCATTTCCAGGTTCATCTTGGTTTGCAACAGTTCACGCAGAATATGCACGTCGGCATCCTGAATGTGCCGCCGGTCTTCGCGCAGATGCAGGGTGATCGAATCGGCGCCGGCCGATTCGGCCAGCAACGCCGCCTGCACCGGGCTGGGATAGCGGGTGCCGCGCGCCTGGCGCAGGGTGGCGACATGGTCGATGTTGACGCCGAGATGGAGCGGGGGGACAGGTGTGGTCATAGCTTTTGCAGATCGATCAGAAGTTGTCGGGTGGCCAGTGGTTTGTCGCCGAGGTAGTGAGCCAGCAGCGCGCGCATCAGTATTTTGCCCTCGGCCAGGGTCATCGGGTCGGACAGATCGCCGGCCGCCAGGTCCAACAGCGTCTTGCCCTGATATCCTGGCTCGTCGCGCCGCAACGGCGTTACGCCATGGCCGACCACATAGCTGTAGCGGCGGGTGGGTTGCAGCGCGTCGAGATTGTCCAGATGGCCGAGCGGCTGCGCGTAACCGAGTTCGGACAGCAGATCGAGTTCGAAGCGGCGCAACACCGGCTCGAACTCGGTTGGCGCCTTGAGCGCGTTCAACGCGCTCAAGGTCGCGGCGTAGAGGTCGAACAGACCTTCATGCGCATCGCCCTCCGGCAGCAGGCGCAGCAGCAGTTCATTGAGATAGAAGCCGCACATCAGCGCATGGCCGCGCAGCATCAGCCCGCCGCCTTGCCATTCGGCGGCGTGCAGGGTGCGCAACTGGCTTTTGCCGAACCAGGAAATGCTCAGCGGCTGGAACGGGATCAAGCGGGTTTTCAGGCCGGACGTCTGGCGTCTGGCGCCGCGCGCGACCAGGCCGACGCGGCCGTGATGGCGCGACAGCAGATCGACAATCAGACTGGTTTCGCGCCACGGCCGGGTATGCAGCACGAAGGCGGGATCGCCGTCGATTTTCTCGCTCACCGTGGATCCGGATTCACTCGTAGCCGAATTGCTTGATCAACCGCGTATCGTCCGCCCAGCCGCCTTTGACCTTGACCCAGACTTGCAGGAACACCTTGCGGTCGAACAGCTTCTCCATGTCCTGCCGCGCCTCGCTGGCGATGCGTTTCATATGCTCGCCGCCGCGTCCCAGGATGATTGGCTTGTGGCCCTCGCGATCGACCCAGATCACCGCCGCGATGCGGAACATCGCGCCGTCTTCCTCGAACTGTTCGATGGTCACCGCGACCACGTAGGGAATCTCGTCGCCGGTCAGGCGGAAGACTTTCTCGCGGACGATTTCGGCGGCCAGGAAGCGCGAGCTGCGGTCGGTGATGTCGTCCTCGCCGAACCAGGCTTCACCCTCCGGCAGATAGCGTTTGAGGATGTCCGGCAGACGCAGCGCATCCTTCTCCTTCTCGGCGCTGAGCGGCACGATTTCGGCGAAATTGAACTGCTTGGCCAGGCTTTCCAGATGCGGCAGCAGTCTGGTCTTGTCCTCGACCAGATCGATCTTGTTGACCACCAGCACCACCGGCTTATCGCGTGGCAGCAGCGGCAGAATGCGCTGATCGGCGTCGGTGAACTTGCGCGCTTCAACCAGCCACAACACCACATCGACTTCCGCCAGCGCCTGGGTGACGGCGCGGTTCATCGCCGAATTCAGCGCGCTCTTGAACTGGGTCTGAAAGCCGGGCGTGTCGGCGAAGATGAATTGCGCGTCAGCTTCGGTGCGCACGCCGAGGATGCGGTGGCGGGTGGTCTGCGGCTTGGACGAGACGATGCTGACCTTGGCGCCGACCAGCGCGTTGACCAGCGTGGACTTGCCGACATTCGGACGGCCGACGACGGCGATGACGCCGGTTCTGAAAGTCAAAGTTTTTCCAGTTCGATCAAGGCCGCCTCGGCGGCCATTTGTTCAGCGGTCTTGCGATTCGGGCCATGGCCTGAAGTCACCACTTTCGCGTTGTTGGCGCCGGCGCAAACGCGGCATTCGACGTGGAATACCTGGACATGCGCCTGGCCGGCGGTTTGCGTGAGCACGTATTCGGGCAGTCCCAGGCGGCGCGGCTGCAGCCACTCCTGCAAGCGCGTCTTGGCATCCTTACCTTGTTGCTCGGGGTTGATGGCGTCAACCCTGGCGCCGAACAGGCCTTCGACAATGCCTCGCGCGGCGTCGAATCCGCCATCCAGAAACGCCGCGCCGAGCAACGATTCAAGCGCGTCGGCGAGGATCGACGGACGTTGCGCGCCGCCGCTTTTCAATTCACCTTCACCGAGCCGCAAATGCCGGCCGAGATCCAATCCGGCGGCAATTGCATGCAGCGTATCCTGGTTCACCAGATTGGCGCGCAGCCGCGACAACCGACCTTCGGGCTGCCCCGGAAAACGCTGGTAGAGCAGCAGGCCGATGACGCAGTTGAGCACGCCGTCGCCGAGAAACTCCAGGCGCTCATTGTTGCGCGCGCCAAAGCTGCGATGCGTCAGCGCCTGGTTCAACAGTTCGCGGTTGCGCCAGGTATGGCCCAATCTGGCTTCGAGTTGCGCGCTGTCGGCGATCGCCATATTCAACCAGATCTACTGCTTGGTTTCTTCGGCCCGGAAATTCATGCATATGCCGACCGGTCCCATGAACGGCCTTTGCATCGAGAACTCGACGCTGAGGCGCACGCCATTCGGCAACCAGTCGATCTGCAGTTGGTCGTTGAGGCTGCCATCCATGTTGTTGATGCGCAGTTCCGTGGCGAATTTGGTGCGGATGGCGCTATCTTTCAGGGTCGTGACGTCAGGCTCCTGCAACACATTCTTCAGGATGCGTTGCAGCGTCCAGTAATCCATGTAGCCGGGCAGAACACGGGACGCGCCATAGGCCGCGAAACCCACCAGGAACATGAAAAAGAAGACGCCGCCAAGGGTAATGCCGCGTTGTCGCTTCATGGTCAACTCACTCTATGCTGTGGCCGATACGGGCCGGTTTGGAAAAGGACTTCAACGAATTCAGGAAGTCGTCGAAGTTCCACCAGATGAAAAACGCGCGTCCGACGATGTTCTCTTCCGGCACGAAACCCCAGTAGCGCGAGTCGTTCGAGGCATCGCGGTTGTCGCCGAGCATGAAGTATTGGCCGGCCGGTACCGTGCATTTGAAACCCCTGTCGTTATAGGTGCAATGGTCGCGATAGGCGAAATTGCCTTCCACCTGATGCACGATCACCGGCGGCATGTCGTCCTGGGTCATGGCGATATGCCGGTGTTCGCCCAATTGTTCGCGCCAGGTCGCGCCCTGCACGAAGTTGAGGCCTTGCGCGGTGTACTCGTAGCTGCCTTCACGTTGAATGGCGATCGGCTCGCCATTGATGATCAGACGCTTGTCGAGATATTCCACGACATCGCCCGGAACGCCGACCACGCGCTTGATGTAGTCGAGCGAGGGATCGCTGGGATAGCGGAACACCATGACATCGCCGGGCTTGGGTTGGCTCAGGTCGATGACCTTCTTGTTGATCACCGGCAGGCGGATGCCGTACTCGAATTTGTTGACCAGGATGAAGTCGCCGATCAACAACGTCGGCAACATCGAACCGGACGGAATCTTGAACGGTTCGACCAGGAACGAACGCAGCAGGAACACGATCAGGATGACCGGGAAGAAACTCTTCGAGTAATCCACCAACAGCGGCAACTTGGCCTCCGCCGCGCGCCCTTTGGCAAGGAACAGATGGTCGAACAGCCAGATCAATCCGGTGACGACCAGGGCGATAAACAGTATGAGTGCGAAGTTCATGGATTATTGAAAGGTAAGGGGTGAATTGGGAAGGGTTGCGAATGGCGCTGACTTAAGCCAAGACCACCGTCATTCCCGCATTCGCGGGAATGACGAGTGCGTTTTTAGTCGTTTCACGCTTAGAGTAAGTGCCATTCGGAAAGGTCGTCTATTTATCGCTGACCTGCAGTATCGCCAGAAACGCTTCCTGCGGAATCTCGACGTTGCCGACCTGCTTCATGCGTTTTTTACCTTCCTTTTGTTTCTCCAACAGCTTCTTCTTGCGCGTGATGTCGCCACCATAACATTTTGCCAGCACGTTCTTGCGCAGCGCCTTGACCGTCTCGCGGGCGATGATGTGCGAGCCGATGGCGGCCTGCACGGCGACGTCGAACATCTGCCGCGGAATCAGTTCGCGCATTTTCGAGACCAATTCGCGGCCGCGATATTGCGAGGTCGAACGATGCACGATCAGCGCCAGCGCGTCGACCTTTTCGCTGTTGACCAGCACGTCGAGCTTGATCAAGTCGTCGGCGCGGAATTCCTTGAACTCATAATCCAGCGAGGCATAGCCGCGCGACGTCGATTTCAGGCGGTCGAAGAAATCCAGCACCACCTCATTCAGTGGCAGGTCGTACTTCAGCATCACCTGGCGGCCCATGTATTTCATGTCGATCTGGGCGCCGCGCTTCAGGTTGCACAGCGTCATCACGTTGCCGAGATATTCTTCCGGCACCAGGATCGAGGCGGTGATGATCGGCTCGCGGATTTCCTCGATCTTCGACAGGTCGGGCAGGCGCGACGGATTTTCCACCACCAGCGTCGTGCCATCCTTCATGAACACCTGGTATTCGACCGACGGCGCGGTGGTGATCAGGCTCTGGTCGTATTCCCGTTCCAGGCGTTCCTGCACGATGTCCATGTGCAGCAGGCCGAGGAAACCGCAGCGGAAGCCAAAACCCAGTGCCTGCGAGGTTTCCGGTTCGAAGCGCAATGCCGCGTCGTTGAGTTGAAGCTTGGTCAGCGCGTCGCGCAGGCTGTCGTATTCGTGCGATTCCACCGGATACAGGCCGGCGAATACCTGCGGCTGGATTTCCTTGAAGCCGGGCAAGGCCTCGGCGGCCGGCCGGCTGGTCAGGGTCAGCGTGTCGCCCATCTTGGCGTGCTTGAGTTCCTTGATGCCGGCGATGACGAAGCCGACCTGGCCGGCGGAAAGCTGGGTGCGCGGCAATGATTTGGGGGTGAACACGCCGACGCTCTCGACCAGATAATCGACCCCGGCCGCCATCAGGCGAATCTTGTCCTTCTGCTTGAGGATGCCGTCGACGACGCGCACCAGCATGACGACGCCGACGTAATTGTCGAACCAGGAGTCGATGACCAGCGCCTTCAGCGGCGCATCCTCGTCGCCGCGCGGCGGCGGGATGTATTTGACCACGGCTTCCAGCACATCGATGATGCCGATGCCGTTCTTCGCCGAGCAGCGCACCGCGTGATCGGCGGGAATGCCGACTATGTCTTCGATTTCCTGCATCACCCGTTCCGGTTCGGCCGACGGCAGATCGATCTTGTTCAGCACCGGGAACACTTCGACGCCGAGTTCGACCGCCGTGTAGCAGTTGGCGACGGTCTGCGCCTCGACGCCCTGCGAGGCGTCGACCACCAGCAGCGCGCCCTCGCAGGCCGACAGCGAACGCGAAACCTCGTAGGAGAAGTCGACGTGGCCGGGGGTGTCGATCAGGTTGAGCTGATATTCCTGGCCATCCCGGGCCTTGTACAGCAGAGCCGCCGTTTGCGCCTTGATGGTGATGCCGCGCTCGCGTTCCAGGTCCATCGAGTCGAGCACCTGCGCCTCCATCTCGCGGTCGGCCAGGCCGCCGCAATTGTGGATGATGCGATCGGCCAGCGTCGATTTGCCGTGGTCGATATGAGCGATGATGGAGAAATTGCGGATCAGGGTGTTGCGCATGAAGAAAGCCCGGGCGCGCCAAATGGCGCCTTCTGTATAGGAATGGGCGCGGATTTTACCTGAAACGACAGGGACTTAGCGGGCTTCCAGCGCCTGTTTCAAGGCCGCCGGATCGAGATGGAAATGACAGATTTCCCGATCGCCCAGGCACAGCACCGGGATCAGCGGGCCATACCGGGCGCGCAGCTCCGGGTCGGCGTCGATGTCGATCTCGCGCAGTCGAAAGCGGTATTCCGATTGAAATTCCAGCAACGCCAGGCGCAGTTCGTCGCACAAATGGCAGCCGCGCCGTCCATACAAGATCAGTTCAGTCACGCGGGTGGCCACGCCGATCGTTGACCCGCGGCAGATCCTGATGCAGCGCCGCCTTGGCCAGCAAGTGCGCTGACACCGGCGCGGTGATGAACAGGAACAGCGTGATCAGGATTTCGTGCAGGCTGACGCCGTTGCCTTGATGGCTGAAATACAGCGAAGAGGCGATCAGCAGGCAACCGACGCCCAGAGTGGTGGCCTTGGTCGGGCCGTGCAGCCGGGTGTAGAAATCGCGCAGCCGGGCCAGGCCGAGCGAACCGATGAAGGTGAACACGGCGCCGGCCAGGATCAGAAAAGACAGCAGAAAATCGAGCATGGTGTTGTTCCTATTCGATGATGTCGCCGCGCAAAAGGTATTTGCACAGCGCCACGGTGCCGACGAAGCCCATCAGCGCGATCAGCAGCGCCGCCTCGAAATACAGCGCGCTGCCGAGATGAATGCCGAGCAGCACCAGCAGCGCGATGGTGTTCACATACAGGGTATCCAGCGCCAGGATGCGGTCCGGCGCGCTGGGGCCGCGCAACAGGCGCCAGAAGTTCATCGCCACGGCCCCGGCGACCAGGGCGAAAGCGATCGGGATGACCAGACTCAGCATGTTTCGAACACCTCCTTCAAGGGCGCTTCGTAACGCGACTTGATGGACGCCTTGACCGCTTCCGGGTCGGGCGCGTCCAGCGCGTGTACCAGCAACGTGCGGCGGTCCTGACTGAGTTGCGCGGACACCGTGCCCGGCGTCAGACAGATGGTGTTGGCGAGCAGGCTGATCGCCAGGTCGCTGTGCAGATCCAGCGGCAATTCGATGAACGCCGGTCGCAGGTTTTCCGGTCGGCCCAGGATGCGCATCGCCACCACCAGATTGGCGGTGACAATGTCGAACAGCACCACGCCAAAGAAGCGCAGCATGCGCCAGGGATGGCGGATGCGGATCGCTTCCGGCCAGAAGCGCAGGGTGAACAGCGGAATCAGCCAGCCGAGCAGGGTGCCGAGCAGGATCTGTCCCGGCGCGATGCTGTTGTTGAGCAGCAGCCAGATGCCGGCCAGCATCGGCGTCAGCAACGGGTGCGGCAGCAGACGCAAACTCATGGACGACCTCCGAGCACGGCATGGACATAGTGATACGGCTGCAACAACTGTTCGGCGGTGGCGCTGACGTAGGCGTGGATCGGGCCGGCGGCCAGGGTCAGGCCGATGCACAGCGCCAGCAAGCCGAAGATGGGCAACAGCGCCGGCCACGCCACGACCGCGCCGGTCGCCACCGGAACGACCCGCGGCGGCGGCAGGCTACGGAAGAACAGCAGACTGCCGGAACGCGCCAGGGCGATCATGCCGAGCAGGCCGCCCAACAGCACCAGACCGATGATCCACGCCGCATCGGGATGTTCGAGGGCGGCGCGCAGCAGCAGAAACTTGCCGACGAAGCCGGACAGCGGCGGCAGTCCGGCGGCCAGGATCGCGCTGACGAAAAACAGGCCGCCCAGCAGCGCCGCGCCGGCCATCGTCGGCGCCGGCTGGAAATGATCACCGATGTGATCGCCGATGGCGTCGCCGGCCAGATTGCGGCTGACGGCGATGCGGTCGGCCAGCAGAAACAGCGCCGCGCCGATGAATACCGAATGCGGCAGGTAATACAGACCGGCGGCGATGCCGGCGGGGCTGGCCAGGGCGAAGGCGGTGAGCAACGAGCCGACCGAGGCGATCACCAGATAGGCCGCCTGTTCACGCAGGAAGCGCGCCGCCAGCGCCCCGAGCAGGCCGATCATCAAGGTCAGCAGCGCCAGCGGCAGCAGCCAGGGCTCGATCAACGCGCTGACGCCGCCGGCCTCGGCGCCGAAGATCAGCGTCGACACGCGCAGGATGCTGTAGGCGCCGACCTTGGTCATGATCGCGAACAGCGCCGCCACCGGCGCGCTGGTCTGGGCATAGGCGGCGGGCAGCCACAGATACAGCGGCAACAATGCGGCCTTCAGCGCGAACACGCCGAACAGCAACAGTCCGGCGGCGCGCGCCGGGCCGAGATTCTCCGGCGATACGGCGGCCATCCTGACCGCCAGATCCGCCATGTTGAGCGTGCCGAACAGACCGTACAAGGTGCCGACGGCGATCAGGAACAGCGACGAGCCGGCCAGGTTCAACACCACATAATGCAGGCCGGCGCGGGTTTTAAGACGGCCGCCGCCATGCAGGACGAGGCCGTAGGAGGCCAGCAGCAGCACTTCGAAGAACACGAACAGGTTGAACAGATCGCCGGTCAGGAAAGCGCCGTTGAGGCCCATCAACTGCAACTGGAACAGCACATGGAAATGCCCGTCGCCGGCGCGTTTCCCGGGCGAATCGCCGGCATCGGCGCTGGTGCCGACGTCGATGCCGCGACTGGCGTAGAGCAGCGCGAACAGCGCTAGCACGGCGGTGATCAGCAGCATCCAGGCGCTCAGCCGATCCGCCACCAGCACGATGCCATACGGCGCCGGCCAGTCGCCCAGCGCGTAGACCAGAATGTCGCCGCCGCCGACCGCCCGCAGCAACCCCGCCGCCAGCACGATCTGGCCGACCACCATGGCTAGGCTGAAGCCGCGTCGCGGGTTGATGTCGAGATGCCGCAGCAACAGCAGCACAATGCCGGCGATCAGCGGCAACAGGATCGGGGCGATGACCAGATGGTTCATGGACAGCCCCTTAGCCCAATAACACCGTCATACCGGCGCAGGCCGGTATCCAGGCGCCTGCGTGAACATCTTCGCACTGGACCCCGGCATGCGCCGGGGTGACGAGGCTCTAACAAACAATATTTATTCATTCGCCGTCTTTCCCGTCGACATGATCGTTGCCGAGTTCGGCGCGCGCCTTCAGGGCCAGCATGATGACGAAGGCGGTCATCGCGAAGCCGATGACGATGGCGGTCAGCACCAGCGCCTGCGGCAGCGGGTCGGTATAGCCGGGCAGGCCGGTGCCGATCACCGGCGGCTGGCCGATCGCCAGTCGGCCCATGGCGAACAGGAACAGATTCACCGCGTAGGACAGAAACGTCAGGCCCAGCACCACCGGGAACGTGCGGCCGCGCAGCAGCAGATAGACGCCGCAGGTGGTCAGCACGCCAATCAACAGAGCGATCAAGGCTTCCATCAGCGACCCGCCTTGTGGCGTTGGCCGGAAGGAATCGGGCAGGCATCGGGACCGTGGCTGGCGTCGTGCATCAGGCCCAGATGAATCAGAATCTGCAAGGTTGCTCCCACGACTACCAGATACACGCCAAGATCGAAGGCCATCGCCGAGGCGAGTTCGAATTCGCCGACGATCGGCCAATGAACATGGCTGAACGTCGAGGACAGGAACGGGTGATCGAAGGCGAACGAGGCCAGGCCGGTCAACGTGGCGATCGCCAGACCGGCGCCGATCAGCGGGTGCATGTTGGATGGCAGCCGCTCATGCGTCCAGGCCACGCCATTGGCCAGATACTGCATGATCAGCGCCACGGCGGTGATCAGGCCGGCGATGAAGCCGCCGCCGGGCAGATTGTGGCCGCGCAGCAGAATGAAGGTCGACACCAGCAGCGCCAACGGCAGCAGCAAACGGGTCAGCGAGGCCATGATCGCCGGATGCGTATCCCAGTTCCAGGCGCGGCCGACATCGTCGCAGCCGCGACCTTCCAGGCGCAGCTTGTCGAGCATCGCGAAGATCGCCAGTCCGGCCAGCGCCAGCACGGTGATTTCGCCTAGCGTGTCGAAGCCGCGGAAATCGACCAGGATGACGTTGACCACGTTATGGCCGCCGCCGCCGGAGACGCTGTTTTCCAGAAAGTAATCGGCGATGCTGGTGTAAGGCCGGGTCAGCACCGCCCAGGCCAGGGCACTGATGCCGACGCCGGCCAGCAACGCCAGCACGGCATCGCGCGCGCGTCGGCCGGTATTCGATTCGGCCGGGGTGTGTTGCGGCAGGAAGTACAGCGCCAGCAGCAGCAGTATGACCGTGACGACCTCGACGGAAAGCTGGGTCAAGGCCAGGTCGGGGGCGGAGAACTTGACGAAGATCAGCGCCACCAGCAGCCCCACCGCGCCGATCATCACCAGCGCCACGAAGCGTTGCCGATGCAGTTTCAGCACCGCCAGCGAAACGCCGGCCATCGCCAGGGCGGCGAACAGGCTGACCGCGTCCACCGGCAACAACGCGCGCGGGCCGGTCAACGGCGAGTTGTTGCCGAACCCGCCGCCGAACCAGCCGCTGAACCCCAGCAGCAGCGCGAACGACACGAACAGCGCCAGCATGCGTTGCAGCGAGCTGTTGTCGAGGCGGCGGGTCAGGCCGCGCGCGAAACCGAGCAGCCCCTCCAGCAACGCGTTGTAGACGCGCCGCGCATCGAGACGATTCTCGTGGCGCGCATGCAGCGCGAACATCGGCTTGCGCGCGGCATACATCAAGCCGCCGCCGATCAGGGCGATGACGCTCATCCACAAGGCCGGATTGAAGCCGTGCCAGATCGCCAGATCGTGGTCCGGCAACGGCGCCTGCAGCACCGCGCCGGCGGCCAGCGCCAGAATTGGTTCAACGGTCAGCGCCGGCAGGATGCCGACCAGCAGACACAAGGCCACCAGCACCTCCACCGGCACTTTCATCCAGCGTGGCGGCTCGTGCGGCGTGCGCGGCAGGTCGATCGGGTCGCCGTTGAAAAACACGTCATGCACGAAGCGCAGCGAATAGGCCACGGCGAAGATGCCGGCGATGGTCACGGCGAACGGCAGCAGCCAGCCGAACTTCATCATCGTGCCCATGCTGACCGCCTCGGCGAAGAACATTTCCTTGGACAGGAAGCCGTTGAACAGCGGCACGCCGGCCATCGCCGCCGCCGCCACCATGGCCAGCGTCGCGGTATGCGGCATGAACTTCCACAGGCCGTTGATGCGGCGCATGTCGCGCGTGCCGGTTTCGTGATCGATGATGCCGGCGGCCATGAACAGCGACGCCTTGAAGATGGCGTGATTGATGATGTGGAACACCCCGGCCACCGCCGCCAGCGGCGTGCCGATGCCGAACAGGCAAGTGATCAAGCCGAGATGGCTGATCGTCGAATAAGCCAGCAGGCCTTTCAGGTCGTGTTTGAACAGCGCGATGAAAGCGCCCATCAACAGCGTGATCAGGCCGACCCCGCCGACCAGATGCGACCATTCCCAGGTGCCGGATAACGCCGGAAACAGCCGCGCCAGCAGGAACACGCCGGCTTTCACCATGGTCGCCGAATGCAGGTAGGCGGAAACCGGGGTCGGCGCCGCCATCGCGTGCGGCAGCCAGAAATGGAACGGGAACTGCGCCGACTTGGTGAACGCGCCGAGCAGCACCAGGATCAAGGTCGGCAGATACAGCGGATGCGCGCGGATCAGCTCGCCGGAGGCCAGGATCACCGTCAGTTCGTAACTGCCGGTGATCTCGCCCAGCAGCAGGATGCCGCCGAGCAGCGCCAGGCCGCCGGCGCCGGTGATCGCCAAGGCCATGCGCGCGCCATGGCGGGCTTCCTCGCGCTCTTTCCAGTAGCCGATCAGCAGGAAGGAACTGAGGCTGGTCAGCTCCCAGAAAATCAGCAACTGGATCAGATTTTCCGACAGCACCACGCCCAACATCGAGCCCATGAACAGCAGCAGATAGGCATACAGACGTCCCAGGCTGTCGCGTTCGGACAGGTAATAGCGGGCGTAGAGGATGACCAGCAGGCCGATGCCGAGGATCAAGCCGGCGAACAGCAGACCGAGCCCGTCGAGGCGGAAAGCGAGATCGAGGCCGACTTGCGGCAGCCAGCCGATGCGTTGCACCAGCGTTTCGCCAGCCAGTACCGGCGCGACGATGGAAACCAGCAGCAGCACCGAGCCAAGCGCCACCAGACCCGCGCCCCAGGCGGCGGCGGTGCGGCTGTAACGGCTCAGCCAGGCGACCAGCGGCGCGCCGAGAAACGGGGTCAGAACAGCAAGAAACAAGGTCATGGAGAAATTCTAGTCAGCTTGGGAACGCCAAACCGTAAGGTTGAGCTCCGTCTCGGAGATTGGTTTGGATATTCGGTTCCGTCGCTCAGAACACCGCCTGGTTCAGCCACATATGCGTGTAGATGCTCGCAACGTAGCCGGCGGCGATCGCCGGCGTCCACTTCAAGTGACCAAAGAAAGTATAGACGCCGCGCGCCTGGCCCATCAGCGCGACACCGGCGGCGGAACCGATCGACAACAGCGAGCCGCCGACGCCGGCGGTCATGGTGACCAGCATCCATTGGCCGATCGACATATCCGGCATCATGGTCAGCACCGCGAACATCACCGGGATGTTGTCGACTACCGCGGAAAGAAAACCAATCGAAATATTGGCCGCGGTTGCTCCCCAGCCGACGTATATGGTTTCGGAAACCAAGCCGAGATAGCCGAGGAAACCCAGTCCGCCGACGCACATCACGACGCCGTAGAAGAAGAACAAGGTGTCCCATTCGGCGCGCGCCACGCTGCGGAAGATATCGAACGCGACCGGGCTGCCCAGATCTTCGTTGTCCTGGCCGACCGGTACATGGTTTTCCCCGGTGCGTTTAAGGAAATAGGCGAAAAGTTTCAGATAGGCGAGGCCGGTCAGCATGCCGATCACCGGCGGCAAATGCAGAAAATTGTGGAAGCTGACGGCGGTGACGATGGTCAGCAGGAACAGGATGACCACGGTCAACGCGCCGCGTTTCATGCCGACCATCACGCCGCCGGCTTCGGGTTGACCAGCCGGCACGGCGAAGCTCATCAGGATGGCCGGCACCAGCCAGTTGACCAGCGACGGAATGAACAGCATGAAGAAGGTCCAGAAGTCGATGGCGCCATTGCTGGCCAGGATGTTTTTCTGCCAGACCATCAATGTGGTGATGTCGCCGAACGGGCTGAACGCGCCGCCGGCGTTGGCGGCGACCACGATGTTGATGCACGACAGCAACACGAAGCGCTGATTCGAGCCACCCACCGCCATCACCACCGCCGCCATCAACAGCGCCGTGGTCAGGTTGTCGGCCACCGGCGAGATGAAGAACGCCAACGTGCCGGTCACCCAGAACAGCACTTTCAGACTGAAGCCCTTGCGGATCAGCCAGGAACGCAAGGCCTCGAACACATGGCGTTCTTCCATGGCGTTGATGTAGGTCATCGCCACCAGCAGGAACAGCATCAATTCGGCGTATTCCTCCAGGGTATGGCGCACCGCGATCTCGGCGCTGTGCGGGATGCCTTGCTGCACGTAAATCCAGCCGATCAGACCCCAGATCAGGCCGGCGGCGAGCATCACCGGCTTCGATTTGCGCAGATGGATGAACTCTTCCGCCATCACCAGCAGATAGGCGCCGACAAACAGGATCACGGCAACGATGCCGACCCAGTGGCCGGTGAGGTCGAGACGTTCTCCGCCTTCGGCGGCGAAGGCCAGGCAGGGCAGCAGGCTGGCGGCGAGCAGGACAAGATAGCGAATCACGGTGCGTACTCCTAGAGATTCGCGATGTTATCTTGCTGCGCTGCAAAAATGTAGCTTGGGCGGGTCATTGGTACTCGTTCGCTAGTGCCGTATCAACCAGCTCCTTCAATGGCTCATAACCGAAACTGGGCAGCGGTTTGCCGTTGACGAAGAACTCCGGCGTCTTGCTGACGTTGAGCGCTTGCACGTCGGCCAGGTCCTGCTTGATCCGGGCGGCGACTTCCGGCGAATTCATGTCGGCCTTGAGTTGTTGCAGATCCAGGCCGAGTCCGGTTATGTGTTGCCAGACCCGCTCGGCTTGCACGACATGATTCGTCACCCAGTCGTCCTGCGCGGCCAGTACCGCCTCCAGCGCTTCCCAATGGCGGCCCTGCATTTCCGCCGCGTACAGCAGCGCCACGACCTGATCGGAATTTTCGTGGAACGGCGCGTAGCGCAGCGTCAGGTGCAACTGGTCCGGATGCGCGATCAACAACTCCTTGACCAACGGGTAGAAGCGTTTGCAGGTGCCGCAGGCCGGATCGAGAAATTCGACGATGCGCACCTTGGCGGCGGTCGGACCGAGTTGCGGCGAATAATCGCGCACCATGCCGGCGCGATTCCGCTCGGCGAGCTGTTCCGCCTGTCCGGCCTGTTCCGCTTGGAAGTAGAGCGCGCCACCCACAAAAACCAGCAACAGCAAAATGCCGGCGGAGATAAACAGGGTCTTCTTCATTGGGATGCCTTGAAATGAGTCATTAACAACAGTGCAATGATGCCGGAAAACGCCGATACCGAAAGCATCGGCAGGGTCAGAAAGCCGAACCAGACGATTTGCTCCACCGAACATGGCACGCCTTTGCTGCAGGGCGTAACGGTTTCCGGAATGATGCCGCTGGCCACCCCCCAATGGAACATCGCCAGCGCCCAGCCGACCAGCGCCAGCGGCAACGCGTAGCGCAGCACGCGTGGATCGAACGGAAACAGCCCGGCGGCCAGTATCAATACCAGCGGAAACATGGCGATACGCTGATACCAGCACAGCACGCATGGGGTGTAGCCCATGATCTCGCCGAGAAACAGTGCGCCCAGGGTCGAAACGCCGGCGATCAGCCAGGCGAGAAAAATCAGTGTCCAGCCCGAGGCGGGCGGTTCCGGCGGTTTGCTGGTCGGCATGGCTTTCCTTGTTTATGCGAGCGGGCGGGGCGCGGTGCGCGCTCTACTGTTTGATCGAGGGCAATTCCCGCACCGGCACGCGCCACAGAAAGAACAGCAGCACCAGACCAATGCCGCCGAGCAACACACGATGCCAGTGCGACGGCATCAACCACATCGAGCTGCCGAAAGATAACAGCATCAGGCCGTAGGCGTAGCGTTTGGCGCGGCGCGGCATGGCGCGATGGGTTTGCCATTCGAGGATGATCGGGCCGATGACGCGATGCCCGAGCATGGCGTCGTGCAGACGCACCGAGCTGCGCGCGAAACAGGCCGCCGCCAGCAGCACGAACGGCGTGGTCGGCAGCAGCGGCACGACGATGCCGATCAGCCCCAGCGCCAGAGCGACGCCGCCGGCGATCAGGCAGGCCAGTCGCACCAGGCGGGAATCGTGCGGGCGGGCGGCGGTCATTCCCTTGGTCGGGTGAGCAGGACTTTCAAATCGGCTATTTCCGCGCGCAATTCACGAATTTCGCTGTGCAGGTCGGCCTCGATATGTACACGCGCCTGTTCCACCACGCTGGCGGTATCGCGGTGCTCTTCGTCGCTGAAGGTCTGCATGGCGTTGACGATGATGGCGATGAACAGGTTCAGCATGGTGAACGTGGCGATCAGGATGAACACGACGAAGAAACCCCAGGCATAGGGAAACTGTTCCATCACCGGCCGCGAGATGCCCATCGACCAGCTTTCCAGCGTCATGATCTGGAACAGCGTGTAGAACGACCGGCCGAGCGTGCCGAACCAGTCCGGGAAGGCGGTGGCGAACAGATTGGTGGCGATCACCGCGAACACGTAATAGATCAGCAGCAGGACCATGCCGATCGACGCCAGGCCGGGAATGGCGCCGAGCAACGCGCCGACCACCCGCCGCATCGACGGCACGATGGTCAGAATGCGCAGTACCCGCAACACCCGCAGCGCGCGCAGTACCGAGAACTGGCCGGTGGCGGGCAGCAGGGCGATGCCGACCACCAGAAAGTCGAACACGCTCCACGGGTCGCGGAAGAATCGCAGGCGATGCACGTACAACCGTAGCGTGATTTCGATGACGAAAATGCTCAGGATCGCCTTGTCCAGCAGATGAATGAACTCGCCGTGGCGCGCCATGACGGTCGGCGAGGTTTCCAGGCCGAGGGTGACGGCATTGATCAGGATCAACGCCAGGATGAAGTGCTGCACCAGCGGCAGTTCGATCAGACGGGACAGTTTCTGACGGTGTGGAGGCAAGGTTTGGGAAGCGGATGCGGCTGCGTTCATGGGGGTGGGCAGTGGTGTTGAGATGAGCGGGTAATGAGGGTTTGAAGGGGTGGCTTGAAATTGGCTAAAGCCGGCAAACCCCGGCCGTGTTCGAGTTTCTTAAATGTTGGGATGCCATCATGAAAATAAATAGCGCCGTGTTATTGACTTGTTTGCCCGGAACAGTTCAATTGCCGCCCGCCGGAACCACGAATATCTGGTTTGGTTCCAATGGCACTGACTCGTCATTCCCGCGCATGCGGGAATCCAGTGGTTTACTCCGCCTGGATTCCCGCATGCGCGGGAATGACGGTGGTTTTCGGTATGTCTTGCTCATGCCGTGTTTCGCCCGCGCGCCTCAATCGGCGCCGGCGTTGCGCGATTTTCGACCTGCCCCGATTCAACTTTCATGCACCCTCGCCTGCGCCGATTCATCCCCACCCGTGAGCAGATCCACGACAACCGCTGGCTGAGCTGGCTGCGGCCGCATTTGATGCATCCGCGTCTGTGGCATTTCAGCCGGCGCGGGGTGTCGGTGGGCGTCGGCCTCGGGGTGTTTTTCGGTCTGCTGGTGCCGATCGCGCAGATTCCCTTTGCCGCCGGCGCGGCGGTGATGTTGCGCGCCAATGTGCCGGCCGCGATCGGCAGCACGCTGGTGACCAATCCGGTTACCTTCGCGCCGATCTACGTGCTGGCGCACCGCGTCGGCGCCAGGTTGCTCGGCGTGGATCACGTCGAGACGCCGGATTACAGCGCGCCGCCGGTTGCCGTTATCGAGCCGCAAGCGCGCTGGTGGCATCAGGTCTGGAGCGGCTTGCTGGCGCTGGGCCCGCCATTGCTGTTAGGGTTGAGCCTGTTCGCCGTGATCGCCGGTTTTCTGACTTACGCGCTGATCATGCTGGCCTGGCGGCTGAAGACCACCTGGGCCTGGAAATACCGGAAACGTAAAACCAGTAAATCCAACCCGTAACAGTAACCAACGCTGGCGCCCATGGCGTCTGAAGGAATGTCGCCCGCAGCCTTGCACGCCGCCCCGTTCGCCGAGATGGCCTTGCTGCTCGGCATCACCGCCGTCGCCGGAGCCATTGCCGTGCGGCTGCGCCAGCCGGTGCTGATCGCCTATATCGCGGTCGGCATACTGGTTGGGCCGGCGGTGTTCGGACTGGTCCAGGCGCATGACCAAATCGACCTGCTGGCGCAGATCGGGGTAGCGGTGTTGCTGTTCCTGGTCGGCCTCAAGCTGGATCTGCAGCATGTCCGCCACATCGGCCCGGTGGCGCTGGCCACCGGTCTCGGGCAACTCGGGTTTACCATCGTGGTCGGCTTGCTGATCATCCTGGCGCTCGGCAAGGAGTTGATGGAGGCGCTGTACGTCGCCGTGGCGCTGACCTTCTCCAGCACCATCATCATCGTCAAGCTGCTGTCCGACAAACGTGAGCTGGACTCCCTGCACGGCCGCATCGCGGTGGGCTTTCTGATCGTCCAGGACATCGCCGTGGTGCTGGCGATGATGGCGATGAGCGCGATGCGCGGCGCGACGGATGCCGCGGTCTGGGAAGTCGCGGTGTCGCTGCTGACCCGCGTGTCGCTGGCGGCGCTGCTGATGTTGCTGCTGATGCGCTACATCCTGCCCAGCGTGGTGCGCGCCATGGCGCGTTCGCAGGAACTGATGCTGATCTTCGCCATCGCCTGGGGTACCGGCCTGGCGGCGCTGGGCGAATGGGCCGGCTTCTCCAAGGAGGCCGGCGCCTTCATGGCGGGTTTTTCGCTGGCCTCGACGCCTTACCGCGAGGCGATCGGCGCGCGCCTGACCGGCATCCGCGATTTTCTGCTGCTGTTCTTTTTCATCGATCTCGGCGCCAAGCTGGACTTCTCGACGCTGGGCGAAGAAATCCTGCCGGCGGCGATCCTGTCGGCCTTCGTGTTGATCGGCAACCCGCTGATTGTCATGGTCATCATGGGTTACATGGGCTACCGCAAGCGCACCAGTTTCCTCGCCGGCCTGACGGTGGCGCAGATCAGCGAGTTTTCCATCGTGTTCGTCGCCATGGGCATCAGCCTCGGCCATGTCGGCGTGCAGGCGCTGGGGCTGACGACGCTGGTCGGGGTGACCACCATCGCCTTGTCGACTTACATGATTCTGTTTTCGCAGCAGCTTTACGAACGCCTGGCGCCCTGGCTGGGCGTGTTCGAACGCCGCCAACCGTACCGCGAACTGGCGGTCGAGCAACAACCGCCGGGCGCGCCGACGCCGGACATCGTGATTTTCGGTCTGGGCCGCTATGGCGAGCGCATGGCCCGGCGGCTGCGGGAAGCCGGGCTGACGGTGCTGGGCGTGGAGTTCGATCCGGAACTGGTGCGCAGCCAGCGCGCCAAGGGCATGAATGTCAGTTTCGGCGATGCTCAGGACGCGGATTTTCTCGAAACGCTGCCGCTCGACGGTGTGCCCTGGGCGGTCAGCACGCTGCCCGATCTGGATTCCAACCGCGCCTTGCTGCATGCGCTGACAACGCGTAGCTTCGCCGGCGAGGTGGCGTTCGTGGCGCGTGACGACGCGCATGGCGCGCTGCTCAAACGCGCCGGCGCGCCGACCGTGTTGTATCCGTTCCGCGATGCGGTGGATTTCAGCGTCGAACATCTGACGGCGTTGATCAAACCGGACCGGGAAGCGCCAGAGCAGTCGCGATGATCCGATGCGGGGTTGACATCAACGGCTTCTGGACTCCGGCTTGGCCGTCACCCCGGAATGGGGATATCCGGGGCGGGGTGACGGAGGGTTGTTCGATAGCCCGGGCGCTGCCGCCTCAGGGGTAGGCCGGCAGCGTGGTCAGGCGCGCATCGTCGACCGGGATGCCGATGGCGAAGTGGTACACCACCTGATAGCGGCTGTCGCGCAAACCCAGCACTTCATGCACCGCATCGTCGAAGAAGCAGCCGATGCCGGTGCCGCGCCAGCCGGCGGCCTCGGCTTCCAGCGTCAGGCAGTGGCCGAGCATCCCGGCTTCCCAGTGCAGATGCCGCCAGGCGGCGGGGTTGTCGCCGATCGGCGCGGCGAATTCGGCGATGAACAGCACCGTGAAGGCGGCCATCGAGGCGATGTCCTGGTGGCAGGACAAGGTGCGCGCGGTGCGTTCGGCCTTGGCCGCCATGAGTTGATAGAGCGGCAGTTGCGCATCGGCGGCCGACCAGGCGAACAACTCGGGCAGGGTCAGCCGCAGATCGGCCAGCGCCGCGTCCGAGCGCGGCAGCGCGTACAGGCCGGGTTTGAGGTCCGCCACCCGATGCACCAGCAATACCGGATGCACGCGCGGCGCATGCGGCCACAACCGCCAGACCGGCGAGCCGCCCGGCAACAGGGCCGCCAGCAGACGCCGAAACACGGCGCGCGGCATGATGCTGACGCCATCGAAAGCCTGGGCGCTGCGGCGTTGCAGGATGACCTGGGTGGCCGGCAGCAGCGAATCCGATTCGATGCGCGGCGATTCGGCGCGGGGTTCCAGGCCGGGTTGTACGTCACCCGCCGGCAACGCGCCGCGTGTCGCCCGCGCCACTGCCTCGATCACCGGCCAGTCGTACAGCGGTTTCGGGTCGAGCCGGCCGGGTTGTCCGGCCCACTGCGTCCAGTTCGGCAACGGACGATCATCGGCGTGCAAGGCGACGATGACCTCGGCTTCTTCCGCCTCCACCGCGCGGAAATCGTCGGCGCGATCCACCCCCAGCCGCGCCGCCGTGTCGCTCGGCGGCAAGGCCAGCAGTCGCGGTTGCCAGCCGTGCAGCGCGGCGGCATAGGCCAGCGCGGCGAGCACGTGGCCCATGTCGAGCTGACAATAGCGGAACGCGCGTTCGCCATATTTCCAGGCTTCGCGCCAGGCGATGGAGCTGTACCCAAGCCAGACGCCGGGCGTTCCGGCGTCGGTCGCGGTGGACCAGGCGCGGTGTTCCAGGCTGTGGTCGAGCGCCTGATAGTGATGCAGGCCGTCGGCCAGACCCGGCACGGCTGAACTGATCAACCAGGTTTCGGTGGGATGCAGATTGCCGGAGGACGGATGCGCGCGCAGCGACCAGCGACTCGGGCCATATTGTTTCCAGGCGGTGATGCCGGCGCACAGGCGCAGCAGCGAGCCGAGGCTGGCGGGGCTGAAGTCCTCCGCCGGGCGCGGCTGGTCGAGTTGCGGCCAGGCGCTG
>JAGUXX010000107.1 GCA_020061585.1 Betaproteobacteria bacterium | reverse complement strand
GGCGAAGCGCTGCTTTTGGCGCTGCGCGGTGGACAGCGCACCGGCGGCCAGGCGCGAGCCGATCGATCGGGCACACGCCAGCCATTGCTGGCGTTGATCGGCGTCGGCGGCGATCACCGGCCCGAAGGTCTCGATACGCGCGCTGCGGATGCCGCAGTAGCCGAGCGTCGCGCGAACCAGCGCCTGCTGGCCCGGCGCGCGATAGATGAACCGGTAGATCAGCGGTGGCGTATCCATGGTCGTGATCAGGTCGGCAGTGCGGCCGCTGAGCAACTTGTCCCACCGGTCGTGCGTGACATGGCGAAAGGCGAATCCCGGTGTCAGCACCCGATCCAGGAAGCCCTTGAGCAGGGCCGGGAAGGTGCCCCACCAGGTGGGGTAGACCAACACCAGGTGTTCCGCCCATTGAATGTCCTGCTGGGCGCGCTGCAGGTCCGGCTCCAGCGGCTGCTGTTCGGGCGAGACGGTGAGCACATCGGCATCGAAGTGCAGCTCGCTGAGGATCAGCTCGCGGCACTCCACGCCGGCCTGGCGCGCGCCCTTGGCACAGGCATCGAACAGCGCGCCGCACAGGCTGTCGCGGCGGGGGTGGGCAAGGATCAGCAGGCAGCGCATGGATCAGGTGTCGGCATGGTCAGGGTACGGTGCGACCGGTGCTGGATCGGCGGGCTGACCGGACAGCTGGTCGGCCAATCCGTGGTTGACATCGCGGTGATGCGCCTCGTCCGCGCGAACCACGCACACCACGTCACGCAGCTTCGCGTCGTCCGCCAGCTTCCAATAACAAATCGCAATCGCCGGTGCGGCAACGTTGCGCACCCGACCGGCGTCGATTTCCGCCAGGTAGAGCGTGTAGCTGAGCACCGCTTCCTCCTCGAAGTAGCCGACCAGGCGGTGCGCCGTGCGGCGCGAAACCAGATACAGCAGGAAGAAGCCGACGTAGAAAGTCCACTGCGCGACCAGGATCAGCAGCCGCTCGAACGCGGTGGGTCGGGCGACCTCGATGAAAGTCATCAGGTGCATGCGCTCGTTCTCCGCTTCCTCCATCAGCCTGCGGATCCAGCCGTCGTCGCCGACCATGCGCCGCAGGCATCGCAGGTGGGTGGCCATCGCACCGACCATGCCGGGCACGGCCGCCACCGTTTCGAGCACGATCGCCCGGTGTCCATAGCGTTTGGCAAACAAGGTGTCGGCGAAGAAGCGCAGCAGACGGGTCATGCCCAACGCGAAGCGGTCCGCCAGATCGCTGGGCTGACGATGCAGGCGGGGTTGTTCAGTCGGCATCGCTGCTCATCCCCTGATGGGCACCGCTGACTATGCTGGTCTGGTCTGTCGCGGTAACGTGGTTCATGGCGTCTTCCCTGATTCGATCAAGGCAACCGCATGGCGACGCCATGGCGAAATTTCAGCGTTGTTTCTTGGGCGACTCGGCGCTGGCTGTCAGTTCGTTAGCGAACCCAGCGGACAGGCTCCTGAGAGCCTGTCCCGCCACCTGGGTTGTCAAGCAAGCTTGATAGCTTCAGTGCGTCATGCCGTAATAATCGTGGACGCTCTTTTCCCAAGTTGTATCGGCCATGTCGGGCCAGTTGTCGGCATCGAAACCCGGGGCATTCTTCAGGCGTTCCTCGTCGGTATCCAGGATCAAGCGATGGTTTTCAGTATCGACTGTCAGGGCGCTCCAGGGTATGGCAAACAGCTTTTCGCCGAGGCTGAGGAAGCCGCCGAAGGACAGCACCGCGTAGCAAACCTTGCCGGTATCGATGTCGAGCATGAATTCCTTGATGTCGCCCAGCTTTTCACCTTCGTTGTTGTACACATCATCGCTCATGAGTGAACCGGCGCTGAGCACTCGAGACTGATGGCGGCCGGCGGTGGTTGTATCGGTATTGATCGTTTCGTACATGTTGTGCTCCTGAAAATATTGAGGGAATTGCTGAATGTGAATGGATGGCACTGACCATGGGTTAGCCCAAGGTTTTAAGTGCGACCCTTGGCTTGATCGATTTCAGGGTGTGCTTCTGAAAATGAAACCGATTGAAGGCGCAGTGCCGGAAAAACCATTCAGCGGTTTCAAGAATGGACTCGGCGGTTCCGGCAATCTGTGCGCTAGCACCCATAGCGAACACAGGCCCGTTGGATCGGCTGTGATGCGCTGTGCGGAGGCTTCAGGGCGCTCGCTGCGCCATGACCAACAGGCCCAGGACCTGCAGCGGCACGAACAGCGCCAGGAAAACCGCGAGACGCATGCCCAGCAAATCCGGCAGCATGATGCCACCGCGGTTGCCGATTTTCTGGATCGTCGAACTGAGGTAGCCCGATGTTTCGGCATAGACATAACTGCCCGCCATCAGGCCGAGGATGCCGGCGATCGCGTCGTAGTTGCCCTGACCCAGCGCCACGACACCGGTTCCCGGGCAGTAGCCGAGCAGAGCGAGCCCGACACCGAACAGCAGGCCGCCGGCAATGTTGGCGGCGTAGCGGGCAGGCTTCACATGCAATTCGACCAGGCCCAGCGCGCGCAGTGAAAAAACGCCGATCATGCCGACGCAGATCGCCGTGAGCATGACCTTGATGACAGTGAAATCGGTGAGCAGGAACTGGCCCATCAGCACCTCGTATTTGGCCACGCCGCCCTTCTGCAGCAGGAAGCCGAGCCCGACGCCGAACAGCAGACCAAGCACCAGCTGGCGCGGTGAATCCGGTTTGCCGGCCTCGTACGGATCATTTTGTTCGTCCGCCGGCGACGGGATGACGAGTACCGGTGGGACGATCTCGGACAGGGGATTCGCAGGCGTGTTCATCGCGCTTCTCAGAGCTGATAAAGCAGATGGGCGGTCGCCACGGCGGCGACGAAGAAGCATGCAAGCGCGATCCACGAACTCACCGACAACTGGAGTGCGCCGCTGATGCCGTGACCGCTGGTGCAGCCGCCCGCCAGCCGGGCACCGTAGGCCAGGATAACGCCGCCTAAGAACGCCAGTCCCAGCCGCAGCGAAACATCAGAACCGAAACGGCTGTCCCACAGGGCGGGCACCCATGCGAAGGTGATCTCGCCACCGCTGACTGCGGCGATGATGGCGCCGATAAACATGCCGAATACCAGCATCATCCCCCATTCGACATTCGGCTTGGTGTCCTGATAAAACTTCAGGTTTTCGGTATGAACCCTGGCGAACAGGTTTCCGACCATACCCGCCAGCCGGGCGTAGGCGGTCGACACGCTTAGCGGCTTGTTGGAAAAATAGAACGTCGCCATCGACAGCAGGCCGATCAGCAGGCCGACGAGGTAGGGCGACCAGGCTCCCGATTCGGCTGGCATGATCAGCCCGCCTGCTTGGCTGCGTCGGATCTTTCGAGCGGCAGACCCAGCTTTTCCCAGGCGGTGATGCCGCCCAGCATGTTGTGGATGCGGGTAAAGCGATTGCGCTTCAGGATGCTCGCGGCCACGCCCGAGCGGTGCCCGACGTTGCAATGCACGACGATTTCGCTGTCCTTGGGCAGCAGCGGCAGGTTGTCCCGCAGCTCGCCGACATAGCAGTACATTGCGCCCGGGATGTGCTTCTCGTCCCTCTCGTATTGGTCGCGCACGTCGAGCAGGTGTACACGACCCTGCCGCATCCAGTTGGCCGTTTCGGCGGCGTTGGTCGTCGCGATGGATTCGAGCGGCAGACCCTCATCGCGCCAGCCTTCCATGCAGTTGGCGAGGATGCCCTGCACCGAGTCGATGCCGATGCGCGCCAGCGACAGCACCGCCAGTTCCATCGCTGCGGCGCCGTCGGCGACCAGAAGGATCCGGGTGTTTTCGTCGGCGACCCAGCCGCCGAACGCCGGCACGCCGTCGAGCCAGATGTTGTAGGCGCCGGGTATGTGGGCCGCGGCAAAGGCTTCCGGTGAGCGGGTATCGATCACCAGGCCCTCCTGCATCCGCTACTGGAATTCCCTGGGCTGCAGCACCTGATAGGTGGACGGCCATTTGAGCGGCCTGCCGGGGAGCAGGTTGATCTGTTCCAGGTGCCGGAAATTAGGCGGCCGCGCCATTTTCACCGACAGCTTGTGCGCCACGAAGTCGCGGCGGTTTTTGAGGAACACCGGGTTGGTCGAGGACGCTACGTTTTTCCACCCTTTTCACGCGTGCAGCCAGGGATCCCCTCTGGCAAATCGATGTCCCTGACAACGCCTGAATCCTCACAGGGCAGCAGGATCACTTCCCGGGAAAAGCCGGCGAGCAGACTGCGCGCACCTTCATCCCCCGACAACGCCATGAGCGCCGCGCCGTAGCCCCGGCCGAAGGCCACGGGATGGCCGCGCCTGCCCCGATACACCGGCGCGGCGATGACGCTAGTGCCGGTTACCGTTTTGGCCACGGCATGGATGGTCTCCGGCCTGATCCAAGGCATGTCCGCCAGGGCGATGAGCCAGCCGTCCGCCTGCCGCGAGCGAGCCACGCCCCAGGCCAGGCTGGCGCCCATGCCTTGCGCCGCGTCGGGGCAAACACTGACTCCCACGCCCATCTCTTCCAGCAGGGCCATGAGTTCCAGGTTCTCGCCGTTGACCACGGCGAGAACGTTGGGGATGGCGGCTTTCAGGTTGCGGACAGCGGCCAGGGCCATGGGCGTGCCGTCAGTCAGGCTGTGGAGCAGTTTGTCGGCGCCGAAGCGGGTGCCTCGGCCGGCGGCGAGCAGGATGGCTTGCATCAGGCGCAGCCCAGGGTGGATGCGCGTTCCGGAGCGTCCAGCCTGACCGTCACACCATGCCGCAGGGCGGTGACCTCGGCCAGGATGGCCAGCGCGATTTCCGCCGGGGTCTTGCCGCCCAGGTTCAGGCCCACCGGGCCGCGCAGGCGGTCCACTTGCGCCGGGGAGAGCCCCAGTTCCAGCAGGCGTTCACGTCGCTTGGCCTGGTTGAGCCGGGAGCCCAGGGCGCCGACGTAGAAAGCCGGCGAGACGAGGGCTTCCATCAGGGCCAGGTCGTCCAGCTTGGGATCGTGGGTCAGTGCCACCACCATTGTGCGTCCGTCCGCCGCCAAGTCCCGCGCCACGTCGTCGGGCATGCCGGCGAGCAGGCACGTAGTGCCGTCTTCCTTCCAGGAAGCGCGGTATTCCTCGCGGGGTTCGCAGACCAGAACCTCGTAGTCCAAGGCTTGGGCCATGTCCGCCAGGAAGCGGGTGATCTGGCCGGCGCCAATGGCCAGCAGGCGCCAGCGCGGGCCGAACACGCGGCTCAAATGGCGGCCGTCGAAACTGCAAAGGTCCAGGGATTCGCCCGCTGCGAATTCCACCCGGCCGGTGTCCATTTCCAGGCTGCGGCGCAGGCAACGCCGCTCGGCCAAGGCGGTGAGGACCGGGGCCAGAGTGTCGCCACCGGCCAGGGGTTCCAGCACCAGTTCCAGGATGCCGCCGCAGGGCAGGCCGAAGCGGCGCGCGCTGCCGGTCTCGACGCCGTAGCTTGCCAGGGTGGGGCGGTCGGGGATATCCGTGCGCACCCGTTCAAGCAGATCGGCCTCGATGCCGCCGCCGGACACCGAGCCGCTCAGCAGGCCATGGTCGGACAGGGCCAGCAGCGCGCCCTC
>JAGUXX010000290.1 GCA_020061585.1 Betaproteobacteria bacterium | reverse complement strand
GCTGGCGATTTCTCTTGAGGCGGTGTTGATCGCTTCGGTGGCTACACGGATCTGGCTGACGATTTCCGACAGCCGTTCGCTGGTGGCGTTGGTGTCGTTTTGCAGTTGGCCGTACAGGCCGTCGTAGGCACTGTCTATGCGCTGCGTCAGGTCGCCTTGCGACAGCGCTTTCAGCACCCGCGCCACATCGTTCATGCCGCGCTCGCTGGTTTCCACCAGTTTGTTGATGCCTTCCGCCAGTTGCAGGAAGAAACCTTCCTTGCCGGATGGGTTCAGCCGGTGACTGAAGTCCCCCGCCGCCGCCGCCGAGACCAGGTTGGCGACGGCCTTTTCGACTTCCACCTCGGCGGTGCGATCGGTCCATTGCGTGACCCGCCCCAACTGTTTGCCGGCGGCGTCCAGAATCGGCCGCGCGATCAGACGCAGATGATGGCGGCCGGCTTCCATATCAACCTGCGCGCCTGAATTCACGGCCTGATCGAAACGCGCCGCCACGGCGGGATCACGGAACACGCGGGAGATATTGCCGCCATACAGCTTGTCCACCGCCAGCCCGGGGCCGCCCAGGTCTTGCAGCAGGCCGCGGGCGCTGGGTGTCATGTGCACCAGATGGGCATCGGCATCGGCAACGGTAATGCCGACCGCGGAACAGTCCAGCGCGGTCTTGATCCGCAAACTGTCCTGCGCAATTCGATGTGCTTCGGTGACCGAAAACCCCAGCTTGGTCTGCATCGCCTTCAGCGCCGAGAATACTTGTCCGATCTCGTCCTTGTACTGGGTCGGAATAGCCGAGAAATAATTGCCCTGGGCAATCTCATCCATATGACCGATCACTGTCCGCAACGGACGCGCCACCAGGCGTTTCGACAGGATGAACAGGAATACGCCCAGCAGGATTGCGGTCAACAGGCCCGCAAGCTCGATCAGCCAGCCGATGCGCACGCTGCTCTCGGTGAACTCCTCGACATAACTGCCGCTGCCGATCACCCAGTCCCACGCCGGGAACGGGCTGTACACGACAATCTTGTCCCGCGCGCGGGTTTCACCCAGTTCCTTGTTGACCCACGGATAGCGGATCACACCCTGCTTGTTGTCCACCATCTCGCGGATGAATTCATGGCCATCGGCATCCTTGGCATCCAGAATATTGGCGCCTTCCTTGGCCGGGTGCAAAACCAGCATGCCTTTGTTCTTGCCGCTATCCAGGACATAGACATAACCGGTCTGGCCGATCTTGATGGCATTCAACCGCGCCTTCAGCGCAATGAACTGCTCACTGAAATCCAGGCCGACAAACAACACCGCAATGACATTGCCGCCGGCATCCTTAATCGGCGCATAGCGGGTCATGTATTCACGGCCGAACAGGCTGGCCTTGCCGACGTAAGGCTGCCCGGCCATCAACCTGGCATAGGCGGGATGGTCCCGGTCCAACGCGGTACCCACCGCGCGACTGCCATCCTGTTTTTTCAGCGATGTGGTGACCCGGACGAAATCCGCGCCTTGGCGCGCGAATACCGTTGCCACAGCGCCATCGGACGCGGCGGTAAACCGATCCACAGCGCTGTAGTTGCCGTTCAACGGCACACCGTCATGCTTCAGCACGGGCGTGGGCTTGCCGCCGACCTCGATGGATTGCGCCTCATCCAGATTGAACGCCCCGGCAAACTGCGCATTGAACAGGCCCGACAACTGGTTGGCCGATTTTTCCAGGCTGCGGTTGTAGGTCTCGACCATACCGATGACCAGCCGGTTCTGGGCTTGCAGATTGTCCAGCATGATGTCGTCCAGCGTGGCCTTGGCGTGGCCCTGGATGAACAAGGTCAACGTCGTCAGACACAGCACGACAATCAATATGCTGAGCGCGGCGATCTTGACCGCCAGCGAAAGGCCGCCGAGGCGAACCCCCAGGCCGGTCGCGGCCAGCGTCGCCTTGCCGGCATTGACCTTGCGATACAGCGCTTCCGCGGCGGCTATCTGTGCACGCGCAGGTTTGCGCCTGACCGAGATATAGCCGATCAACTGGTCGTTCAACTTTTCTGGCGCGACATTGGCTTCCACCCAGTAGTGATCGCCATTTTTGCGGCGATTCTTCACCATGCCAGTCCATGGCTTGCCGCCTTGCACCGTATCCCAAAGATCGGCGAAGGCCGCCGCCGGCATGTCCGGATGGCGCAGAATGTTGTGTGGCGCGCCGAGCAATTCAGCCTCGCTGAAGCCGCTGGCTTCGACAAATTCGGGATTGACGAAAGTGATGATGCCTTGGGCATCGGTGCGCGACACGATCTGGATGCCATCTTGCAGCGGATATTCATTGCCGGTGACCGGAAGGTTCTGGCGCATGCTGCTCCTCCTGTTTCAGGGGTTGACCACTTCAGCTTAAAACTCTTCCCACTCGTCTTCCGCATGACCGTTGGCTTGCGGCGCCAGGCGCCGCATCGCCCGCGCCGGCCCCGGCGCCAGGCGCGCCGGGGTGACGTCACGCGCCGCCGATGCAATCAGATTTCCGCCGCCGTGGGTCTTGAACGCCGCCACCGCCTGACTCAGGCTGGCCGCCTGATCCTGTAGCGATTCCGCCGCCGCCGCCGCTTGTTCCACCAGCGCCGCGTTCTGTTGCGTGGTTTCGTCCATCTGGGCGATCGCCCGATTCACCTGTTCGATGCCCTGGCTCTGCTCGGTGCTGGCGGCGCTGATCTCGCCCATGATGTCGGTCACCCGCTTCACGGCGTTGACCACTTCGTCCATGGTGTTGCCCGCTTGTTCCACCAGTTTGTAGCCGTCGCTGACCTTGTCCGTCGAGTCGCCGATCAGGCCTTTGATTTCCTTGGCCGCCGCCGCGCTGCGTTGCGCCAGGCTGCGCACTTCCCCGGCCACCACCGCGAAGCCCCGCCCTTGTTCGCCGGCTCGGGCCGCTTCCACGGCGGCGTTCAGCGCCAGGATGTTGGTCTGGAAGGCGATGCCGTCGATGACGCTGATGATGTCGGCGATCTTCTTGCTGCTGGCGGCGATCGCGCCCATGGT